>CAZHTI010000004.1:0-63786 GCA_964535755.1 uncultured Salinisphaerales bacterium | reverse complement strand
GTGCCGATTGCACCGACGGCGGCCAGGCCGGGCAGACCGCCCGGCGGGCTATTGGCATTGACCGGCGACTGAGGAATGCCGCCAACCAAGGCCGAAATCAGCGGCGCTGAGTTGACCAATGCGGCAGCGCCCTGACCGACACCGACCAACTGCACCGCAGTACCGACCCCGATCACCCCGACCGACGCCGCGACGGTACCCACCGTGCCGCCCACCGCGACACCCGCGGCTGACACCGGAGCCAGCACTGCATTGGGAAGCGGCAGCAAGGGACCAGCGACCGGTAGCTGCGGGACGCTGGGAACCACCACGGGGATCGGCAGCGGCAAAGCGATCTGGGCCTGAACGGCTTGCCCTGCAAATAACAGTGCGGCGGCGATGGTGAAGGCGTGGGGGCGAAGGGACATCGGCTGGCTCCAAAAGTTTGTAGTGCGCATCTGACGAGTTATCGACAGCCACGCAGAAAAACTTGAGCCTCAGCACCGACAGATTTACGACAGGCCCGGCGAGCGGCGGGCTACCAATGGGCCTCGCTTCTTAGGCCACCCCCAGAGTGCTAATAAAACCCTGTAAACCAAGTACTTAGCCCGCAACCGCCTTAGGCTTGCGGGCGCGGTGGAAGCCGACAAACGGCGTGTTGCCCTTGCCGATGAGCGGGAATAACTTGGTGTTGAGGCTGGCACCGCCGTCGATTTTTAAACTGTGCCCGGTAATAAAGCTGGCCGCATCGCTCAACAAAAATACAATCGCAGCACTCACCTCCGCCTCCTCCGCCATGCGCTTGAGCGGAATCGTCCCCGCCATTTGCGGAATAATTTGGGCGGTAAAACTCGGGTCGTATTGGTCCATACCGGAGCTGGCCACGAACCCGGGCGCGACAGCGTTCACCCGCACCCCGACACTCGCCCATTCGGTCGCCATAGTTTCGGTCAGGTTCATCATTCCCGCGCGCGCCGCGCCAGAGTGCGCCATGCCGGGCATACCGCCCCACATGTCTGCCAACATGTTGACGACAGCGCCACCATGCTTCTTAAAGTGTTGATTAAATAGCTCTTTTGCGACCAGGAAGCCTCCCGTCAAATTGTTGGCGACTACCGCCTCAAAGCCCTTTTTACTGATCATCGCAACCGGCATCGGGAACTGGCCGCCGGCGTTATTGACCAAGCCGTGAATGCGGGGATTATCGGCGAGCATTTGGCTGATATTCGCTTTAACCGCCTCTTCGTCCCGAATATCAAAGGCATAGCACTGCGCTTGGCCGCCGTCTTCTCTAATCTCCGCAGCAGTGGCTTCCAGTTTCTCCAGCTTGCGGCCTGTTATTAATACCTTGGCACCAAGGCTGGCTAATTCGTGCGCGGTGCAGCGGCCTATGCCTGAGCCGCCGCCGGTGATTAGAAAAGTCTTGTCTGCGAAGGCAGTTGGCGCAAATACACTTTGGTAAGGCATGTTGTTGGGCTCCAAATATGCCAAAGGCCGCAATTGCGGCCTTTGACGGGTTAAACAGAGGTAGCGTGCTTGCCTCGCTCATAGTGCGTGCTGGGTTTCGCTTTGCTCCACCCAGCCTACGACCGGCAAATCAAACCACCAACAGCCTACATCTTGCTTTGCAGCTCGGGCACGAGGGTGAAGAGATCGCCCACCAAGCCAATGTCTGCCACTTCAAAGATTGGCGCGTCGGCGTCCTTGTTGATCGCGACGATGGTCTTGGCGTCCTTGATACCGGCCAAGTGTTGGATGGCACCGCTGATGCCGATTGCAAAGTACAGCTCAGGCGCGATGATCTTGCCGGTCTGGCCGACCTGCATGTCGTTCGGCACATAGCCGGAGTCGACGGCAGCGCGGCTGGCACCGACGCCTGCGCCGATTTTGTCGGCGAAGTCGAAGATGACCTTGAAGTTTTCGCTGGAACCCAAAGCGCGGCCGCCAGAGACCACTTTGTTCGCGCTTTGCAGATCAGGGCGCGCGCTCTTTTGCTGCTCAAGCTTCACAAAGCGGGTGCTGGCTGGAGCGGGTGCATCGGTGGCGATGCTCTCGACCGCAGCAGCGCCGCCAGCAGCAGCGGCGTTGAAGGAGGCCAAACGCACGGTGGCGACGACGATGCCGGGGGCAGCTTCCACCGTGGTGATGGCGTTGCCGGCGTAAATCGGACGGTCGAACGAGGATGCCGAGTGCACGGCCATGACGTCAGAGATCTGCGGCACGCCGAGCTTGGCGGCGACGCGCGGCGCAACGTCCTTGCCGAAGGTGGTGCCAGAGAACAGCACGTGGGTGTAGCCGCTAGCGGCGAGCGCTGCGACTTGCGGTGCCAAGCGCACGGCAAGGGCGTGGTCGTTGTTGGCGTGGTCCGCGACCAGCACCTTGCTCACACCCGCGATTTGCGCGGCTTCAGCCGCGACGCCTGCGCCAGCCGTGGAATAGACGACAACGTGGACATCGCCGCCAATGGCAGCGGCGGCAGAGACAACCTTGGCAACACCAGCGTTGAGCTTGCCGTCGGCGTGCTCAGCAATTACGAGAACTTTGGACATTTGAATTTTCCGTTAGAGGTTAGGCGTGAGGGGCGAGGCGTGGGAGGGGCATTACGCCTCACTCCTCACGCCTGTCGCCTCAGGCAAAAAATTAGGCCAAGCCCTTGGCTTTGAGGGCGGCGACCAGTTCGTCCACCGTCTTCACCATCACACCCTTGCTGCGGCCAGCAGGAGCACGGGTTTTCACGGTTTTGACCAAGGGCGCGACTTCCACACCCAAGTCAGCAAGCGTGGTGGCTTCGATGGCGATGCGCTTGGCCTTCATGATGTCCGGCAGCTTCAGGTAGCGCGGCTCGTTCAGGCGCAAGTCTGCGGTGATGACGGCAGGCAGGTCCACTTCCAAGGTTTCGAGGCCGGCGTCAACTTCGCGGCTCACCGTCGCGGTGTTGCCTTCGATGTCCACCTTGCCTGCAAACGTGGCCTGTGGCGCATCGAGCAGCGCAGCGACCATCTGGCCGGTTTGGTTGGCGTCGTCGTCAATCGCCTGCTTACCGGCAATGTAGAGGTTGGCACCTTCTTTCTTGAACACGGCAGCCAGTGCGCGGGCGGCGGTCAAAGGCTGGATTTCGCCCTCTTCTTTCACATGGATGGCCTTGGTTGCACCAAAGGCCAGCGCGGTGCGCAGGGTTTCTTCGTTCTTCGCACCACCGATGGTGACGGCGATGATCTCGGTGACTTTGCCTTTCTCTTTCAGACGAACCGCTTCTTCCATCGCGATTTCGTCGAAGGGGTTCATGCTCATCTTGACGCCGTCGGTGACGACGCCGGAGCCATCGGGCTTGACCTGAATGCGGACGTTGTAGTCCACGGCGCGCTTGACAGAAACGATTGCTTTCATGAGGGGTGGGTCCTAGGGTGCTGATTAAAAAGGGGTAAAACTAAAACTTACATGCCCGCATAGTTGGGGCCGCCGGAGCCTTCTGGCGCCACCCAAGTGATGTTCTGGGCGGGGTCTTTGATGTCGCAGGTCTTGCAGTGCACGCAGTTCTGCGCATTGATCTGGAAGCGCTCCTGACCCGGCGCACCGATCACTTCATAAACACCAGCTGGGCAATAGCGCTGTGCAGGCTCGGCGTAGAGCGGCAGGTTCTGCGCGATTGGGATGCTGGGGTCTTTGAGCTTCAAGTGGCTGGGCTGATCTTCCTCGTGGTTGGTCGAGGACAAGAACACCGAGGAGAGCTTGTCAAAGCTCAACTTGCCGTCGGGCTTGGGGTAGTCGATCTTGGTGGAATCCGCCGCTTTCTTCAGCGTGGCGTGGTCAGGCACGATGTCATGGAAAGCCCAAGGCGCTTTGCCGCCGAGTAGGTTCTGCTCCAGCCAGTTGATGCCGCCGCCAATCAGCGCGCCAAACTTGTGGATCAGCGCGCCGAAGTTGCGGCTCTTATAGAGCTCGTCGTAGAGCCAGCTGTTCTTGAAGGCTTCTGCGAAGGCTTCAAGTGTGGCGCCGCCTTCATCACCCGCCAGCACGGCTGCGCCGAAGGCTTCAGCGGCGATCATGCCGCTCTTCATGGCGGTGTGGCTGCCCTTGATCTTCGAGTAATTCATCGTCCCCAAATCGCAGCCGATCAGCGCGCCGCCTGGGAACACCATCTTCGGCAGGCTATGGAATCCACCTTTCGAGAGGGCACGGGCACCGTAGCTCAAGCGCTTGCCGCCCTTGAGGTATTGGGCAATGACGGGGTGGTGCTTGAAGCGCTGGAATTCATCAAACGGCGACAGCCAAGGATTGCTGTAGCTCAGATCGACAATCAGACCTACCGCAATCTTGTTGTCGTCAAAGTGATAGAGGAACGAGCCACCGAGAGCATCGGTACCCAGCACATTCAGCGGCCAACCCGCAGCATGCACCACCAAGCCGGGCTTGAAGTTTTCGGCAGGGACTTCCCAAACTTCCTTCAGGCCAATGCCGTAATGCTGGACATCGCTGTCCTTGTCCAATTGGAAGTCGGCAATCAGCTTCTTGCCGATATGGCCACGGCAGCCTTCGGCGAACAAGGTGTACTTGGCGCGTAGCTCCATGCCCGGCGCGTAGTCGGCCTTCTTCTCGCCGTTATGGCCAATGCCGAGATCACCAATCGTCACACCCTTCACCACGCCATCTTCGACGATCGCGGTTTGCGCGGCAAAACCTGGGTAGATCTCCACACCCAAGGCTTGGGCTTGGTCGCCCAACCAGCGGCAGAGATTGCCGAGGCTGATGATGTAGTTGCCCTCGTTGTGCATCGGCTTGGGCACGAGGAAGCCGGGCATCTTGGTGGAGCTGGTTTCGCTCCAGAAGAAGTGAATATCGTCGCCTTTCACTTCGGTTTTCAGCGGCGCGCCGAGTTCCTTCCAATTGGGGAAGAGTTCAGCCAAGGCGCGAGGCTCAAAAACCGCACCGGAGAGGATGTGGGCACCGACTTCTGAGCCCTTTTCCACCAAGCAGACGTTGATTTCTTGGCCGGCAGCGGCGGCGACTTGCTTTAAGCGGATCGCCGCAGATAAGCCCGCGGGGCCTCCGCCCACTACCAAAACGTCGTACTCCATTACGTCGCGTTGCACTTCTTCAGTCACGAGTAGCATCCAAAAGGCTAGAGAAATCAGGTGTTTGGAGGCCTGCGCCTAGGGCAAGCCGCCGTGCAATGGGGTCTTGCAGCCGTAGGGGCCACAAGTAACTCCCAAGTTTAGGCCGATTTGCTGCACCGCGCCATTAAACCGCCGCCAGAATTCACGGCCAATGGCTCAAGCGGCAGCGGCGAGCGTCCGTATGGCGGCTGCTCACCAGTGGCCAGCTGCTGCGCTAGCCGTGGGCTGGGTAGGCGGCAAGCAGGCTGACGATGGTTTCGCCTGTGAACATCAAATGCCCGTCTAACTTGAGACCGTGCAGCGCACGCTCCGCCAGTGGCGTATTGGCTCGGACAGAAAACTGCTGATCGTCGAAATGCACGGTGACCTCCGAAAACTCTAGCCAAACCCCGGTCAATGGGTGCAGGGCCTTATGTACGCATTCCTTGGCGGAGAAGATCACCGTCGCTGCGCGCTCAGGATCTGCCGAGTGGGTCTTTGCTAGCCATGCCCGTTCTTCGTCGGTGAGCACCACGCCTGCGGCATCGGCAGGCAATGGCAAGTGTGCTTCGATATCCACCCCCACGCCACGCACCCTGCCCTGCGGCGCGACTGCTGCCACCGCATGCACGGGGTTGTGGGCGATGGCACCGACATAGCCCTCCGGCCACTGCGCCGCGCCCGAGGCCAGACGCGGCAGCGGGACAGCCACGCCAAAGTGTTCGAGTGCTGAGGCCGCCGCCGCTCGGCCCGCTAAAAACTCGCGCCGCCGCAACTCAGGCCAAAGCACATCGCCCATGAGTGCTGCGTCCCTTGGGTTCTCCGGCAGGCGGCGGCATGCAGCGAGGCTGATTTGCCGAACGGCCAAGTCCGGGCACTGGGGAAACAAGCGGATGAACATGGGTTGCGCTGAGCTTGAGTCGTCTTGATGGCTAGCTTGGCCTGCCTTGGCCTGCCACTACAATCGCGGATGCCGTTACCGCAACCATAAACCCACGGAGAGACCATGCAGATTCAGGATTCCAGTTTCATCGTCACAGGCGGTGCCTCAGGGCTCGGGGCTGCCACTGTGCGGCGCTTGGTGGCAGGTGGCGGCGAGGTAGTGATTGCCGATTTGAACGAAGACTTAGGGCGTGCCTTGGCCGCCGAATTGGGCGAGAGCGCGGTGTTTTGCAAGCTCAACATCACCTCCGAGAACGACTGCCTCGCCGCCGTCGAATTGGCCAAGGAGGAGTTCGGCGCGCTACACGGGGTGATTAACTGCGCCGGTATCGCCACTGGCGAGAAGGTAGTCGGCAAGGACAAACCCCACGGTTTGGAGAGCTTTGCCCGCACCATCCAAATCAACCTGATCGGCAGCTTCAACATGCTGCGTTTGGCGGCGAATGCCATGAGCAAGCAAGCGCCCAACGCCGGGGGCGAGCGGGGGGTGATCATCAACACCGCCAGTGTCGCTGCCTTTGACGGGCAGATCGGTCAGGCTGCGTACGCTGCCAGCAAGGCCGGCGTGGTGGGGATGACGCTGCCGATTGCCCGCGAGCTGGCACGCCACGGGATCCGCGTCATGACCATCGCGCCTGGGATTTTTGAGACGGCGATGATGGCGGGCCTAGGCCCTGATATTCGTGCTTCGCTGGAGGCTACCGTGCCCTTCCCCTCGCGCTTAGGCCAGCCCGACGAATACGCCCATCTGGTGCAGGCCATCCTCGAAAACCCCATGCTTAACGGCGAGGTGATTCGCCTCGACGGCGCACTCCGCATGGCGCCCAAGTAAACGGGATCCCCTCAAGCACCATGCGCCTGCCTGCCGCGCCGGTCTTGCTCGCACTCGCCGCATTGTTGATGTTCGCAGCAGTGCTGGCACTGGGCTCTGGTGCGGTGAGCCTGAGCCCCGCGCAGGTGCTCGATGCGCTCTTTGGCAGCAGCGACGCCACCAGCACCGACGCCGCTGTGATCTGGCAGGTGCGCATGCCGCGCCTGCTGCTCGCCGTGGTGATCGGCAGCAGCGCTGCAATAGCGGGCTGTGCCATGCAAGGTCTGCTGCGCAACCCCTTGGCCGATCCCTCGTTGATCGGCGTGGCGGGCGGGGCTGCGTTCGCCGCCACCGGCTGGCTGGCGCTGCGGCAATCCCTAGGCTGGGACGCCTACCTGCCGACGGCCATCGCATTGCCCGTGGTCGCCGCACTCGGTGGGCTGGCGGCGGCGATCACCGTCATTGCCTTGGGTCGCGTGCAGCAGCAAACCAGCGTCGCCAGCATGTTGTTGGCCGGCATTGCGATTAACGCTTTGGCGGGCGCAGGCGTCGGCATGTTCCAGCAGCTTGCCAGCGATGCCGCGCTGCGCGACATCAGCGTCTGGTTGTTTGGCTCGCTGGCGCGCGTCGGCTGGGCAGAATTGCAGGTCGCCGCCCCGATCCTTGCGATCTGTTGCCTTGGGCTGTGGCGACAAGCCCGCGCGCTGGACAGCCTGCTCTTGGGCGAGGCGGAGGCGCGCTACCTCGGCACCGCGGTCGAATCCTGCAAGCGCTGGGTGTTGTTCTGGGTGGTTTTGGCGACTGGCACCGCCGTCGCGGTCGGCGGCTTGATCGGCTTCATCGGCCTGTTGGTGCCGCATCTCCTGCGGCTGTTGGTCGGCCCGCGCCACGGCTTGCTGATGCCCGCCGCGGCACTCTTGGGGGCCGCCTTGCTCTGCTTGGCCGATACCGCCGCCCGCAGCGCCTTTGCCCCCTTGGAGTTGCCGGTCGGCGTGCTCACCGCGTGTTTGGGCGCGCCCTGCTTTCTGTGGTTGCTGCGGCGGTCACGGCAGCGGTTGGCGCTCGACTAGCGCCCAATTTGCACCCCAGACGCGCTGATCTGCCGCCGCCCATGCTCGCCGCCCACCAAGCCTCTGCCCACTATGGCGCGCGCAAATGCTTGCACGGCATCGATCTACAACTGCGCGCGGGCAGCGTGCATGCGCTGCTCGGCGCTAACGGCAGTGGCAAGTCCAGCCTACTGAAGCTGCTGGCAGGCGGGCTCGCGCCCAGCAGCGGCAGCGTCCAATTAGATGGCCGAGCACTGGCTGATTACAGCCCGCAACAATTAGCCATGCGCCGCGCGGTATTGCCGCAGCACGACGCGCTGCGATTCGCGCTCAATGTGCGGGAAGTGTTGAGCCTCGCCCGCCTGCATTTGCCCCGGCAATCGGAGGTGGAGGCGGCAACACTGCTGGACGACTGCCTCGAGTTTGTCGATGCCGGAGCACTGCGCAACCGCAATTTTTTGGAGCTCTCAGGCGGCGAGCGCGCGCGCATCCATCTGGCGCGTTGCTTGGCACAAATCTGGGGCGCTGCTGTTGGCGGCAAATACCTCTTGCTCGATGAACCTATCGCCGCGCTCGACATCGCCCATCAGCACCTGTGCCTGCACCGCCTGCGGGGCTGGGCGCGGCAGCACGATGCCGGTGTGTTGCTGGTGCTGCATGACCTCAACCTAGCCGCCCGCTACGCCGACACCCTCAGCCTGATGCAAGGCGGGCGCATCATCGCCAGCGGCGCGCCTGCGGCGGTATTGACCGCTGAGCACCTTGAATCCGCCTTTGGACGGCATCTTCGTTTTGTCGTGGAGTCGAAGCCCGACGGCTTGCAGATTGCTGTGCGGCTGGCCACGGAATTTGCTGCGGAATCGCTTGCAAACACGAGGGGCTCCCCAGCAGACTCGCTCAGGCATTCACACTAGCGCTGCTCATCAACTCGTCTGTGGATTGCGTCAGACACTAGGCATGGCAAAAAGCACCCATAAATCTAAAGAGGCAGGCGACGATCGCCGCGTCCTTGCGTGGCATCAAAGCCTTGCGACCAAGCTCGGAGTGGTGTTTTTGCTGCTTCTGGCCTTGCTGGTCGGTGGTGCTTACTTGGCCAACCGGGCGCTGGTGCGCGACGGGCTCTTAGATGAAAGCCATCGCTACGAACAAGCCGTCGCACAGCACGCCGCGGATACGCTCGATAGCCGCTTCCGGCAGATGCAGGCATTGGCGGTGACACTCGCCCGCCTCGCTGCCAACCCCGCGATCAACGCCGCCTCGCTGGGTGCGGTGATCGAAAACGGCGCCGAGAGTGCCGCCGCATCTGGTCTGATGGCGAGCGTCGGTGTTTGGCCCTCCCCCGACGCGGCCTTGAGCCTCGGCAATTCCCCACAGGGGTTCTTCTGGCAGCGCGATGGCCGTGGCGGCTTGGCCCCGCATACGGCGACCAGCGAGGAGCGCAGCGGCTATCCGAAGGCCTCTTGGTACACCGTTGGCCGCTTCGTCGGTGCCGGTGAGGGCTACTGGACTCCACTCAGGCGCGACATCATCAGCCGCGCGTCGGTCATCACCTACATCACGCCGATCACCGTTTCCGGCCGTTTTGCCGGCGTGGTGACGGTCTCGGTATCGGTCGATGCGCTGCGCGAAGCCCTAGCCCGCCTACAAAAAAGCGGCAGCGGCTATGCGGTGTTGCTCGACGGCCAGCAAAAGCTACTCGCCAGCAGCCCGGAGGCGGAGAAACTCTTTGGCGGTGCCAGCATCGGCCAGTCGCTTTCACAACTTGGGCAGGCGAATGCCTCGCTCAATGCGCTGGCCGTGACCCTCTTTAAGGGCCAACAAGCGCGGGAGGCGGCGACGGTGAAGTCCTCGCGCTACCAAGCCACCGAGGTCTCTGCTTACAAGGACGCCAGCCGTGGTCTATCTCGGCAGGAGGCCGAAGCGGCGCTATTGAGCATTTGGGGGCGTCGCCGCGGTGAATCCCTAGAGCCGGAGCAAATCACTCTGGAGCAAGACCCCATCCTGGAGGAGGCGAGCAACGTCAAGGTGTTCCGCCCTCTGAGTGACGCTTGGCACCTGTTGCTGGTAGCCCCTGCCAACAGTGGCTTTGCCGGTGTGAGCTATGTCTTTACCCAAGCGCTGATCGCGACCATGGTACTGGTAACGCTGACCCTGTTGTTGGTGTACCTGAGCCTGCGCAGCTTGGTGATTCGTCCGCTGCGCCAGTTTGCCGAGCAACTCGAAGGCTCTAACTCGATTGAGGAAGCGCTCACCGTCACCTTGGACGAATCCGCACGTAACGAGGTCGGCGTGCTGGCGTACTGGCAAAACGAGCGCACCCGGCAACTGGCAGAAGCACTCTCGAGTGCCCGCGCCGCGAAGGCACGGCTCTCCAACGAGAGCGGTGAGCGTAAGCAACTAGAGGACCAACTCGCGCGCAGCCAAGAGCGCTCATCGCTGGCCCTACAGTCGGTGGGCGATGCCGTCATCATCACGGACGAGCAAGGCTTGGTCGAGGATGTCAACCCGGCTGCCGAGCAACTGACCGGCGTCAGCGCGCGGCAGGCGCGAGGCCGTGCTTTGGAGGACATTTTGTCGGTGCAGTTGGTTGGCCAAAACACGCCGCCGCCCAATTTTGCGCAAGTGCTCACCGAGCGCGGCAGCAAGATTGACTACCCCGATGACCTCCTGCTCACCTCAATCACTGGCGTACAGCAGGCGATCTCACTCTCGGCCGCTCCGATGCGCATGCGTGGCCGAGTCTGCGGCATCGTCGTCGTATTCCGCCCGCACGATGCGTCGGTACGCAACCCAGCCCTCGCGCTCACCAGCGAGGCGCAAGGCGCGTTTACCAAGGACCTCACCACTGGGCTGCCGACGCGTGCAGCCTGCGAGCGGCGCATCGACACCTTGCTCGATCAGGCGCGGCTCTCCGGCCAGCAAGGTGCAGTGATATTTGTCGATGTCGATCACCTCAAACGGGTCAACGACTTCGGCGGCCATACCGCAGGCGATGAAGTGCTGGTACGAATCGCAGAGACCCTGGCAGGTGCTGCGCCACAAAGCCACGACGTCTATCGCCTTGCCGCCGATCAGTTCGCCATCTTGGCCGAGAACGTCTCGCCCATGCAGGCGATGGAAGTCGCAGAAGCTCTTCGGGCGCAATTGGCGGCCACCCGCTTCTATTGGGAGAGCCGCTATTTCTCGATGACCGGTAGCTTCGGCGTCTGCCCGATTAGCCGTGATCAACCAGGTGCCTTGGAGGTCATCCGCCGCGCCGATGACGCCTGCGCGGCCGCCAAGCGCGCGGGCCGCAACAATGCTCAGCTCTACGAATCTGGCATGGACCGCGTCGGCCGCGTGGTGGACGACGAAGCTTGGGTGCGTTGCATCCGCCGTGGCATTGAAGAAGACCTCTTCCATCTGCGTACCCAGTGGATCATGCCCAGCTCTGAGTTCGCCGCCGAAGGCCACGCCTTTGAGGTGTTGCTCGCGCTAGAGGACGAGGAAGGCTTTTGGGCCTCGCCTGCCGCCTTCTTGCCGGTGGCGGAGCGCCACCATATGACCGAAGCGATCGACCGCTGGGTGATCTCCACCTGCCTCACGCACCTTGAAGCGAACCCGCAGCTGGTCAAAACCATGGCCTTCTGCGCCATCAATCTGTCCAGCCAGAGCATCGTTCAGCCGGGTTTCTTGGACTTCATGGTCGCGCAGTTGGAGCACCGCCCCGGCCTCGCCAGCAAGCTCTGCATTGAGGTGCGGGAGCGCTCGCTCACTGACCACCCGAAGGAAGCACTGCCCTGCCTCGATGCCCTGCACCGCATGGGCTGCAAGATCTCGGTTGATCACTACATTGGCCGCTACATGAGTGATCTCACCCTGTTGCGTCGCCTGCCGGTGGACTTCGTCAAGGTCGATGCACTCAGCTTCAAGAGCCTCTCCGGCGACCCGGTGGAGCAGATGCTGGCGGAAAGTACCTTGCGCATCGCCCACCATTTGCGCCGCCGCGTGATTATTTCCGGCATCGAAGACCCGCGCGCCCAAGAAACCTGGCGCAAGCTGGGGGCCAATTACTTCCAAGGCTTCGCGTTCGCCAAGCCGTCGCCAGTGGTATTCCTGCCGCCAGACTAAGGCGCAAGCCGTCACGGCAACTGAGCGGGTTGGGGTTCTGTCGAAACGGTTTCCCTGAAACGCTTGGTCGTCCACCGTTCATGCATTAGCGGCTAGTATCCTGCGCCGTGATCGCACCCCTTTTTCTCACCTCAAGTCGGGCACCTATCCCATGACCTACACGCTCCCAGAACTCCCCTACGCCAAAGATGCACTCGCGCCGCACATGAGCGCTGAGACCTTCGACTACCACTACGCCAAGCACCATAAAGCCTACGTCGATAACGCCAATAAGCTGGTGGCGGGGACGGAGTTTGAGGCGATGAGCATGGAAGACGTCATCAAGAAGAGCAGCGGCAAGATCTTTAACAACGTCGCGCAAATCTGGAACCACACCTTCTTCTGGAACTGCCTGACGCCTAAATCTTCAGGCCCTTCCGCCAAGGTTACTGCGGCACTCAGCAAGGCCTTCGGCAGCGTCGATGACTTCAAGAAAGCCTTTACCGAGGCCGCCATCAACACCTTCGGCTCAGGCTGGGCTTGGCTGGTGCAGAACGCCGACGGCAGCTTGGCGATTGTCTCCACCACCGGCGCTGGCAACCCAATGACTGCTGGCCAAAAGCCACTCTTCACGGTGGATGTCTGGGAGCACGCCTACTACATCGACTACCGCAATTCGCGCCCTAACTTCCTAGAGCACTTCTGGGCCATCGCGAATTGGGAGTTCCTTGAGCAAAATCTCGGCTAAACTTTTCGCTTCTTGCAGCTCGGGCCGCCCTCATCAGGCGGCCTTCTTTATTTAGGCCTTTTATGTCCCTGCCGCTTACGTCCCAGCCGCGTCATTTCTTACAACTCTCTGATCTCAGCGCCGATGAGATTCAGCACTTGCTGCAGCGCGCGGCGGCACTCAAGGCCAACGGCGGCGATGCGCGGCGGCCCTTCCTCGGCAAGACGCTGGCGATGATCTTTACCAAAAACTCTACGCGCACCCGAGTGAGTTTTGAGGCGGGGATGGCGCGCATGGGCGGCCACGCTTTGTTTTTGCATGGGGATTCGCTGCAACTAGGCCGCTCAGAGCCGATTGCGGATACCGCCAAAGTGCTCAGCCGCATGGTCAGCGCGATCATGATTCGCAATGACAGCCACGCAGACCAAATTGCGCTCGCTGCCGATAGCCGGGTGCCGGTGATCAATGGCCTATCCGAGCTGCACCACCCCTGCCAGATGCTGGCGGATTTACTGACTTGGGTCGAGCACCGTGGGCCGGTTGCGGGCAAGGTCGCTGCGTGGATCGGCGACGGCAATAACGTCTGCCATTCGTGGATTGAGGCGGCGCAGATTTTGGGCTTCAAGCTGCGCATCGCCTGCCCCAATGGCTATGAGCCGGCGAGCGACTTAATCACTAAAGCAGGCGACGCAGTAGACATCATGCGCGGGCCGACTTTCGCAGCGAATGGTGCCGACGTCATCGTCACCGACACTTGGACCAGCATGGGACAAGAGAAGGAGGAATCCCAACGGCTGGCCGCATTTGCGCCGTTTACGGTCAACGCCGCGCTGATGGAGCGCGCTAAGTCGGATGCGCTGTTCATGCATTGCCTGCCCGCGCACCGAGGCGAGGAGGTCACTGCCGAGGTGATCGATGGCCCTCAAAGTGTGGTCTGGGATGAAGCTGAGAATCGCCTGTGGGCGCAGTTAGCACTCTTGGAGTTTTTGTTCGGCCTAAGCCCTGCCGAAGGTACCGCGCCATGACGCTGCCCGCCTACGTCAACAACCTAGAGCAAGTCGTCGCCGCTGCCTTGGCGGAGGACATCGGCAGCGGCGATCTCACCGCGCTGCTGACGCCAAACACCCCAGCACAGGCGCGCGTGATTACCCGTGAGGATTGCGTGGTCTGCGGCATGGCTTGGGTCAACGAGGTGTTCCGTCAATTGGACCCATCCGCCCAGCTGCGATGGGCAGTGGCAGAAGGCGCGCGCGTCACTGCCAATAGCGAGATATTCACCATCACCGGCCCAGCGCGGGTGCTGCTCACCGGCGAACGCAGCGCGCTCAACTTCCTGCAAACGCTCTCCGGCACCGCAACGGTGGTCGCCCAATATGTGGACGCGGTTGCCGGCACGCGTTGCCAGATTGTCGATACCCGCAAGACCCTACCCGGCCTGCGCAATGCGCAAAAATATGCGGTGACGGTGGGCGGCGGCGTCAATCACCGCATTGGCCTCTACGACGGCATCTTGATCAAAGAAAACCATATCGCCGCTGCCGGCGGCATCGCCCAAGCATTGGCTGCCGCCCGCGCGCTCAATGCCGCCGTACCGCTAATGACCGAGGCGGAAAACCTCTCCGAGGTCAACGCCGCGCTGGCCGCTGATGTCGATCTATTGCTCATCGATGAGCTGCCCGAGCAGGAAATCCGCACCGCCGTCGCAGCGACGCACAGCCATCGTGCAGCGGGCGGCAAGACCGTTCTGGAGTACTCAGGGGGTGCTCGCTTGGATACCGTCGCAGCGATCGCCAAGCTTGGCGTGGATCGCATCAGTGTCGGCGCCATCACCAAGCACCTTAAGGCGGTAGATCTCTCGATGCGGATGATCAGCACGACTTAGCGCACCGCCGTCGTGCAGGGTGCATTGCGACGAAGAAAAGCTTTAGACCACTCGTCCGTCCGAGTTGCGCCGTTTGGGGTTTCTTCGTCGGATTTTTTTGCAAGGCATGACAGCTTAATCGCAATAACAAAAATACGAGGAGCGTGACTGCCGTGAGGATTAAACTCGCCCGTGTGCCCGGCCTGAGCGCAGCGAACCAGTGAATCCGCCGATCTATTTGTGCGCAGTCTTGGGGCCTAGCCCAGCGAGGCTACGATGCCGATGAGCTCCTCGGGGTTCGATTTGCCGCTGTCGGAGGAGCATCTGCCCGAAGGCCTGCGACACTTCACCAAGCCGCTGGTTTGGACAGACGCAGACGGGCGCATCGCCGCTTGGAACCTCAGCGCCGGCGCCGAGTTTCCTAATCTTCGTCGTGGCGAGTTGCTTTCAGAGGCGCTTTGCCCAAGTGCTGAAACGGCGGCGCAAAAACTCAGCGATCAACAATACCTGACGGTCCAGAGCCTCAGCGGAGCACCAGACCGAGTATTCCAACTGCACTGTACTGGATGGGACGGCCATGAAGGCGGCCAGCAGTGCTTGCTGATCGACCAAACACAAACCCAGCGCAAGCTCGCTGCGATGGAACTGCAGCTAGGTGCCTTGGAGCGCTCGAAGTCGGACCTTGAACGCATGGGCTCGCTGGCGATTCATGAGTTGCAGGAGCCGCTGCGGACGATGACCTCGTTCTCCGCACTATTGTTGAAGCGCCACGCCGATCAACTCCCGCCTGAGGCGCGCAAGCTGCTCGGCATGGTGCATGAAGCCGCAGGGCACATCGACACCGTGTTTCGTAGGTTGTCGCAATACATCCGCTATCTGCGGGGCATCTACCTCCGCAAACCGTTGGATCTGAAAGATATTTGTGAGAATGCAAGGCTAGAACTGCATGGCGAGTTGCTCGCGCGGAATGCGCGGTGCGATGTCGGCGCGCTGCCCACGGTACTGGGCGAAGCGACTTCGCTACAGCGTGCCTTGGTGGAA
Organism: uncultured Salinisphaerales bacterium; assembly: GCA_964535755.1. GTDB lineage: Bacteria > Pseudomonadota > Gammaproteobacteria > Nevskiales > Nevskiaceae > Stagnimonas. The sequence continues at coordinate 48,194 of CAZHTI010000004.1, read as the reverse complement.
CTGATCGATAACGCGCTGAAGTTTTGTCCGGCCGACCGTGCTCCACACATCCAAATCCGTGCCGAGGACCTTCGCGGCCACTGGCGTATCAGCATTAGTGACAACGGCATCGGCCTGCGCAAAGAGCACCGGCATCAGGTGTTCCAGTTGCTCAGGCGCATCCACTCACGCGATATCTACCCGGGCGCTGGCGTCGGCTTGGCACTCACCAACCGCGTGATTCAGGCGCACGGAGGCAGTTGTGACCTAAGCGATTCGCCCCTAGGTGGGCTCACGGTCAGCTTCACGCTGCCGCGCGCCTAACGCGGGTGCGTTGCTTAGTCGAACTCAATCCCACCCGCATCGGAGCGGCGCACCACAAAACCAGCGCGGATGAGATCCGCCTCGATCTGCGCGGCATGGCCTTCGTCCTGAGCCTCCACCATCACCTCCAGCGTCGCACGCTTGGCGGAGGTACCCATATGCAAGCGCTCATGGTGCACCTGCATGATGTTGCCACCGCTGGTGCCGATGCAGCCCGCGACCCGCGCTAGGAAGCCCGGCCGGTCCTCGATTTCGATAGAGAGCGCAATCAGACGCTGTTCGTGCACCAACTGGCGCATCAGCACGCTCGCGAACAAGCGGGTGTCGATATTGCCGCCGCAAATCACCAAACCCACCTTGCGGCCGACAAACCGTGCGGGGTCCGAGAGCAGCGCGGCGAGCCCAGCCGCGCCGGCACCCTCGACCACCACCTTCTCCACATTGGCGAGCAGGCCAATCGCCCTCTCGATGGCCGACTCCTCCACCCGCAGCAAATCGCTGACGTGCGTGCGGATGATTTCCAAGGGCAGTTTGCCGATGTATTTGACGGCGATGCCCTCGGCGATCGTGCTCCCACCCTTGACCAGCGACAAATCGTTATGCAGCGCCGCGTAGGCGCTCGGGTAGCCCGCCGACTCCACCCCAACGATCTTCAAGCCGGGCTTTACCGCATGCGCAGCGAGACAAATGCCGGCAATCAGACCGCCACCGCCAATCGGCACCACCAAGGTGTCCAACTCCGGGACGTCCTCCAGCATTTCCAAGCCGATGGTGCCTTGGCCGGCAATGATGTAGGGGTCATCGTAGGGGTGGACGAGCGTCATGCCGCGCTGCTGGACGTACTCCTGCTGCATGAAGTCGGCAGCGTCGGACAGCGTCTCGCCGTGCAGCACCACCTCGCCACCTAATTCGCGGGTATTGCGCACCTTGGTAAACGGCGTGGTTTCCGGCATCACGATGACGCTGCGGATGCCCAGCCGCGTTGCATGGTGAGCCACCCCTTGAGCATGGTTGCCGGCGCTGACGGCAACAACACCGGCGGCCCGTTCGGCTTCGGTGAGGCTCAGCAATTTGTTGAGTGCGCCGCGCTCCTTAAAGCTGGCAGTGAACTGGAAGTTCTCAAACTTCAGCCAGATATCCGCGCCGGTAATCTTCGAGAGCACCCGCGAATGGGTGCAGGGTGTGCGTTCGACTTGCCCCTTGATACGGGCTGCGGCTTCGAGGATAGCGGCGGCGGTAGGTACTTGCATGGTGCGCTGGGTAACTCGAGAAAAATGGCCCGAGGCGTGAACCATGGGCGTTTGGAATGGTGGCGCTAGGGACGGCGCTGCTTTACTGGGCGGGTCTGTACCCGTTGCACGCGGCCATCGGTGCCGAACCGAATGATTGTGCGCTGCCCAGCGAGCACATACACCCAGCGGCCTTGCTCACGGCTCGTCGGGCTACCGATTGCCGACTCAACCTGTGCGGCATCCATGCCGACGATGACCCGACGCTCGATGACCGCTTTGCGGATTGCCGCAGCGCGGGCTTTGCCTTCCTCATGCTGGCGCAGGAAGGTCGCATCGGCGCGTTTGCGGCGCGCTTTTTGGGCTGCGAGTTCAGCATCGTAGCGGCGTGCGAGCTCCGCATCCGTTGGCGTGTTGTCCGGCGCTGCCTCGCCGATTGGCGGGGCTAATTCCAGTTCCGGCGCATCGGAGTAGCAGGGGTGATCGGTGTACACGACCCTACCCTCTAGGCTGCACTTATAGACGCCCGCATGGGCGGCGGTAGGCAGTACCAATAGTGCGAAGACTAGGCGAAGAGGCATGGTGGATTGTAGGGCGCAACGGGCGCGCGGGAGTCATTCACGTGGCTTGCGCCTATAGGTGGGGATGCGGTAACGCAGCGACGCGCTTGCGCGATGCTGCTTGCTCGTTAGCGGCCTAAGCAGCGGTCTATTTAAAGGGCTGGCTCAGCTAGAATCAGCGCCCCTTAACCCATCCCAACAGCTCGGCGGCAGCAATCGTTGCTGAGCCGCTAGGCCCTAACAGCGCGAAGCCCATGTCTCAATACGTTTTCACCATGAATAAGTGCGGCAAGATCGTGCCGCCGAAGAAAGAAATCCTGCGGGACATCTCGCTGTCGTTCTTCCCGGGGGCAAAGATCGGCGTGCTGGGCTACAACGGCGCGGGCAAGTCCACCCTGCTGAAGATCATGGCCGGCATCGACAAAGACTTTGTTGGTGAGGCACGGCCACAGCCCGGCATCAAGATGGGCTACCTGCCGCAAGAGCCCAAGCTCGACCCTACGAAAACCGTGCGCGGCAACGTCGAAGAAGCGCTGGGCGATTTGCTCAAACTCAAGGCCGATCTCGACGCCGTGTACGCCGCATACGGGGACGAAAACGCGGACTTCGACAAACTCGCTGCGAAGCAAGCGGACCTCGAAGCCAAAATCGCCGCCGCCGATGGCGACAACATTGATTTGATCCTAGATAAAGCCGGCGAGGCACTGAACCTTCCCCCTTGGGACGCCGACGTCACCAAGCTCTCCGGCGGTGAGCGCCGTCGCGTCGCACTCTGCCGCTTGTTGCTCTCCAAGCCCGACATGCTGCTGCTGGACGAACCCACCAACCACTTGGACGCGGAGTCCGTGGCATGGCTGGAGAAATTCCTCAAGGACTTCCCCGGCACCATCATCGCGGTCACCCACGATCGCTACTTCCTCGACAACGTCGCCGGCTGGATTCTCGAACTCGACCGTGGCCACGGCATCCCTTGGCAGGGCAACTACAGCAACTGGTTGGACCAAAAAACCAAGCGCCTGAAGGACGAGCAGAACAAAGAGGACGCGCGCCAAAAGGCGATGTCCGAGGAGCTGGAGTGGGTGCGCAAAAACCCTAAAGGCCGCCAGAGCAAATCCAAGGCGCGCATTAAGGCCTATGAAGAATTGGCCTCACAGGAATATCAAACCCGCAGCGAAACCAAAGAGCTCTACATCCCACCCGGCCCGCGCTTGGGCGACTTGGTGCTGGAGGTCGATAACGTCGGCAAGAAGTTTGGCGACCGCTGGCTCTACAAAGGCGTGACGTTCCGTATGCCTAAGGGTGCGATCGTCGGCATCATTGGTGCCAACGGCATGGGCAAGACCACGCTGTTCAAGATGCTTTTGGGACAGGAGACTCCGGACGAAGGCAGCATCCGTATTGGTGAGACGGTAAAACTTGCGGCGGTAGATCAGAGCCGCGATGCGCTCAATGGCGAGAACACCGTCTTCCAAGAGATCTCCGGCGGCGGCGACCTGCTCCGCGTTGGCAATTTTGAAATGCCCTCACGCGCCTACATCGGCCGCTTCAACTTCAAGGGCGAGGCACAGCAAAAGCGCATCAAGGAACTCTCCGGTGGTGAGCGCAACCGCGTGCACTTAGCGAAGATGCTGCTCGCTGGCGGCAATCTTCTGCTGCTCGACGAGCCCACCAACGACCTGGACGTCGAAACCCTGCGTGCCTTGGAAGAAGCGCTGCTCGACTTCCCCGGCAACGCCATGGTCATCTCACACGACCGTTGGTTCCTGGATCGCGTCGCCACCCACATCCTTGCATTTGAGGACTCCGGCGAGGTGGTCTTCCACGAGGGCAACTACGGCGACTACGAAGAAGACTTCAAGCGCCGCTATGGCTCTGAGCCGGGCGTCAATCGCCGTAACCGGCATAAAAAACTGGCCTAAGCCTCGCAGCTAGAGCAGCCCGCTTTTGCTTAATGCAAAGCGGGCTTTTTGTTGGCTCGCGGGCTGCTAGTTGCTAGCACCAGAGTGGATGCCAACTCCGCCGCAATTACGCACTAACGACTCTGAAACGACCGACCATGGATCAGCCCACCCTCGCCTACCGCTGGCGCGCGCAACAACTGCACCCAGTCGCACACGTCCACCACAATGCCTTAGATGGCCTGTTGGGGATAGACCGGCAAAAGCAATTGCTGATCGAAAACCTACGGCAGTTTGTCGCGGGCGCACCCGCAAACCATGTGCTGCTGACCGGTGCACGTGGCACGGGTAAATCCACCTTGGTGCGGGCACTGCTGAGCGAATTCGCTGCCCAAGGCCTCCGTCTGGTGGAAGTCGCGCCGCAGGATTTGGTCGAGCTGCCCGATATCGTGGCACCGCTGCGGTCTAAGCCTGAGCGCTTCGTGCTGTTTGTCGATGACTTCTGTGTGGCCGCGAATGACCGCGCGCTCACTGCGCTCAAGACCGCGCTGGATGGGGGTGTTGAGGCGCCGGCAGAGAACGTGTTGATCATTGCCACCTCTAATCGCCGCCATTTGATGCCGACGCTGAAAAGTGAGAATGCAGAGTTCCATTGGCAGGACGGCGAGCTGCATCCAGGGGAGAGCACCGAGGCCAACATCGCGCTGTCCGAACGGTTTGGCCTTTGGCTGTCCTTCCCGGCCTTTGACCAAGCGCTTTACTTGAAAACCGTGCAATGGCATTTGCAGGCCCTCGGCGTGCATGCCTGGGACGAAGTGCTCGAGAAAAGCGCGCTGCGGTGGGCGCTCAATCGGGCCAGCCGCTCAGGCCGCGTTGCCCAACAGTTCGCCCGCGATACCGCTGGGCGCTTGCGCTTGCAGCAGGGACAAACCTAAGAATCCGCCCGAAATCAGCGCGGGTAGGACTGCCCCTTGAAGGTCGTCACTGCGTCGGCGGCTTCTTCGGGAGTAGCAGGCAAAAACACGCGCCCTGCCCTAAACCGGCCGATTCCGCCCAAATGCGACCGCCGTGCTGATCCGCAACCTTGCGGCAAATCGCCAGGCCTATGCCGGTGCCTTCATATTCCTCCAAGGTATGCAGCCGACGGAACACGGCAAAAATGGTCTCTAAGTGCTCTGCCGGTATGCCGATACCGTTGTCCACAACCCGAAACAACCATTCCTCGCCGCGATCTTCACAGGACAATTGCACGACCGGCACCTGCCCAGCGGGCTGAAACTTCAAGGCGTTGTCGAACAGATTGCTAAACAGTTGCGCGAGCATGCGGTGGTCGCCGACGACCTCGGGCATGTCTGCCCAAAGTATGCTGCCGCTGCACGCCAGCAGACGGCCTGAGACCGTCACTTCGGCCATTCGCAGCGTGCCTAACAGGGACTGTTTGGCGGTTTGGCGCTCCGGGGCGCGGCCTACGCGGGAGTAGGTGAGCAGATCGTCGATCAGCTCCTGCATATGGCGGACGCTGCTTTGTATGTAGCTGACAAAATCCTGCGCTTCGGGCGGCAGGGCGGATTTGTAGCGCTTCACCAGCAGTTGGCTAAAGCCCGTCACATTGCGCAGCGGTGCTTGCAAATCATGGCTGGTGATGTACGCAAATTGCTCCAACTCAGAGACGGCGTCTTCCGATTTTTTCAATGCGGATTGCAGCGCCGCGCTCGCCGCTCGCGCCTCAGTGCGCTGGGCTTCCAACTCGGATTTCGTAGCGGCGAGTTCCGCGCGAAGACGCTCTAGTTCTGGGTCCATGGTGCGGTGCGACGCGTGGGGGTAGTAGGTAGCAAGGGAGTCATCAGTTGGCGACGGCGCAGCGGCCTTCCGCGCGGATTAGGGCGCGTTTTGCGCCCAAGCAGCGGGCACGTCTTGGCTTGCGATGGGCGGGGATACGGTCTCGCCCTGCATCGAGGACACCCCAATCACTTGCACCGTGCTGATGAGATCGGCTGAGTCGACGCCGGTGGCGATCAAAGTGGATCCCAGGGCTTGGCCGACGCCGACCAGTGCGGTGACAAAGCGTCGACTCGGGCCTTGCAGCCCCTCCTCCACCAAGCTTTGGATGCAGCGCGGGCTGAGCTTGAAGCAATTAACCGGCACCTGCGCGAGCTCGCGCAAGGAAATATCTGGGCTGCCATCGCCCCGCATACACAGGCGGAAGCCGCACTGAGCGAGCCGCATGACCGCGTCCAAATACACTCCGCCGTCCTTGAACACGGATTCTGGGACTTCCAGCTGTAGTCCCGAAGTGGGGAGGCCGCGCGCGTCTAAACACTGCCTCAGGCGCTGTGCTAATTCGGGGGCGCGCAGTGCCGCCGCAGGGAGTTGAACGGCAAGCAGGCCAGCCGAGAACCCCGCCTCTTGCCAGCCCTGCCACTGGCTGCTGAGGCGCTCAAACATCGTCAGGCTGAGCTCGACGGCCTCGGTCATTGAGAGCTGTGGTGCTGCAAACACATTGCTGCCGTCGGCGCGGGTAGGCAAAAACTCCAAGCCCTGCCAACGCTTGCTCCCCACTTGCGCCCAAGGCTGCCAAGCACCAACCAGCTCTTCGAACTGCACCGCGTTGAGTTCCACTGCGGGCATAGTGCCTGCCTCAGGCGGCAGCGAGCCTAGCTCGGTCGATGCAGTGTTGCGGGCTTCGTCGATGAGGTCCTCAATCGTCTCGCCCGTTCCCAGCATTGCCACACCGGCACGCGGCGTCAGCGCTACGGCGCAACTGCCGACCATCTTCACGCCCAGCACCCGCTCGCGGAAAATCCCGGCAATCGCATAGAGATGATCGCGGCTGGAATCCGGCTGCAACAGCACGGCGAACTCCTCGGTGTCGATGCGCGCGAGGGTGTCGGAGATTCGCAGCACGCTGCTGAGCGTCTGGGCTAATTTTTGTGCCAGCTCATCGGCCGGCCCAGCACCAAACTGACGGCGAAAGTTCTCCAGCCCATCGGCCAGAAATACCATGACCCCGAACTCAGCGCCGGTGACACGGGCCATATTGAGCTGCGTGCGTGCGCGATCGAGAAACAGAGCGCGGTTCGGCAGCTGCGATTGTGGGTCATGGCTCGCCTCAAAAAAGCTGCCGTCGCGGCGCGTCTCCAGAGCGATGGTTTGGCGATTACGTTGCACCGCGCGGCGGATCAGCTTCATCAGCTTTTCGCCGTCGGTCTCACCCTTGATGAGGTAATCCTGTGCGCCCAATTTCAGCGCCTCGGTGGCCGAGCGGTCGTCATCGAGTCCGGTGAGAACGACAATCGCCGCGCTGCGATCAATCTCGCGCAGCGCACTGACGTTGCTCGTTCCGCGGCCATCCGGGAGCCCTAAGTCGAGCAGTACGCAACTGAATGAAAAGCGCTCCAACTCGGCCTTGGCTGCTGCCAGCGTCTTGACCGATTGCAAAACCACTTGGCCCGCGTTCATCGCCCCGCGAATCGCCTCAATCAGCAAGCGACCATCGAGTGGGGAGTCCTCCACCAAGAGGACCGAGAGAGTCTTCGGGACATTCACGGTCATTGGCTGCCTCCCTTGGCGGGCAACTGCACGGCGCTAAACCAGAAGTCGCGAATCACTTGCGTCAGACGCGCGAAGTCATCTATCGCCACCGGCTTGGCGAGGAAGGCATTGGCGTGGGCGTCATAGCAGGCATTGACGTCACTCTCAGCCTTCGAGGTAGTCAGGATCAGCACCGGGATGCGCCGCAACCGTGGGTCTTCCTTAATCTCTCTGAGCACTTCGCGCCCGTGCTTGCGCGGCAGGTTGAGATCCAGCAGAACCAAGTCCGGCTCAGGCAGGTTGGCGTGCTCGCCTTCGCGGCGTAGCATTTTCATGGCCTGCTCGCCGTCGCGCGCGACCAAAATCCCATCGGCCAAGTTGGCTTCTCGCAATACCTCTTGGGCCAGCCGCAGATCGGCAGGGTTGTCTTCGACGAGGAGGATGATGGGGTGTGAGTGCATGGTCATTTACCGATTAGAACCGCAACAGCAGTGTTACCCCCCTGCCACCTGAAGAACGGTGCGGTTAAGCGGGATAATAAGGGGGATACGCGGGCTTTCTACTCCCCCGCTCCATGATGATTCCCATGTCAGATTCGCTCACGCGCGTTGCCTTGCACGCAACCACAGCCGCCGCGTGTTTTTCCGTGATGGGCGCTTGTGCTAAGGCCGCCGCAAAACTCGGCGCAGGCGATGCACTGATTGTCTTCAGCCGCAACCTCGTCGCCGTGTTGGTGCTCGGGCCTTGGCTAATGAGCAAAGGCATGCAGCACTTAAAGACCCAGCGATTGGGCGGCCACCTATGGCGATCCGCATTTGGCATCTTGGGCATGTATACGCTGTTTTACGCGATCAGCCGCCTGAGCTTGGCGGAGGCACTGTTGCTGAATTACTCCAGCCCCTTGTTCATCCCACTATTGGCTTGGCTGGTGCTGGGTGAGCGGCCTGCTCTCATCCTGATCCCTGCGGCGGCAATCGGATTTGTCGGGGTGGCGCTAGTGGTCAAGCCCAGCATCGATGGGATGCCTCTGGCCGCCCTAGTGGGTGTGGCCTCGGGCGTGTTTGCCGCTTGTGCCATGGTGAGCCTGCGACGCATCAGCGACACCGAGCCTGCCGAGCGGGTGGTGTTTTACTTCGCGGTATTCGGCCTTTTGGTATCGAGCGTCCCGGTGCTTTGGCAGCCGCAAGCGCCTAGCCCTTGGCAAGCACTGTTACTGCTCGGCGTCGGTCTTGCCGCCACCGCCGGACAGCTGCAACTGACCCGCGCCTATGCCTGTGCGCCGGCGGCGAGAGTCGGTGCGATGGGCTATTCCGCCGTCGTGTTTTCGGGTTTGCTCGGTTGGATGTTCTGGGACGAGCGCTTGGATCATTACAGCCTAATCGGCGCGCTGCTCATCATCTCTACCTGCGTGCTGGCGTCCTGGCAGCCCACTAAAAAGCGCCCACCGATCACCCCGGAGGACGCCAGTAGTTAGGGGCCGCAAACGCTAGATACCGAAGTTAATCTTGGCCTCAAGATTGGTGCGCGAGTCAGCATTATTGAGGGCTTCATCCATCTCAATGAGGCCGTCGCTGTACAGCCGGAAGAGGCTGGCATCGTAGGTCAGCATGCCCTTGTCTGAGGAGTTCGCCATCGCATCCTTAATGTCCTCGATGCGGCGGTTCATGATCAGCTCGGCGATATAGGGGGTATTGATCAGCACCTCGACCGCTGCCGTTCTGCGGCCATCCTTACGGCGCACCAAGCGCTGGCTGACAATGGCACGCAGGCTCATTGAGAGGTCCATGTAGAGCTGGTCGCGCAGTTCATCTGGGTAGAGGTTGATGATGCGCTGCAGCGCTTGGTAGGCATTGTTGGCGTGCAGTGTGGAGATCGCCAAGTGGCCAGTGTTGGCCAATTGCACGACGGAATCCATCGTCTCACGCACCCGCACCTCGCCGATCAATATGACGTCCGGCGCTTCGCGCAGCGAGCTCTTGAGCGCGCGCTCGTAGCTCACGGTATCAGTCCCCACTTCGCGCTGGTTGATGATGCTGCGACGGTTCGGGTGGACGAACTCGATGGGGTCCTCAATCGTCAGGATGTGTCCGGCGGCAGTCGAATTACGGTGGTTGATCATCGCCGCCAAGGTGGTGCTCTTACCCGAGCCGGTCGCCCCGACCATCAGCACCATCCCGCGCTTAAGCATGATGAGGTCCTTGAGCACTTCCGGCAGGTTGAGCGAGTCCAGCGTGGGGACCTCGTTGCGGATGTAACGCAACACCATCGCAGTGGTGTTGCGCTGCGTGAAGACGTTGATACGGAAGCGCCCAAGCCCGCCCGCGTCCGTCGCCAGATCGAGCTCCATTTGCTGATCAAATTGCTTGACTTGCTCCACCGTCATCATGCTCACGGCCAACTCACGGATTAGCTCGTTGGTCATCAGCGCCTCGCCTGCCTTAAACATCTCGCCCTCGATTTTGAGCATCGCCGGCGAGTTGACGGTGAAGTAGATGTCACTAGCGTTTTTGTCGACGGCGAGCTTGAGGTAGGGCAAGATCTTGAGCATGAGGGGGTGCCTTTAGCGTGTGTGGTTCTGCGAGGGTTTAGGGTATCGGCTAACGCTGCAGAAACAATGCCTGATGGCGGCATCCGCGTTGAAAATAACGCCGCGCACGGACGCCGGCCACTCAGCCTCAAGAACGCACGTTCAGGATTTGTGGCGCAAAACTTGCTACTTAGCCAGCACAATTTCCATATCTCCAGACGCGAACCCTGCGCTCCCTCCATGGCTGGTAGCCCGACTAAACCGGTTCACAATCAACTTGTAGAAGTTGAGCAGGAGCGTGTTGACCAATTTCGCTACTTCGTATTAGTGCGGCTCACCCCGCTATTAGCCTTGGTCGCATTTGTCACCGCTTACCTGTTGCCCGGCTCGGTCAACTTTTATTGGGCGATTGCGGCAATGTGCGTGATCTGGATTGGAATGATCACCAAGAAGATATCTTTCCAGTTTGCTCAGAATACGGTTGTATTTTTATTCGGATTTTTGATCTGGATTAGGATAAGCAATTTAGCTGGCCTATACGCGGCAGATGCCAATGGCAGTCTGTTTTTTGGCATATATGCTTTTGTTCCCATTTATTTTACCTTTATCGCGGTGCTTTACCCGTATCCGCGCTCGGCTGTACTGGGTGCAGTGGCATGGATCATTATCGCCTCCACCGTTACCTACCTTTATTTTCCGGTTTTGATCGCGAATCCCGCGCGTGAGGGGTTGAAAGCAACACTGATTATTATCTGGCTTGGATATCTCATTTTTTTAGCGCTGATTAATAGCTTTGCCCTGAGCCACGCGAGACTCACCAAGCGACAAGCGCTGATCGCTGCCACCGCGCGCGCAGCACAGCAGAAGCTGCAAGAGGCGGTGGCTCAGCTCGAAGCAATGTTTAGCCAAGCCGCTGTAGGGATCGCAATCGTCGACCGCGAGGGGCGCTGGTTGCAGGCCAACCAGAAACTCTGCGAGATTCTCAACTACTCTGAATCCGAATTACAGGGTAAATCCGTAGAGAGCATTTCCCATTCCGATGACAATTCGTCTATGGAGCGCTTTATTCCCAGCCTTTGTAACCACGAGCGCAAATCCTTTGCGCGGGAGCAAAGGTTGATTCGTCAAGACCGCCGGTCGGTTTGGGTGAATATGACGTTTTCCCTTTTTGAAGACCCAGAGCAGGCGTCAGAGAAATTCATTGTTGTCGTTGAGGATATTTCCAGCCGCAAGAGTGCAGAAACCGCGCTCACTGCATTGAATGCTGATTTAGAACAGCGGATCCAGCGGCGCACCGCAGAGCTACAAGTTTCTAACCAACGTTGGCAGGATCGCAATGGCCTGCTCAATAGGATTACAGAATTAATCGCTTTACTGCCCTCAGCGCAAGACGAAGACGAAGCCTGCCGAGTCGCGACCATGTATCTGCCACGGATTTTTCAGGCGAGCTCCGGCGTCCTTTTTCTGACGGATCGGCAGTCTAGTCACCTGGAGGCCCTTGGCTCTTGGGGCCATCCGCAGCAAAGTCAAGCTGGGTTCACGCCGGATGGTTGCTGGTGTTTGCGCCGCGGCCAGCCGCATGTGGTCGCACCCGACAACAACGTCATGCGCTGCCTGCATACCGAGCAGATCAAATCAGGACGGGCTTATGCCTGCATGCCGTTGTCTGGCGGTGGCGAGACCTTTGGCGTGCTCAGTGTCGAATGGGACGCTGTCGACCACGCGCTTGACGGCGGCGACCATGCACCAGACATCGTCATGCTGCGCACGGTGAGCGAACAACTCTCACTCGCGCTCGTCAACACCCGCCTGCGCGCCAAGCTGGAGGCGCAAGCGACGAAAGACCCGCTCACCGGCTTGTATAACCGAAGGCACCTTGAAAGCACCCTCTCGCACATGGTGGCGGTAGGCAAACGGGAGCTTAAGAGCTTCTCGCTATTGATCTTCGATATTGACCATTTCAAGCGCTTCAATGACGAATTTGGTCACGATGCGGGCGACTTAGTCATCACCACCGTCGGCGGCTGTCTGTCTCGCACCATACGCGATGGCGACTTAGCCTTCCGCTATGGCGGAGAGGAGTTCATTGCTGTGCTGCCGAGTGCATCACAGGAATCCGCCATGATCTGCGCCGAGCGCATCTTGGCCGCCATACGCACGCTGCGGCTCACGCACACCGGGCGGGTTTTGCCGCAAGTTACGGTGTCGATTGGGGTTGCGGTATTTCCCGCAGACGGCGCGAACGCCGAATCGTTATTGCGCGCCGCCGACACTGCGCTATATCAAGCCAAGCAATCGGGCCGCAACCGCATGGTGCTGTCTAGCACCATGAATGTCTTTAAAGCCTAAGGGGCGGCCTGAGAGGCTTGGAGCCACCCTTAAAGCAGTTGCAGGGCGGCGTCGAGGCGGCCTACGGGCAGTACCTCCAAATCCAGTCGTACCCCCTTGCGTGGGCGATTGCCTTCCGGGATCACTGCGCGCTGGAAGCCATGTTTGGCGGCTTCAATCAGCCGCTCCTCACCGTTCGGCACCGGGCGGATTTCTCCTGCTAGCCCGACCTCACCCAAGATTATGGTGCGCCCATCAATTGGCCGGCCGCGATAACTCGACAGGGCTGCGGCCAGCAGGGGTAAATCCGCTGCCGGCTCATTAATCTTCATGCCGCCGACCACGTTGGCGAACACGTCTTGGTCGCCTAAAGACACCCCGGCATGGCGGTGCAGCACCGCCAACAGCATGTGGATGCGGTTGGCCTCCAAGCCCAAAGCTACGCGGCGCGGGTTGCCGAAGGGAGCGGCGTCCACCAAGGCCTGAACCTCCACCAACAGCGGCCGACTGCCCTGCCGCGTTACCGTGACTGCACTCCCAGGAACGGGAGTTTCGTGGCGCGATAGGAACAGGGCGGACGGGTTGCTTACCTCCTTGAGCCCCGCATCGGTCATGGCGAACACCCCTAACTCATTCACCGCACCAAAGCGGTTCTTTACCGCACGCACCAAGCGGTAGCGCGAGCCCGCGTCTTGCTCAAAGTACAAGACGGTATCCACCATGTGCTCCAGCACTCTCGGGCCTGCAATCGCACCTTCCTTCGTAACATGCCCGACCAGCACCACGGCGCAACCGCTCGCCTTGGCATAGCGCACCACCTGAGCCGCGGTCTCGCGCAATTGGCTGACTGACCCCGGCGCGGAGTCGAGGCTCTCAGTAAACAAGGTTTGAATCGAATCCAAGACCACCAGCCCCGGCCGAACGCGCTGCAAGGTGCCGAGAATTTGCTCGATACTGGTCTCGCTGAGCACGGGTAGGTCCATACGCGGCAACCCCAAGCGCCCTGCCCGCAAGCGCACCTGCGTGAGCGATTCCTCGCCGGTGATGTAGAGCGTCTCCAAGCGCCCTTGCACACCGGCAAGCAATTGCAGCAAGAGGGTGGATTTACCAATCCCCGGATCGCCGCCGATGAGAATGACCGAGCCTGCCACCACACCGCCGCCCAGCACGCGGTCCATCTCCGCCATGCCGGTGCTGGTGCGGGGTGCATCTTCGCCGCTGACCTCATCTAAACGCAGCACCGCACCCCCGGCGAGGCCGGACATCCCACCGCTGCGAGCCGCGCGCGATGGTGCCACCGCCATGCCCTCCACCATCGTGTTCCAAGCCCCGCAATCGGTGCACTGGCCACTCCACTTGCTGGCCTGCGCGCCGCAGCTCTGACAAACGTACGCCGTCTTATTTTTTGCCATGGGGATTGAGACTTTCTGCCGTTATTTTTTGGTGCAAGCGGTTAGTATCGTCCCATCTAAAAAGTCATTCAGGGAGAAAGGCTTGAAATCCGATTTTTTGAGACGGGACGCCGTTGCGGCCTCGGCCTTTCTGTTGGTCTTTGTGGTTTTGGCGTTCGGCCTATTCTCTGATGCCTTCCAGTCCCTAGAGCGCAGCGTCTATGACGCCGGCGTGCGCGGCCGGTCCGTCACCGCCTCAGACCGCATCTCAGTGGTTGCCATTGATGAGCAAGCAATCGCCAACCAAGGCCGCTGGCCCTGGTCGCGCACCGTGCAGGCGCGCCTGATTGACGCCATCGCTGCTGGTGAGCCCAAATTGATCGTCAACACCGCGCTCTACATCGAGCCAGAGAGCAATGCCAGCGCCGATGCCGCGCAAGGCCTCGCCAAGTTACTGCAAAGCTCGCCATTGATCAGCACTATTCCGGTGGAGATCGAAACCGTTGGCATCATGTTGAGCGACGGTGCCAGCCGTAACGCGGCGTTAGCGCCCATCGCCAAGGCTTATCAAGAGTCGACGCTGGTCACTGGCTATCGTGGTGCTATCGAGCAGTTGGTGGCGGAGGTCAATGCGCTGGTGGGTGCGACCGGCACTCCGGACACCGCCCTCGCTGCCAGCATGAAAGCGCAGGGCCAAGTGGTGCTGCCGATGCTGGCGACGCTGGGCGAGACCCTGGGTGCAGCCGACCCAGCCAACGCAGCGCTCGTGCAGCGCATGGCCCTGCCAACGGTTGCGGGCGATAAGAGCTTCGCGGACGCCCCCTTGCCGGCCGCTACCCTGAGTGCTCCCGTGGCAACGTTGGCGGACGTCGCCTTAGGCTTAGGCCACCTCAATCTCTACCCGGACCCAGTGGACGGTGTGGTGCGTCAAGAGCCTTTGGTCGTGAATTACTTTGGCAAATACCTCCCCTCTTTAGCACTCACCGCCACCACCCGCGCCCTGCACCTCACGCCAGAACAGGTCACCGTCAAACTCGGTAGTGGCATCTTCGCCAAGGGACTACAACTCCCCACCAACCAAGGCCTGCTGCTCAATAGCCAGTTCTACCAAGGCAAAAATGGCCAGCCCGCCTTCGCCACCGACTCAGCCTTTGACGTCATGGCGGGCAAGATTCCTGCCGCTAAGTACCGCGACAAAATTGTGCTCATCGGCACCACGGCGGCGGGTACGGGCGATGTGTTTGCAACTCCAGTTTCGCCCGCGGTCACACCGGTCGTGCTGCTCGCCCATCAAGTCAGCAGCTTGCTGCAGGGCCATTACTTCACCCGGCCGGCTTGGGCGTGGATGGCGGAGTTCGGCCTAATCCTGCTACTCACTGCATTTCTGGCATTGGTGGTGCCTAAGCTCTCCGCACAACTCGCCGCCATCATGACTGCCGTGCTGGCGCTGGGTTTGATCGGCTTGGAATACGGCCTACTGACGCAAGCGGCGCTGTGGCTCAAGCTGGTGGTGCCCGCGCTATTTGTCAGCCTCGGCTTCGCCGCCATGCTGCTCAAACGCTTCAACTTCATGGAGCGCTTGAAGTCGGCCTCGGAGACCGAAAGTGCCGAGAGCAACCGCATGCTGGGCCTTGCCTTCCAAGGTCAAAACCAACTGGATATGGCGTTCGAGAAGTTCAAGCGGGTTAAGCCCGTGGATGATCGCTTGCTCGACCTGCTCTACAACTTGGCACTAGATTTCGAGCGCAAGCGGCAATTCAACAAGGCAGAAAGCGTCTACCAGCACATCCTCAATGAATCGCCCAGCTTTAAGGACGTCGCTGTCAAAATGGCGCGCGCCAAGAAGATGTCAGAAACCACCATCTTGGGGGGCATGGGCGGCAATACCACGGCCGGTGGCACCTTGATTCTGATGGGCGGCGAAGGCAGCGAAAAACCCATGTTGGGCCGCTACCAGATCGAGAAAGAACTGGGCAAGGGCGCGATGGGCGTTGTCTACCTCGGCAAAGACCCGAAAATTGGCCGCATGGTGGCGATCAAGACCATGGCGCTCAGCCAAGAGTTTGAGGCCGACGAACTCAAAGACGTTAAAGAGCGTTTCTTCCGCGAGGCAGAAACTGCGGGCCGCTTGAGCCACCCGAACATTGTCGCCATCTACGACGCCGGCGAAGAGCATGACCTCGCCTACATCGCCATGGAGTTGATCAAAGGCCATGACCTCACCCGCTACACCAAGCCGGACAAGCTGCTGCCGACCGGCGACGTGATTCAATTGATCGCCCGCGCAGCGCAGGCCCTAGGCTACGCCCACAGCAACAACGTCGTGCACCGCGACATCAAACCGGCCAATATGATGCTGGTAGAGGAAACCGGCGCGCTCAAGCTCATGGACTTCGGTATCGCCCGGATTGCGGGCTCGTCTAAAACGAAGACGGGCATGGTGCTCGGCACGCCCAGTTACATGAGCCCAGAACAACTCGCTGGCAAGAAGGTGGACGGTCGGTCAGACTTGTTCTCTCTTGGCGTCACCCTGTACCAGCTTTTGACCGGACAACTTCCGTTTCATGCAGAATCCATGGCGAGCTTGATGTTTAAGATTGCCAACGAAGCCCACGCACCGGTTTTGTCGATAGCGCCCACCTTGCCCCCGCAGATTGAACCCATCCTCGCCAAAGTGCTGAATAAAGATTTCGAGCAACGCTATCAAAGCGGCGCAGAGCTTGCAGACGATCTTCTCCGCTTGCTCAAACCCTGATGCACATGCTCCATGCCCCCATCCACAACCTGCGAATTGCAGGGCGAGTCCTCCATGCCGACTAAGGAGTCCCTCGCTACCGCGTTGCTCACCGACATGGGTCGGGTGCGCACCAATAACGAAGATGCCGTCGGCGAAGACGGCGAGATTGGCTTGATCGTACTGGCGGATGGGATGGGCGGCTATAACGCGGGCGAAATCGCTAGCGGCATCACCGTGGCAACCGTGCTCGATACCATCAAGAAGCACTGGAAGGACATCAAGCACGGTGAGCTCGACGTCCGCAGCGGCCTGTTTGCCGAGGCGACTTTGTTGCAGCAGGCCATTGAGACGGCACACACCACGATCTACCACGTCAGCCAAAGTCAGCCGCAGTGCGCGGGCATGGGCACTACCGTCGTGGCTTGCGTCTTCCACGGCTTCCAACTCTCGATTGCCTACGTCGGCGACTCCCGACTGTATCGCTTGCGCGGCGGGCAACTGGTGCAGATCACCCGTGATCATTCACTGCTGGAGGAGCTCATCGCCCGCGGTCACTACACGCGCGAAGAAGCCTCCAAACTGGTGCGCAAGAACATCGTCACCCGCGCCTTGGGTGTGGAGCCCGAGGTGGCGGTGGAATTGATGGAGGAAACCACCCAAGCGGGGGATATCATCCTGCTCTGCTCGGATGGCCTCACCGATATGGTCGGTGATGAGGTCATCGAATCGATCATGAATCAATACAGCCAGTCATTGCCCGAGGCGGCGCGGGTATTGGTCAATACCGCCAACGAAAACGGCGGCAAGGACAATGTCACCGTTGCACTTGCGCGCGTCGATGCGGCGTTTACCGGCAATAAGAGCTGGTACGAGAAACTCACTAAATGGTTTTAATCGAAGTTGGGCTGCGGCGGCGTGATGGCAAGCCGTGCCTTCATCAGGAAGCATGTCTATGGGCAAATTGATCGTCACCGAAGCCAGCGGTAGCACCCGCGAAGTTATTTTGGATAAAGACCGCACCAGCATTGGCCGCCATAGTGGCAATGACGTCTGCCTTAACGACAAAGCCGTGTCTGGCAATCACGCAGCCATCCTGCGCGAGAGCAAAAGCTTTGTGCTCGAAGATTTAGACTCGACCAATGGCACTCTGGTGAATGGCCGTCAGGTTGCCAAGCACACGCTGCTGCCGGGGGATGTCATCACCATTGGCCGCAACAGCTTGAAGTTTGATGCGCATGAAATTAGCGCGTCAGCGCCGGCTCTGATTCAAGACGCTCCGCTCACCCAGGCCCAGAGCCCCCTCAGCCGCGAAATGAAAACGCTGTTGGGTAAGCTGCGCGTCGTCACTGGCTCCAACGCTGGGCGTGAGCTAGAACTCAGCAAGGTGGTGACTACCTTGGGCAAGCCGGGCCTACAGGTGGTTGCCATCACGCGTAAGCCCGAGGCGTATTTCATCGCCCACACCGGTGGCGCTCCCGATGGCCCCAAGCCGCTACTGAACGGCACGGAAATCTCTGCGGAGCCCCTGCGCCTACAGCATGGCGATACGCTCACCGTGGTTGGCACACAAATGCTGTTTGAGGTCGTCAGCTAAGCCGTCATTGGCAGCGCAGTAGTAAGGGCGAGGGATGCCTCGCCCCTACCGGAGTTATCTGGGCAGCGCTTCCAAAATCGGCTTCATCTGGGTCAGACCCTTTTCGTAGTCTGGCCCGACCATTTTGTCGAGGAACACACCAAACCAGCGGTTAACTGGGCTAGCACCCATGTCGGAAACCATCCGCCAAGTAATCTGCGTTTGCGCATCCGATTCCGGTCGCAGCAAAAAACTGGTGCGACTCTCGCCGTCGAAGCCATCAAACTTCAGGCGCGCATGAATCTCCTGATTCGGCACCACCGCGATAATCTCCTGCATACCGCCGCCGACGTTGGGATCCGTGCTTTTCCAAGTCATTTTCGCCCCGACGCCGCTGGCCGGGCCGCTATAGCTGTATTGGGTATTGGGGTCTAGTTGTGCCCAAGGCGACCATTGGTTGAAGTTCCCATAGCCATTCAGATACGCGTAGGCAGTGGCCGGTGGCACATTCACCACCACGCTGCGGGTGACGGTCGCTTGGCCGGGCAGCACCAGACCGATCACC
Source organism: uncultured Salinisphaerales bacterium (assembly GCA_964535755.1). Lineage (GTDB taxonomy): Bacteria > Pseudomonadota > Gammaproteobacteria > Nevskiales > Nevskiaceae > Stagnimonas. The sequence continues at coordinate 29,552 of CAZHTI010000004.1, read as the reverse complement.
ACCAATAAAACCGCGATGCCCAGGACTCCCAATAGGATTTTCTTAATCATGATTTTGCTCCTCCGCGTCAAAAATGAACGTTGCTGGCAACACTGAGAGCATAGCCGCTCGGACTACCGTGCAGCGGCGTCTGGCGATGGTCGGGTGCTAGCGCTTCAATAGGGGTTTTAGGAAGCGCCCAGTGTGGCTGGCCTTGACCTGCGCCACCTGCTCCGGGGTGCCGCACGCAACAATCCTACCGCCGCCACTGCCGCCCTCTGGGCCTAGGTCGATGAGCCAATCAGCGCGCTTGATGACGTCCAGATTGTGCTCAATGACCACTACTGTGTTGCCGTGGTCACGGAGACGTTCAATGACCTTCAGCAACTGCGCCACGTCGTGGAAGTGCAATCCGGTGGTGGGCTCGTCCAAGATGTAGAGCGTGCGGCCGGTGTCGCGCTTGGAGAGTTCCTTCGCCAACTTAATGCGCTGGGCTTCACCACCCGAGAGCGTGGTCGCGTTCTGCCCCAAGGTGATGTAGCTGAGGCCGACGTCGAGCAGGGTTTGCAGCTTGTTGGCGAGGGCTGGCACGGGCTTAAAGAAGATTGCGGCCTCCTCCACCGTCATCCCCAAAACTTCGTCAATGCTCTTGCCCTTGTAGCGAATCTCTAAGGTCTCGCGGTTGTAGCGGCGGCCTTTGCAGGTTTCGCAGGTGACGTACACATCCGGCAGAAAGTGCATCTCCACCTTGATGAGGCCGTCGCCTTGGCAGGTTTCACAACGCCCGCCCTTGACGTTGAAAGAAAACCGCCCCGCCTCGTACCCGCGCGCGCGGCTCTCCGGCACCTCTGAGAACAGCTCGCGGATGGGCGTGAACAAGCCGGTGTATGTCGCTGGATTGCTGCGCGGCGTGCGGCCAATGGGGCTTTGGTCGATGTCGACCAGCTTATCGAGCTGCTCCATCCCGTCGATGCCATCGCAGTCCGCCCAGCGCATCGCCGCACCATTGAGGTGGCGCGCGGCATAGGCCATCAAAGTGTCGTTGATCAGTGTGGATTTGCCGCTGCCGCTCACCCCCGTCACGCAGGTAAACAGGCCGATGGGTATCTCCGCATTGACCTTGCACAGGTTGTTACCGCGCGCGCCACGAATATGAATGTGCTTCTTGGGGTCAGGGCTCAGCCGGGTTTTCGGCACCGGGATGTGCTCAGCACCCGAGAGGTAGCGGCCGGTCAAGGAGGCCGCATTGGCCTTGACCTGATCTGGCGTGCCTTGGGCAATGATTTGACCGCCATGGACCCCTGCCCCCGGCCCGATGTCCACCACGTAGTCAGCGCTCAAGATGGCGTCTTCGTCATGCTCCACCACAATCACGGTGTTGCCTAAATCGCGCAGGCGGGTCAAGGTTTTGAGCAGGCGCTCGTTGTCCCGTTGGTGCAGGCCGATCGAGGGCTCATCGAGCACATACATCACGCCCACCAGCCCAGCACCAATCTGGCTGGCGAGCCGTATGCGCTGCGCTTCGCCGCCGCTCAAAGTCTCGGCGCTGCGCGCGAGCGTCAGGTAGTCCAAGCCGACGTTGTTCAGAAACCCCAGCCTGGCCGAAATTTCCTTAAGGATTTTCTCGGCGATCTCGCCCTTATTGCCGGGCAGCTTCATGGTGCTGAAGAAGGCCTCGGCATCGGCAATCGAGAGCGCGCAGAGTGCATGCAGCGGTTGGTCGGCGACGAAGACATTGCGGGCTGTGCGATTCAGACGCGCACCGCCGCAATCGGGGCAAGGTTTGGAGGAGAGGTATTTCGCCAACTCCTCCTTGACCGCGAGCGAATCCGTCTCTTTATAGCGGCGCTCCAAATTGGGCAGGATGCCCTCAAAGCGGTGCACACGCGCAACGATTTTGCCACCCGCGTCTGGGTACTCAAACTGGAGTTTTTCCTCGCCGGTGCCCAGCAGCACGATGCCCTGCACCTTGGCACTGAGCTTGTTAAAGGGCTTCTCCAAATCAAAGCCATAGTGCTTGGCAAGGCTCTTGAGCAAGGCCCAGTAATAGGGATTGCGACGGTCCCAACTTTTGATGGCTCCCTCAGCCAGCGAGCGGTCAGGTACCGCGACCACGCGGTCGGCATCGAACACGCTCAGCGTGCCCAAGCCATCGCAGGTCTGGCAGGCACCGTGCGGCGCGTTAAACGAAAACAACCGTGGCTCTAGCTCCGGCACCGAATAGCCGCAATGCGGACAGGCCATGCGATTGCTGAAGGTGACTTCGCCCTTGCCCGGCTCACCGCCGTGCGGTGCGATGACCACCAAGCCCTGGGTCAGCCGCAATGCGGTTTCGACACTCTCCGTCAGCCTCTGCTTGATGTCTGACCTAACCTTGAAGCGGTCGACGACGATTTCGATGTCGTGCTTGAGCTTGCGGTTCAACGGCGCAATTTCCTCTAGCTCATGCACATGCCCGTTGACCCGCGCGCGTACAAAGCCCTGCGCGCGCATCTGCTCAAACCATTCCAGATGCTCGCCCTTGCGGCCGCGCACGACGGGTGCGAGCAGCATCCACGCGGAGTCCTCCGGCAGGCTCAGAACGTGATCCACCATCTGCGCCACGCTTTGGGCCTCCAGCGGGACATGGTGGTCAGGGCAGCGCGGAGTGCCGACGCGCGCGAATAACAGGCGCAGGTAGTCCTGAATCTCCGTCACCGTGCCGACCGTCGAGCGCGGGTTGTGGCTGGTGCTTTTTTGCTCGATGGAGATCGCGGGCGACAGGCCCTCGATGGAATCCACATCGGGCTTCTCCATCATGCTCAAGAACTGCCGCGCGTAGGCGGAGAGGCTCTCCACATAGCGGCGCTGGCCTTCGGCGTAGAGCGTGTCAAAGGCTAGGCTGGATTTGCCAGAGCCGGAGAGGCCGGTGATGACGATCAGTTTCTCGCGCGGCAGCGTGAGCGAAACGTTTTTGAGATTGTGTGTGCGGGCACCGCGGATGGTGATGCTGTCCACTACTCGTAGCCTAAAAAGTTGGTCATCTATTATGCGCGGCGCTACTCCTCGCGACCGTCCGCAAGCAGCTCCCAGCGACAAAAACACGCGCTAAAACCGAAGGGGCCTACGGGCGGCAGTTTTGCCACCCCTGCCGGTCTGCTAAGGTTTGGGACAGTCCACACCTTCAGAGCACGTTTATGGCCCGCGGCGTCAATAAAGTCATCCTCATCGGCAACCTCGGCAAAGATCCCGAGGTCAAGTATTTCCCTTCCGGTGGCGCGCTCTGCAACGTCACCATCGCCACCTCCGAGAGCTGGACGGACAAGCAATCCGGCGAGAAGAAAGAGCGCACGGAATGGCACAACGTCGTCTTTAACAACAAGCTCGCTGAGATCGCCGGGCAGTACCTAAAGAAAGGCTCCAAGGTGTACGTCGAAGGCTCCCTGCGCACCCGCAAGTGGCAGGACAAAGAAGGCGCTGACCGATACACCACGGAAGTCCTCGTGCAAGACATGCAGATGCTCGATGGCCGTGGCGCGGGCGAATCCGGCGCGGCCCCCTCCGGCGATGGCGGCTACAGCCGCAGCTCTGGCTATAGCAAACCCGCTGCCGCCGCAGCACCCGCTGCCCGCAGCCAAGCCGCACCCGCGGCTCCGATGGCGGAAGATCATGGCTTCTCGGACGACGATATTCCGTTCTAAACGCTACGGTCACGGCCACCGTGCACCAAGCCCCTCCCTTGCGAGGGGCTTTTTTTGTGGTCGATGAGGCCAGCAGTTCGCGTGCGCGCATCAGCTGCCACTGGGCAGAGTGCCGGCAAATGCGGGAGGATGCCCACCCGTTATCAGGAAGCGCACACCCATGAAAGCCATTGTTTGCAGCCAGCTAGGCGGCCCAGAATTGCTCGAATTGCTAGAACTGCCCAGCCCGCCCTTAAAACCCGCTGAGGTGCGTATTGCGGTCGCTAGTGCGGGCGTGAACTTCCCGGACATCTTGCAGATCGCCGGCAAGTACCAGATGAAGCTCGCCCCACCCTTTACACCGGGGGCGGAAGTCGCAGGCACGGTGCTGGAGGTCGGTAGCAAGGTCAGTCACCTGCGGGTTGGCGATGCCGTCACCGCGATGATTCCGTTTGGCGGCTACGCCAGCGAGTGCGTCGCCAATGCCGCAGGCGTTTTGGGCTTACCGGCAGCGTTTGACCTCAAACAGGCAGGTGGATTTCCTCTGGTGTACGGCACCAGCTACCACGCTCTGGTGCAGCGCGGGCAGCTCAAGGCGGGCGAGACGCTGCTGGTGCTCGGTGCTGCCGGTGGTGTCGGATTGGCCGCCGTGCAAATCGGCAAGCTGCTGGGTGCACGGGTGATTGCCGCAGCCTCCAGTGAAGAGAAGCGCGCCCTGTGCTTGGCCAACGGTGCGGATGCAGTCATCGACTACAGCAGCGCATCGCTCAAAGACGCGGTGAAAGCGCTCACCAAGGGTAATGGTGCGGATGTCATCTATGACCCAGTCGGTGGTGAACTAGGCGAGGAATGCTTGAGCTGTATGGCTTGGAACGGGCGCTACTTGGTGGTCGGCTTTGCCTCTGGCCCCATCCCCAATCTCGCCGCCAATCGCCTACTACTAAAGGGTGCCGCCGCAGTCGGCGTGTTCTGGGGTGCATTCACGATGCGCGAACCTGCCGTCAATCTCGCCAACTTTCAGCAGCTCTTCGCTTGGGTGCAGGACGGCAAACTCAAGCCGCATGTGAGCCGCGCCTATGCCTTGGCGGACGCGGCGACTGCTCTGCAAGACATGCAGGCGCGCAAGGTGACCGGCAAAATCGTCTTGCAGCCCTAAGCGGCAAGCTCAGGGCTTAACTCGCAAAAAAAACCCCGAAGCGGCAAGTGCTTCGAGGTTCTTTTTTGCGAAGCGCCCAGCTTTACATCAGCAAAATTTTCGACTTCTCGCCTGCGCCTTCCAGCAGCAGCTTATTGATGGCCTTGACGAAGCTGGCGGGGTCTTCCAGCACGCCGCCATCGGCCAGCAGGGCTTGGTCGTGCAGCAGATTGCCTAGGCTCGCGAACTGCGCATCGTCGCTCGCATCCTTCAGGCGCTCGACCAAAGGATGCTTGGGGTTGATTTCCAAGCTGGGCGGCATAGCGAAGCTCTGCTGCCCGGCCGCCTTGAGCATGCGCGCCATGCGCAGACTGGGGCCGTATTCCGCAGCCACCAAGCAGGCAGGGCTTTCGGTGAGACGGTCAGAGAGCTTGATGTCCATGACCTTGCCGGTGAGCAGGGTTTTGAGGCGCTCGACCACTGGCTTGTAGGCTTCCTCGGTCTGCGCTTTTTCTGGGGTTTCGATGGCGGCGTCGTTGAGCTTGGCACGCGCAGCACTCTCCAACTTCTTGCCGTCGAATTCGGTCAGGTGGCTGATCACCCACTCATCGATGCGGTCGGTGAGCAGCAAGACTTCATAGCCCTTGGCGGCGAAGGCCTCCAGATAGGGGCTGTTCTTCGCCGCAGCGACGGTATCGGCGGTGACGAAATAAATCGCCTCTTGGCCTTCCTGCATCCGGCCAATGTAGTCGGCGAGCGACACCGTCTGGCCTTCTGGCTGCTGGGTGCTGGCAAAGCGCAGCAGTTTGGCGACGCGCTCGCGATTGCCGTCGTCCTCAATCGTGCCTTCCTTCAGCACGCTGCCGAAAGTCTTCCAGAAGTTGGCGTAGTCCTCGGGCTTATTGGCGGCGAGATCATCGAGCAAATCCAGCGCGCGCTTGACCAAGGCCGCTTTGATTTTGTCCACCGTGCGATTACCTTGCAGCAGCTCGCGGCTGACGTTGAGCGGCAGGTCGGCGGAGTCCACCAAGCCGCGCACGAAGCGCAGCCAAGGCGGCAGCAGCTCAGCGGCCTTGTCCATGATGAACACACGCTTCACATACAGCTGCACGCCACGCGACTCATCGCGATTGAACATATCGAAGGGCGCGCGCTTGGGCACATAAAGCAGGCTGGTGTATTCGAGATTGCCCTCGACGCGGTTGTGCGTCCAAGCCAGAGCCTCGTCCCAGTCATGGCTGAAATGCTTGTAGAAGGCTTGGTAGTCGGCGTCGGTCAGCTCGCTCTTGGGCCGCGTCCAGAAGGCCTTGGCCTGATTGAGCACCTCGGGCTTATCGTCCTTGACCAGCGCAATCGGCAGGGCGAGGTGATCGGAATACTTGGTGACGAGTGCTTTCAGGCGGTCGGCGTCCAAGAACTCTTTCTCGTCTTGGCGCAGGTGCAGGATGACCTCGGTGCCGCGCGTGTCTTTGTGGTGCTCGCCGATGCTGTAGCTGCCCTCGCCGTCGCTATCCCAGCGCACGGCGGGCGCGCCGACTTTCTTGGTCAGCACCGTAACTTTTTCGGCGACGATGAACGCCGAGTAGAAGCCCACGCCGAACTGGCCGATGAGCTGGGCGTCCTTGGCGCCGTCACCACTCATCGCCTCCAGAAACTTCTTGGTGCCAGAGCGGGCAATGGTGCCGAGGTTCTCAACCACTTCCTCGCGGCTCATGCCGATGCCGTTGTCCTTGATGGTCAGGGTGCCGGCACTGGCGTCGGGAATCAGTTCCACGCCGAGGCTGTCACTGCCCATCAGGCTCGCGTCCTTCAGGGCCTCAAAGCGCAGCTTCTCGCAGGCATCGGAGGCATTGGAGATGAGCTCGCGCAGGAAGATCTCCTTGTTGGAATACAAGGAGTGAATCACCAGCTTGAGGACTTGCTTGGTTTCGGCTTCAAAACTACGGGTTTCGGCGGCGTTGGTCATGGAGTTCTTGGGGTTTACCGGAGGCAGTCGAATGACAGGATGAGGATGATGTGGCTGCGCTAGGTTTGGGGGCGCAGCCTGCGCTTTCAAGGGCCTTCTACAATGCGGGGCACATCTAAACCTTGAGATTGGCCATGGCCGCAAAAGACACTGCCCTCGGTTTTGCCACCCGCTGCATCCATGCCGGCCAAGTGCCGGACCCGACGACGGGGGCCATCATGCCGCCGATTTCGCTCTCCTCCACCTATGTGCAGGAGAGCCCCGGCGTGCACAAGGGCTTCGAGTACTCCCGCAGCCATAACCCCACCCGCTACGCCTATGAGCGCTGTGTGGCGGACTTGGAGGGTGGCAGTCGCGGCTATGCCTTTGCCTCAGGCCTCGCCGCAACCGCTACTTTGCTCGATAGCCTAGAAGCCGGTGCCCACGTCATCGCCAGTGATGATCTGTACGGCGGCAGCTACCGATTGTTCGAACGGGTGCGGCGGCCAGCGGCGGGCCTGAGTTTTAGCTTTGTCGATATGCGCGAGGCTAAGAACGTAGAGGCAGCCATTACCAGCAAGACCCAGTTGATTTGGGTGGAGACGCCGACCAACCCAATGCTGAAGTTGGCGGACTTAGCAGCGATTGGCGAGATTGCGACGCGGCACAAAATCCCTGCTTGGGCCGACAACACCTTTGCCTCCCCTGCCCTACAAAACCCGCTGCAATTTGGCTTCTCCGGCGTCATGCACTCGGCCACCAAGTACATCAACGGCCACTCCGATGTGGTCAATGGCCTGCTCATCGTCGGTAAGGACGAAGCCCTACAGGAGCGCATCACGTTTTTGCAGAACGCCGTCGGCGCCGTGGCTGGCCCCTTCGATAGCTTCATGGCCTTGCGCGGCGTTAAAACGCTGGGCCTGCGCATGCGCGCGCACTGCGAGAATGCGCTTGCCCTAGCGCATTGGCTGGAAGCCCACCCCAAGATTGCCAAAGTGATTTACCCCGGCCTCGCCAGCCACCCGCAGCACGCGCTCGCAAGGCAGCAAATGCCCAAGGGCTACGGCGGCATGATTTCACTAGAGCTCAAGGGCGGATTGGCTGAGGCGGAGCGCTTCCTGCAGCGCACCCAGTTATTCAGCTTGGCCGAGAGCCTAGGCGGGGTGGAGAGCCTCATCGAGCACCCAGCCATCATGACCCACGCCAGCATCCCACCGGCGCAGCGCGCAGCGCTGGGGATTTCCGATAGCCTTTGCCGTCTATCGGTAGGCATCGAAGACTTGGCCGACCTCCAAACCGACCTTGCCGAAGCCCTTAAATAACGGCCAGCTAAACGCTGCTCCCCACCTCATCGAGCTAATTAAATGTCCACCCTCGCCCAAAAACGCTGCGTCCCCTGTGAAGGCAAAACCCCACCCCTGCCGACTGAACAAGCGCGGGAGCTGCTCAAAGAGCTGCGCAGCGAATGGCAAATCACTGACGAAGGCCGCAAATTGGAAGCGACATTCCAGTTCAAAAACTACTACCACACCACCGCGTTCGTGAATGCCGCGATCTACGTCGCCCACCGCGAAGACCACCACCCCGACATGAGCTTTGGCTACAAGACTTGCAGCATGGTTTGGTGGACGCACACGGCCAACGGCCTGACCGAAAACGACTTCATCTGTGCGGCGAAAGTCGACGCCTTATTGGCGGGCAAATAAGGCGATGTCCGCACTGACTCGCCTGCGCAGCGTGTGGACCGCGCTGCTGTGCGCGCTGCCCTTGTTTCTACCCGCGCCGACGTCAGCAAAGACACTGACCGAGCCTCAGAAAATCGAGGCCCTAATTGCCGCCGTTGCTACGCTGCCCAACGCTGAGTTCATCCGCAATGGCGAGGCGCACCCAGCAGCAGAGGCAGCCGCCCACCTAAGGATGAAATGGGGCAAAGCCGGCAAGCGGGTGAAGACTGCGGAGGATTTCATCCGCCTGTGCGCCAGCCAGTCCTATCTGAGCGGCAAGCCCTATCAAATCCGCTTCGCCGATGGTCGAGTGGAATCGGCAGGGCCTTGGTTGCGGGCGCGCCTACAGGCGCTAGAAGCACTGCGCTGATCGAGCGGGAAACTGCATCGGCCCAGCGCCAAGGCAGGGTCACTCGTTAAACCGCGGCGGCACACCACTTAGAGCTGTGATCGCACCGGGTAAACGAGCTTTTCAATCAGTTTCTCGCGCAGGGGGCGGGCTTGCCACATCGCGTAGCTGTAACGTTGCGATTGGGTCAGATCTTGTTCGAATACGCCCGTCATTTGCTGGGCAAATGCGCCGTCATAGATGTTGAGACTCGCCTCGTCGTTGAGGCGGAATGAGCGGATGTCGAAGTTGGTAGACCCCACCGAGGTCATCTCACCATCGATGACCATCATCTTGATGTGCATCATTGTCGGCAGGTATTCATAGACCTCCACGCCGGCACGCAGCAACTCGCCCCAAGATGCCTTGGACGCTCGGTGCACCAGGTCGGAGTCAATGTGCTTACCCGGCACCAGCACGCGCACACGCACGCCTCGCTGCCGTGCTGCCAGCAGCGATTTCATGATCAGATCATCGGGGACGAAGTAGGCGGCGGCCAAATCAATGGTTTGCGTTGAGGCCGCAATCGCCATCAGGTACATCATGTGCATGCTTTCACTGCCGCCAGCGGGCGATGCGATGAAAAGATGTGCGTCTTGATCCCCCACAGCCTGCAATGGCGGAAAGTACTGCGGCCCGTTGACCAGTTCGCCCGTGGTTTTGATCCAGTTGTCGTTGAACGCCGCTTGCACTTGGGCGACCACTGGCCCCTCGATGCGAAAGTGCGTGTCCCGCCAATGGTCGGGATTTTCTGCGTCGCCGAGCCAAGGGTCGGCGATGCCAACGCCGCCCGTAAAACCGACGCGTCCATCAACCACCAACAGCTTGCGGTGGGTACGGTTATTCATGCGCCCTAAGTTGTACCAGTGCAAAGGCCGATACCGCTCAAGGCGCACCCCGGACTCTTGCATCTGCTTGAGCAGTGTTTCATCCATCTTCATGCTGCCAACCCAGTCAACCGTGACGCGCACTTCGACGCCCGCCCGAGCCCGTGCCGACAAAGCATCGGCAAAGCGTTTGCCGATGTCGCCAGACCAGTAAATAAAGGTTTCGAACGTCACCGTCTTAGTTGCAGCGTCTATCGCCGACAACATCGCTGGGAAGATTTCATCACCGTTCTGATACGCAAGAATCCGATTGCCAGAAACGATGGCAGGGCCGAGTAGTACCGACATCTCGCGCCGGAATTGGGGGTCGGATACCGTGTACCGGTGCTCAACCTTGCGCTCAATCTGCTTTTCCGACGTGGTGAAGTTCATCGCGAGTACGACGGCCAAGACTGTCAGTAGGACGATGCCTAGGATTTTCCATTTCATAACTCTCTGTCGAAGCCTCCAAGATCGAAATGCAGACCCGCGCCGGTGCCGCACACCGCATCATGTCGGTCGTTATCGAACGTCGCGTTAATCGATCAGTCCTTTCCGGATTACCTCGCCCCGCCCCTCTTGGGCGCAAGCATCATTGGCAACGGGCTTTGGAGTGCACAGCAGCAGTGCATCCGCATGACAGCCGGATTGGCAAGGCACAAAAAAAACCCGCTCGAGGCGGGGCATTTTGATGGCGTCTCGCTCAGTCGAGAGCGACGCGAGTATTTGGTGGACAGTATAGGGATCGAACCTATGGCCCCCGCCGTGTGAAGGCGATGCTCTACCGCTGAGCTAACTGTCCTGATGTGCTGCTGAGAACTGCTTTTGAGGACGCGCATGGTAGGGGTGGCTGCCATGCGCGTCAACCAAAACTTTAGCCGTTGTGTGCTGCGCGGCCAATGGCGTAGTGGGCATAGCCGCTAGCCTTGAGGAAAGCCGGATCGTACTGATTGCGGCCATCGACAATGACCGGCGACTTGAGCAGCCCTTTGAGCTTGTCAAAGTTCGGCGATTGGAAGATGCGCCATTCAGTGACCAATACCACGGCATCAGCGCCTGTCGCAGCGTCTTCTGGGGACTTAGCCAGAACGAGCTTGCCAGCCTCAACCTCTGCTGGGTACAGATGCGCAGTCTCTTTCATGGCGACTGGATCATAGGCGCGCACCGAAGCGCCCGCGGCCCAAAGTGCCTCCATCAGCACTCGGCTTGGGGCTTCGCGCATATCGTCCGTACGCGGCTTGAAGGCCAGGCCCCAGACGGCGATGGTCTTGCCGTTCAAATCACCAAAATGCCCTTTGAGTTTCTTGAACAGCGTGTGCTTCTGCTCGTTGTTGACGTCCTCGACGCTCTGCAACACGCGCGCCTCAAACCCCACTTCCGCCGCACTTTTAACCAAGGCTTTAACGTCCTTGGGGAAGCAACTGCCGCCGTAGCCGCAGCCGGGGTAGATGAACTGGTAACCAATGCGCGGGTCGCTACCGATGCCGACGCGCACTTTTTCGATGTCTGCACCCAACTTATCGGCCAGATTGGCAAGCTCGTTCATGAAGCTAATTTTGGTCGCCAACATCGCGTTGGCAGCGTACTTGGTCAACTCAGAGGAGCGCACGTCCATCACCAGCACCTTGTCGCGGTTACGGTTGAACGGCGAGTAAAGCGCGTGCATAGCATCCGCCGCTTTCTCGCTGGAGACTCCGCAGACGATGCGATCCGGCTTTTGGAAGTCTGCAATCGCAGCGCCTTCCTTCAAGAATTCGGGGTTGCTGACGACATCGAAAGCGACGCTGGTGCCACGCGCCTGCAACTGCGCATCGATGGCCGCGCGTACGCGATCCGCAGTGCCCACGGGCACCGTGCTCTTGCTGATGACGACGCGGTAGTCCTGCATGTGCTCACCGACGGACTTTGCAACGGCGAGCACATATTTCATGTCCGCAGAGCCATCCTCCGCCGGCGGAGTGCCGACCGCGATGAACTGGTACAAGCCATGGGCGACACCCTCGGCGGCTGAGGTGGTGAAGCGAATTCGGCCCGCAGCGATATTCTCGCGCAGCATTTCCGTCAGACCGGGTTCGTAGATGGGGGACTCGCCGCGTTGCAGCATGGCGATCTTGCGCGCATCGACATCGACGCACAGCACGTCATTGCCGACGTCCGCGAAGCACGCGGCAGTGACTAATCCGACATAGCCAGATCCGAAAATAGTGATGTTCAAGGCTTGGGTCCCGAGGCAGAAAATATTGAGCCGCAGAGTTTAACGGATGAACGGCGCTGCCTTGCAGACCGTTCGGTTTGCAGGCCGACCTTGTAGCCGCAACAATGTCATCCCGAAATGTTCTGGAGCAGCCGGTGGAAAAGATTCAGAAGGAACTGATGACTGCGCTGCGTACCGCCCAGAACTACCAGGAATGGAAGGAAGCGGCGGTAGAGTTAGACCGCATTGAAGGCGCTGACGCCTGGAAGAATGAAGACGCTTCCGACGACTACGATTGGCGGCTAATTCGCTCACGCATCCGGCAGATCAACCAGTACCGCGAAGCCAAAGACCATCGCAAGTTGATCCACCATCTGCGCCAAGGTTTGCACTGGAACCTCGGCAACACGGGCAACACAGACCTTTACGCTTACACCCGGGTAGGTACCAAGCGGCTCATTACGGAATATCTCAATGCGGTGGTGGAATCGCTGGAGCAGGTGTCGCGCCTACCGAGCAGCGAATTCCCATATGCGGAGAAGCACAAGTTTTTCCGCGACGTCACGCTCTCTTACGGGCGCTCCGCTCTGATGCTCTCAGGCGGTGCGACGCTGGGCTTATTCCACGTCGGCGTCGCCCGCGCTTTGTTCCGCGAAGGGCTGCTGCCTACTGTACTTTCGGGCTCCTCCGCAGGCTCGGTGGTCGCAGCCATCATCTGCTGCACACCGAAGGAAGACGCGGAAAAATTGATGGCGCTGGAGAACGCCTATTACAACTTCTGGCGCATCCTGCCCTTCAAACAAATGCTGCGGCGCGGCGCGGTGATGGACCAAAACCAGTTGCGCCAAGCCATCGCGATGAACATGGACGATTGCACTTTCGAGGAAGCGCAACGCCGCTCTGGGCGGATCGTCAACATCACGGTGTCGCCTGCGGGCAGTAACCAAGCACCCAAGCTACTCAACTATCTGACCTTCCCCTACCTGTACATCCGCGAGGCGGTTCTTGCCTCTTGCGCCGTGCCGATTTTGTTCCCGCCGGTGATGCTGATGTCGCAGAGTGAGGTTGGCGAGCGCACGCCTTATATGCCGCTGCTGCGCTGGAACGATGGCTCGCTCAAGAGCGATCTGCCGATGTTGCGCTTGCGTCGCTTGCACAACGTCAATCACTTCATCGTCAGCCAGACCAATCCCCATGTGCTGCCCTTTGTCAGCCGCCAAGAGGCTGGCAATGGTTTGGTGGGTGCCACGCGTGAGATGGCATTCTCCACCGCTCGCTCGGCTGCGACTGGATTGCTTCGGGCTGGCAAGTTTCTGCCCTTCTCAAAAATTCGCCAACCGCTGGATACCGCCGCAGGCCTACTCGACCAAGACTATCGCGGCAACATCAATATCGTCCCAGAGGTCAGCCTCTGGCGCTACGCCAATGTCACCAGCAACCCGAGTATGGAAAGCATCAAACGCTTCATGTTTGAAGGCGAGCGCGCCACTTGGCCGCGCATGGAGATGATTCGCAACCAAACGCTCATCTCCATCACCTTGGAGCGCTGTTTGACACGGATTGAGACTGAAGGAGATCGCCGTGCCGACGACCAGCCTAGAGCAAAGCGCGCTGAATTAAAAATCGTCCGTAGCTAGGCAGACTCAGCGCTTAACCCTACTGAGCATTAGCAGAAAGAACCCCACCAATTGGTGGGCTTTTTTGTGGAGTTCGGTCAGGCTGCCTTTTGCAAAGATTCGATCCGCGCATCGAGCGGCGGATGGCTCGCAAATAAGCTGCCTAGCCCTTCACGAATGCCAAAGGCTGTGAGCTCTTTAGGCAGGCTGCTCGGGACTTCCTGCATAGCCTTCAGCCGCTGCAACGCGGCGATCATCTTGCGCTTGCCCGCCAAGCGCGCGCCGGCCTCATCGGCACGGTATTCGCGGTAGCGGCTAAAGGCGGCGACGATCATGCTGGCCCCGATGCCTAAAACGATCTGCAATACCGTGGATACCGCGTAGTACACAAAGCTTGGCCCGCCGCTGCGCTCGCCGCCACGGCGTAAGAAGCTATCAATCACATAAGCCAGTACGCGGGAGAGAAACACCACAAAGGTATTCACGACACCTTGGATTAGCGTCAAGGTGACCATGTCACCGTTGGCAACGTGACCCACTTCATGGCCTAAAACAGCCTCGACTTCCTCTTGGCTCATCGCCTGCATAAGGCCGGTTGAGACTGCTACCAGCGCGGAGTTTTTATTGGCCCCCGTGGCAAAGGCGTTGGGCTCTGGGGAGTCATAGATGGCGACATCGGGCGTCCCAATGCCGGCCGCCCTAGCTTGGCGTTCGACCGTATTCAGCAACCACATCTCAGCGGCATTGCGCGGCTCTTTGATGACTACTGCACCGGTGGAGCGCAGTGCCATCCACTTACTCATCAGCAGCGAGATGAGGCTACCACCCATGCCCATGATGGCCGAAAACACCAGCAGGGCCCCGAGGTTCAAGCCTTGCGCGGTGAGATAGCGATCCACACCCAGCAACGACGCCACCACGCCAAGCACGAGCACGACGGCGACATTGGTAAGGAGAAACAATGCAATTCTTTTCATGGTCAGGACGGATTGGGAGGACTCGGTTGCAGTCTAGGGTGCAAGCGCGATTTCTCAATGCCTGGGCGTGCAGCAATTGTTGCAGGCCTAATAAAAAAGCCCCGTCCTAAGACGGGGCTCTAGCTGCTGCAACCGCTGGGGGTTAATTAACCACTACAGCGCCTGAGGCGTTGGCAGCGTGGTTTCGGCGTCGTCCGCGTTGTCATCAGGGATGGCCGCGCTTTCGGTGCTAAGGCCCGCTGACTCCTCATTGGTGTTGTCGTTGATTTCACGCTCAACGAATTCCATCAAGGAGTTCGGCGATTGCTTGTCGTCGCCATCATTGTCGCTCTCAAACACGTTGCAACCGGCCAGCGCAACAGCGCTGGTCAGTGCAAGAAGTGCCGGCCTAAGCCGCTTCCAAGTGTCGTTCATGACCTGACTCCTCTAGTTAGCGCCGCCAGCACCCGGAACCGGCGTGTTGAGGTAGGGGAATCGCGTCAGATAGGCGGATGCGACCGGCTTGGCTCCGTCATTCACCACTGCGCCGGGGTTGACCACCGTGGGCGTCGGACCGCTGACGTCGCAGGTCTGTAGACCATTGGTGCCGGTGAGCGCGCCTTCGGCGACGGTGAGCGCGATGTCCACCACGTCGTCAATAGGACGGCGACCGTTGGGGAAGCCACCCAAGTCGCAATCCAAGAACCCGAGATCTTTCTGGTTGGCGGCGGCAGTTGCACCAATGGCGGTGTTCATCCGCAACATCTCGCCTGGCGTGGTGAGGTTGGCAGGCATCGTGAAGTTGAACTGCGTGCCATTGACTGGAGTGCGAATGCCCGTGACAAATGCGGCAAGCAAGTCGTTACGCGGCGTTGCGGGTGCGGGCACCTTGAACAGAATGTTCACGAGCTCAGGCAGAGTCGGCGTGAGCACATAGGTGCCGAAGTTGGCAACGTCGCCCTTGGGCTCGCTGGCGTTGAACTTATCCTTATCGGTAAGGCCAATCACGACTTCGTTCACCAAGGGGCTACCTAAGCGCGAGACTTGAGTCCACGCGCCACCTTCACGAGCAACCTTGCTCGGTGCGCTCGGCGTCGGGTTGATCAAACGGGCTTGGCGCACCGATGCCGTAGTCCACGCGCCGATGACGGGGTCGGTCCCCGCGGTCAAGCAACCGGTGGGGACTTCCAAAGCCAAGGACGTCACGTTTTTGCCGCCGATGGTGTTGAAGCGACCATCGCGAGGGCCCAAGGGATTGAGGTTGATGAGGTCAAACACCTCGCCTAGGTTGACGACAAAACCTTCGCGCCGTTGACCGACAAAGACCTTACCAGGTGCGGTGCAACCGGGGATGCCGATGCTGAAAATATGGTTATCGGCATACGTTGCGTAGTCGCTCAGGGTCTTGGTGCCGATGTAGTCCACTGGCTTGATGAACGAGGTCGAGCCTCCACCGGCGGTGAGGTTGTTGGCCTTCGTGCGGGTGCTGCTCTTGCCGCGACGCTCGCCACGCACGACGGTGACCGAATAGGTCTCCTTGACGCCCAACGCGCCGTTATCACTTGCGGCTGGGCCAATACCGCCGGCAGCAATCAGTGGGATGGCGACCGAGTTGCCGCCGACCATCAATTTGGTGGGGTTGAACTCCGTGTTAAAGCGGAATTGGAAGGTGAGGTCTTCCTTCGCGTCACCGTTGTTGTCGATGTGGATTTCGTAGAGCGCGTCGGAATCCAAGGTGAAGTAGTTGGGGCCGCCGTAGGCGTCCTGCAACGGCAGGTAGTTGGCGATCAGCGTGGTGAAGTCTTGGCGACCCGGCTCGTAACTACGGAACATGTAGAGGTCGGTGCCATCGACCTTCGGCATCTCCGTGATAAACGGTGCTTCTCGGTGGCTAGAGGCAAATGCACTCGATGCAGCAGCGAGTACGGTGAGCGCGAAAACTCCGCGCGCGGCGAAAGTGGGGGACATATTGGGTAACTCCTCAAAAGTGGAATTCGTTTGTGACGCAGATCAAGCTACGCCACGGCTTTGAGGTCAGATGCATCTTGACGCCGCCATCTCCCAACTTTTCTTCCGCTCAGCACCGAAACTGTGCGGACTTAAGCTATGCAGACGGCGGCTGCGTCGCCTGCATCGAGGGCCGTGCAGAGAACTCGGCAAACCACGTCGAGAGCTGCGGGCGGCCAACGCGCCAACTGAGATCGGCAAAACGAAAATCGAGATAACCCAACGCCGCCGCAACGCCGATCTCCACTACCGTCGGCGCATTGGGAGAGAGCTCTGGTGCTTCGGCTTCGAGCACGTCCAGAGTCCGTAATACGGCGGCACGCTTACGCGCGATCCATTCGGCGTACACCTTCTCCGCCGGCCTGCGGCTCTCCAGCAGCATGGCCACTGCGGCTTCGGTCATGCCGTCGGCCAGCGTCAAACGCCGCAAAGCACTAATTCGCTTGCTGCCACGCGGCAAAGAGGCCAAGGCATGACCACGACTCATCAGGTAGTCGATGATCAAGTTCGAGCCGGGCAGCGTCTCACCCTTTTCAGTCAGCAGCGCGGGAATCTGCGCTAGCGGATTGCAGTGCAAAAATTCCGCATCGGGATTTGCGTAGTCGGTGATCACCTCCTCCACCAGACCCTGTAGCGATAACTCCTCGACCGCGATGCGCACTTTGCGGGCAAATGGGGAGGTTTTGCTGGCGTAGAGCTTCATTCTCATGGGCAGTATCGGTCGCTGCGGGGTGGCAAAAGCCCCACAAAAAGGGGCTGCACGCTAGCACAAAAAAAGCGGCACACCGCCGCCTTTTTTGCACCGCTAGCTGTAAGTCTTGATTACTGCTCAGCCAGCTTGTCCAAGTAGCGCTCAGCGTCGAGCGCGGCTTGGCAGCCGGTGCCCGCGCTGGTGATGGCTTGTCGGTACACGTGGTCCTGCACGTCGCCCGCCGCAAACACGCCGGGGACTGATGTCGCTGTGGCGTCGCCTGCGGAGCCGCTCTTGACGGTGATGTAGCCACCAGCCATGTCTAACTGGCCGTCAAAAATCGCGGTGTTGGGAGAGTGGCCGATGGCAACAAACACCCCTTGCAACTTGATCTCTCGCGCGTCGCCGGTTTTAAGGTTCTTCACCCGCATTCCAGTGACGCCGCTGGCGTCGCCCAAGACTTCATCCAGCGTGGAGTCCCAAATGATCTCGACCTTGCCCTCGGCTGCTTTCTTAAATAGCTTGTCGTGCAGGATCTTCTCGCCTTTGAATTTGTCGCGGCGATGGACGATGGTGACTTTGCTCGCGATGTTCGAGAGGTAGAGCGCTTCCTCCACCGCCGTGTTGCCGCCGCCGATGACGGCGACCTCTTGGCCCTTGTAAAAGAAGCCGTCGCAGGTCGCGCAAGCCGAAACCCCCTTGCCGCGGAAGGTTTGCTCGCTCGCAAGCCCCAAGTACTTCGCGGACGCACCGGTAGCGATGATCAAGGCATCGCAGGTGTAGCTGCCTTGGTCGCCCGTCAGGGTGTAGGGCTTGGTTTTGAGATCGACCGTATGAATGTGGTCGTAGATAAAGCCCACGTCGAAGCGCTCGGCGTGCTTCTGTAGGCGTGCCATGAGGTCTGGGCCCATCAAGCCGTGGGCGTCACCGGGCCAGTTATCGACTTCCGTCGTGGTCATGAGTTGGCCGCCCACCTCTAGGCCGGTGATGATCACGGGCTTGAGATTGGCGCGGGCGGCGTAGACCGCGGCGGTGTAACCGGCGGGGCCAGACCCGAGGATGATTAATTTGTGGTGCATGGGGGAAGCCGTGGGATGTGGGGCGTGAGATGTGGGACGGGCAATACGAAACGGCGGACGAAAACGGATTTATCGTCACCCCTTCAACATCGCCCGTCCTACGGATGGCCTTAGAGCTTGTCCGCGTGCTTGGCGAGGTAGTCAGCAACACCTTCGGTGGTCGGCTTCATGCCGGCGTCGCCTTTCTTCCAACCGGCTGGGCAGACTTCGCCATGCGCCTCGGTGAATTGAAGGGCATCGACCAAGCGCAGCATTTCGTCCACTTCGCGGCCCAAGGGCAGGTTGTTGACGGTCTGCTGTTGCACTACGCCTTCGCGGTCGATCAGGAAGGTGGCACGGAAGGCCACGCCATCTTGGTGCTCAACGCCATAGGCGCGGACGATTTCGTGGTTGACGTCAGCAACCAGCGGGAAGTTCACGCGACCAATTCCGCCTTTGTTGACCGGCGTTTCGCGCCAAGCGTAGTGGCTGAACTGGCTGTCGATGGAGACGCCGATCAGTTGCACATTCTTCTCTTCAAAAGCCTTGGAGCGGTGGTCATGGGCGATGATTTCGCTGGGGCAAACGAACGTGAAATCCAGCGGGTAGAAAAACAGTACGACGTACTTGCCGCGATAGTCGCTGAGCTTGAGCTCACCGATGGAGCCATCGGCGAACACAGCTTGAGCTTTGAAATCTGGGGCGGGGCGGTTAACGAGGACGCTCATGGGGACTCCATTAGGTGGGTAAATCAGGGCTGATTCTGGCGGTGCGAAAGCGGGGTGCACCGGAGAGAACGGGGGAGAGTCTAGGCAGGGCTTGCGAGCGGCGCAAAGCAATCGAGGCAATGCGGCACATAGGATTTACCTATGGCCCTGAGCACATGCCGATGGTTCAGCGCAGTGCCTACTGAGCTTCTGCCATACTTTGCCGAACCCTTTTTATCAGTAGTCGCCTGAGCGCGCCCATGAGCGAACCCGTACGCCGTTCCTTGTTGTCCCGATTCTTCAACGCGATTTGGAGCGTGGTGGTTTGGAGCTACCGGCTTATCGTCATTGCGGTGTTGCTGGCGGTGATTCTTGGCTTTTGGTTTAGTAAGAAAAGCAGCGGCCTGACGATTGAAGACAACGTGGCGCTGGTCATTGCGCCCAGCGGCGAGTTGGTGGACCAAGTCGACGTGGAAACCATGCAGCTATTTGCCGAGCGATTTAACGGCGACCCTCCGTCGCAAACTGCCCTGCGCGATATTGTCGAAGCGCTAGACACCGCCGCCAAGGACAAGCGCATCCCGATGGCCGTGCTAAAGCTCGACTACCTCCGGGGCGCGGGCATGGCGCAAATCGAGGAGTTGGGGGCCGCGCTGGAGCGCTTCAAAGCCCGCGGCAAGCCGGTGCATGTGCACGGCCCCTATTACGACCAAGCCGCCTATTTGATTGCCTCGCACGCCGATGAAATCTCGCTGGACCCACTGGGCGGCGTCGGCATCGAGGGCTTATCCAGCTACCAGCCCTACTTCAAGGACGCACTCGATAAGTTGGGTGTCACGGTCAATGTCTTCCGCGTCGGCGAGTACAAGTCCGCGGTCGAGCCTTTCTTGCGCAACGATATGTCGCCGGAAGCCAAGGCCGCCAATCTGGACTGGATGGGCGACCTCTGGACGCGCTATGGCGCTGAGATCGCCAAGCGGCGCGAGTTGCCGGAGGGGGCCATCAACCAATACGTCGAAGGTATGGCCGACGGCATACCCGCGCTGAAAGGGGATCTCGCCCAATACGCCCTGCAGAACAAGCTCGTCACCCACGTCGAGACCATTCAGCAATTCCGCGAGCGGATGGCCAAGGTCGTGCGTTGGGACGACGAGTCCGGCAGCTTCCGCCAGATTTACTTTGGGGATTATCTCAACGCCACCCGTTTTGCCGCGCTGCCACCGACGGATACCGAGGCGCAGGTTGCGCTCGTCGTCGTGCAGGGCGAGATCATCGACGGAGTCGGTGCTGAGGGCATGGCGGGCGGCGACACCATCGCCGAGTTGCTCGACGAAGCGCGCCGCAGCGACGAGGTGCAGGCAGTCGTGCTACGCGTCAATAGCCCAGGCGGCTCGGTGTTCGCCAGCGAGCAAATCCGCCGTGGCGTGCAGGCGCTGCGTGCGGCAGGCAAGCCGGTGGTTTCCTCGATGAGCAGCGTGGCGGCGAGCGGCGGCTATTGGATCAGCATGTCGGCTGACCGCATCGTCGCGCATGAGTCCACCATCACCGGCTCCATCGGCATCTTTGGGCTAATCCCGACCATCGAAGGGCCACTCAAGAAAATCGGTGTGAGCACCGACGGTGTCGGCACCACCAGCATGGCCGGCAGCTTCGACCTCACCCGCCCGATGCCGGAGCCCGCCAAGCGCATCGTGCAGTCGGTGATTGAGAAGGGCTATCAAGACTTCATCACCGGTGTGGCAGAGGGCCGCAAGCTGGAGGTGGCCGCTGTCGATGAGCTCGCGCGTGGCCGCGTCTGGAGTGGGCTCAAGGCCAAGCAGTTAGGTCTTGTCGATGAATTTGGAGGCCTTAAAGAGGCCACGCAACTCGCCGCCAAGCTCGCCAAACTCGATGAAGGCAAGTACCGCTTACAGGACTTCGCGCCACAGCCCGAATCCCCTCTGGAAGCCTTTACCCAAATGTTTGGCCAAGGCCTGCTGCGCTTGCAGTCACCAACCAGCATTGACGGCTGGCTGCAAGAGCTCAAAAACACCCGCACGCTGAAGAGCCTCACGGGATGGATGAACGACCCGAACGGGGCCTACGCGCGCTGCTTCTGCAACCTCACACTCGGCCAGTAAGCGGCGTCAGCTCAGGCCAATTGCGCCATGCCCAACGCTAAAGCCACGCGCTACCTCGCTATACATGGGGTGCGGCTCGCCTATGTCGAAGTGGGCAGCGGGCCAACGCTGTTGCTGATCCACGGCTTAGGCGCGAGCAAGTCGGACTTCGACCGGCAACTGGATTACTTCGCCCGCATTTTTCGGGTGATCGCGGTGGACTTACGCGGCCATGGCGAGAGCGATGCCGCAGCCCCCTATGAAGTCGAACGCTTCGCCCGTGATTGCCTAGCACTGATGGAGCAACTCTGCCCCTCGAACTTCGCTGTCGTCGGCCACTCTATGGGCGGCGCGGTGGCGCAGCAAATGGCGCTCTACAAGCCAGAGCGCATCTCCAAGCTGGTGTTGGCAGACACCCTGCCAAGCTTCATCCCCAATACCTGGAGCAAGCGCGGCATGGTGTGGTTCCGCCGCATCATGATGGCGGTCTTAGGGCCCAAAGCCTTAAGCAAGCGGGTGGCGGCAAGGATGTTCCCGCTCAAAGACCAGCAGCCGCTGCGGGATTTAATCGCCAATCGCAACGCGCACACCCGGCGCGAGGTGTATTCCGCCCTGCTGAAGTCCCTGCCGAGCTGGTCGGTCACCGACAAGGCGGTTTACTTCACGATGCCGGTCCT
Source organism: uncultured Salinisphaerales bacterium (assembly GCA_964535755.1). Classification (GTDB taxonomy): domain Bacteria; phylum Pseudomonadota; class Gammaproteobacteria; order Nevskiales; family Nevskiaceae; genus Stagnimonas. Next base: position 7,851 of record CAZHTI010000004.1, on the reverse strand, counting down.
AATCTTGGCCGCAGAGTTTGATTACTTCAGTCCGATGGAGGCCGAAGTGTTCGCCCACAGTCTGCCGAACGCGCGGCACAGCATCTTCCTCGGCGCGCACCATCATTTGCCGCTGGAGCGGCCGGATGAGTTCAACCGCGCCGTGATGGAGTTTTTAGTCCCCGGCGCCTCGGCTAGCACCTTGCGCGGCGAAGGCAGCTTGGACTGGCTGAAGGTCGATACCCTCGCCACCCCCAAAATCGACATCGCCGCACTACTGCCCAAACCGCCCAAGGGCTAATCGCGGGGCGGACTCGCAAGGGCCTTGGGCGGAAAGTAGCCAGCGCGCAGTTGCGCCACTGCACCCAGCCACTCCGTGGCGACGAACATCCAGAGCACCACCGGCGCGTCGAGCACCAGCAGGCAGTAAATCAGGATGAAGCCGACGACCAAGCGGCCCCAGCCGTCGATGACTGCGAGTACGCCCAGGGGCACCAGCAAACGCGCCACCACCCAAGTGCTCACCAGCGCGCCGGTGAGGCATACAAACAGCAAATGGATGGGCTCGAATACCGGAGCCGTGTTCGCTCCACCCATCCAGCCGTTCATGGTGAAAATCATGGCGATGAACTTAGGTGCCAGCGGTGGCAGCGCCAGCATCCAAGTTACGCTGGAGTCCAGCCATGCCCAGAACCGCACTGTGCTGGGCGGGATATGCGCGTAGCGCTGGCTTAGGTTCGGCAGCATGAGCGCTTCAGAATCTAGGTGCGCGGCAGCGTGACGCCGCGCTGGCCTTGGTACTTGCCGCCACGATCACCGTAGCTGGTGCCACAGACCTCGTCGCTCTCAAAGAACAGCATCTGCGCCACACCTTCATTGGCGTAAATCTTGGCGGGCAACGGCGTGGTGTTGGAGAACTCCAAAGTCACATGGCCCTCCCATTCCGGCTCCAGCGGCGTGACGTTAACGATGATGCCGCAGCGGGCATAAGTGCTCTTACCTAGGCAGACCACGAGGGTCGAGCGCGGGATGCGGAAGTACTCGACGGTACGCGCGAGGGCGAAGGAATTGGGCGGGATGATGCAGACATCGCTCTTCACATCGACAAAGCTTTTGGGGTCGAAGTTTTTCGGGTCGACAATCGTTGAGTTGATATTGGTGAAGATTTTGAATTCGTCCGCACAGCGCACATCGTAGCCGTAGCTCGAGGTGCCGTAGCTGACGATTTTCTGCCCGTCCTGCTCACGCACTTGATGCGCGGCGAAGGGCTCGATCATCCCCTGCGCGGCCATGCGGCGTATCCAGTGGTCGGATTTAATGCTCATCGGCTTAAAGCTCCTAAACAACTTCAATTGTGGGGAAGGCCGCTTCTGGATTGCCGTGGGCGAGGCGCGCGGCAGCGAGCCTCGCGATGGCGCGGTAGCTCTGGGCGTGCTCGGATTCAGGGTCGGCGGCGACCGTCGGGCAACCGCCATCGGCTTGCTCGCGGATACTGCGTGCGAGCGGCAAGCGGCCGAGCAGCTCGGTATGGAAATCATTAGCCAGCATGGCACCGCCGCCCTCGCCAAAAATCGCTTCCTGATGGCCGCAATTGGGGCAGCAAAACATCGCCATGTTCTCGACCACTCCGAGCACTGTCACCTCCACTTTGCGGAACATCTGCAAGCCCTTTTGCGCGTCAAGAAGGGCAATATCCTGCGGAGTGGTGACGATGATGGCCCCAGAGACTGGGATGCGCTGCGACAGCGACAACTGGATATCGCCGGTGCCCGGCGGCAGGTCGACGACGAGGTAGTCGAGTTCGCGCCAGACCGTCTCGTTGAGCATTTGCGCGAGTGCCTGCGTGACCATCGGCCCGCGCCAAATCATCGGCTGATCCTCAGGCACCAAGTAGCCAATGCTCATGCTTTGCAGGCCGTGGGCCTCCACTGGATGCATGCGGGTGCCGTCGGGTGAGGACGGCTTTTTGCCGGATACGCCCAGCATGCGCGGCTGGCTGGGGCCGTAGATGTCGGCGTCCAGTATTCCGACCTTCGCACCCTCGGCCTGCAGCGCAAGGGCCAGATTGACCGCCACCGTGCTCTTGCCAACGCCGCCCTTGCCGGAGGCGACAGCGATGATGTTCTTGATGCCCGGCATCGGCTGCAGGTTCTTCTGCACCGCATGGCTGTGGATAGCGACGGACACCTGCACTTCCGCATCAACTCCGCACTGCGCTTTGACGGCCTCACGCGCTGCGGCGGCAAGCGAAAACCTAAGGCTATTGGCGGGGAAGCCCAGTTCAATCTCTATTTTCGGCGTAGCCCCCGGCCAAATTGCCTTGACGACTCCGGCCATGTTTAAGCCTTGGCCGAGGTGTGGATCGACCACGGTGTCTAGGGCCGCGAGGATGGCTTCAGGCGTGGGCGCAGCAGGCATAGGGGCGGGCTTCTTCCAAAACATGGGGGTGTGGCAAGGCGACAAGCAGGCTATTGTCCCGTATTCCAAGGCTTTCTACGCGTACTCGGCGATGCAACCCAGTTTTCTTTGGCATGACTACGAGACCAGCGGCGCGGACCCGAAACGCGACCGTCCCACTCAATTTGCGGCGATCCGCACGGATGAAAACTTGGAGCCCATCGGCGAGCCCATCGAGCTGTTCTGCAAACCCAGCATGGATGTGCTGCCTACCCCGACCGCCGCACTCATCACGGGGATCAGCCCGCAGCGCTGCGAACGCTTGGGCCTGCCTGAGCCCGAGTTTGCACGGCAGATCAACGCGGCGTTTTCCGTCACCGGCACCTGCGGCGTTGGCTACAACAGCATCCGCTTTGATGACGAAATCACCCGCAATCTGCTCTACCGCAACTTCTTCGACCCCTACGAGCGCGAATGGCGCGGCGGCAATAGCCGCTGGGACTTGCTCGATGTGCTGCGGCTAGCCCACGCGCTGAGGCCGCAAGGAATTATCTGGCCTCAGCGCGAAGATGGCGCGACCAGCTTCCGGCTAGAGGCGCTCGCCGCTGCCAATGGCCTTGCGCATGAGCAAGCGCATGACGCGCTCTCCGACGTGCGCGCCACCATCGCACTCGCCCGCCTGCTCAAGCAGCAGCAGGCACGGCTGTGGGCACATGCACTGCGGATGCGGGATAAGCGCTATGTCGCCTCGCTGATCGACACCCACACACTGACGCCGCTGCTGCATGTCTCCGCCAAAATCCCCGCGCAGAAGGGCTGCCTAGCCGTCGTCGCGCCAATTGCTTGGCACCCCAGCAATAGCAATCAAGTCATTACCTTTGATTTGCAACAAGACGCTGAGGAGCTATTGAGCATTAGCTTGGACGACTTGGCCGACCGCGTATTCGCCGCCGAGGCAGACCTACCCGAGGGCTTAGCACGCATCGCGGTCAAGGGCATCCACACCAATAAATCCCCCATGCTCGCGCCGCTCAAGACGCTGGACGCAGCAAGTGCCCAACGATGGGGGGTGGATTTGCAGCGGGTGGAGGCCAACCGGCAAATCTTACTTGCGGCCAAAGGCGCACTCGCAGAAAAGCTACGCGCGCTATTCGCCGCCAACAGCTACGAGCCCGAGGACCCCGAACTTGCGATCTACGGCGGCTTTGCCAGCGCTGCAGACAAGAAGCTGTGCGTGGAAGTCCAACGCAGTGCGCCTGAGGCCTCCGCGCACTGCCAAGGACGTTTTCAGGACGCGCGCTATAACGCACTGCTGTTGCGCTACCGCGCCCGCCATGCGCCTTGGAGTTTGAGCGACGACGAGCAAACTGAATGGCGGCAGTTCGTGCAGCAAAAACTGAGCTTCGAAACGGGCCTAGCCAGCATCACCCTCCCCGCCTACCAAGCCGAGCTTGCGGTGCTCATCCCCCAGGCCAAGGATTTATCGCAGCTCAGCTTGCTGCAAGAACTGCAAGCTTGGCCTATGGACTCCGGCCTTCTTGATTTGCTTCGGGAGGCCCAGTGAAGCAGCCGCCTCTGATCGACGGCCTCGCGGCCAGCAGCATCCAACTCAAGGCAGGGGACTATCGCAACGTGCTCGATGCCTTGCAGGCCCACTTCCCCAACATCGCCAAGGCTGAGTGGCAGAGCCGCTTGGCGCGAGGCCGCGTGCTGTGCGCGAGCGGCGAGCCAGCAGCAGCCCACGACCCGGCAAAACCAGGGCAAACCCTGCACTACTACCGCGAGGTCGCGAGCGAGCAGCTTATCCCCTTCGTTGAGCACATCGTGTTTGAAGATGAGCACCTACTCATCGCCGACAAGCCGCACTTTTTGCCAGTGACTCCGGCGGGGATTTATGTGCAGCAAACCCTGCTCGCCCGCCTGCTGCCGGGCAGACCCAATCTGGTGCCCTTGCACCGTATTGACCGCACCACGGCAGGGCTCGTCATGTTTGCCAAACGCAGCGATAGCCGCAGCGCGTATCAGAACCTGTTCCAGAGCCAAAGCCTGCAAAAGACCTACCTCGCTCTGGCCCCTGCCCTGCCGGAACTGGACTTCCCACATCGGCATTGCAGCCGGATGGTCGAGGGCGAGCCGTTCTTCCGGATGCAGGAGATCGCGGGTGTCGCGAATAGCGAGACCTTGATCGACGTTGCCCAGCGCGGTGATGACCACTGGTGTTACCAACTCAGGCCCGTATCGGGAAAAAAGCACCAATTGCGCGTGCACATGGCGGCCTTAGGCGCGCCGATTTTGGGCGATGATTTCTACCCGGTGGTCGCTGAAGCCGCACCGGGCGATTACCGCAGGCCACTGCAATTGCTGGCACAGAAGCTGGAGTTTGTGGACCCGCTGAGTGGTCGTGCACAGAGCTTTGAGAGCCTGCGCAGATTACGCTGGCCGCCAGACCTCACAGCCTCGGAGTCGTGCACGGCGCGATAGACCAACCGGGTTTGCGCGCGCTGGTTGCGCACACAGGCTGCTCGCTACATCAAGGATTAGCGACGCTGCGCTCGATGGCGACCACCGCCTGCTGGCGGAAGACCACGCGGGTTTCGTCGCCCACGCCGCCGCCCACCGGGATTTGCGTGCTCACTCCGCCGCCGATGTTGGAGCCAAAGGAGCCTATCCCTAGGCCGATGCTGAAATTAGGCCCACCGTTGCCGCTGTACACCCAGACCTCGCTGACGCCGTCTGCGGACTGCTGTTGCAGCACGCGGCTGGGCTCGCCCAAGGCAAGGCGGACGATGTTAGGCGCATCACCAACGGCGACCTCGCCCCTGCGGACCCGCTCCTGCGTGGCCGCGGGTAATTGGTTAAAACTTTCCGAATTGCGGGCGATGCGCTGCTCCGGCGTACTGGCACAGCCGACGAGCAAGAAGCTGGCGGCGATCAGGGCCTGCGAGAGTTGGGCGCGTGGGAGGTACGTGGACATGAAATCCTCAGGGGCTGTTGAGCAAACCGAGCACTTTGACGCTGCTCGTTGGGTGTAACCCTACCGGTTTGCCGTCTGCGGCTGATGCGCGGCTGAACCGTATGCGCAAAGCAGCGCAGCGGTACCTAGCCGCTGCACCAGCGGTCGTGGCTAATCCATCGGCGTGGTGGTGGGCAGTGCTTCATTGAACACTACGCGGTAGCCGAGTAGCTCCAATTGCGGCGCGGTTTGCGGGCCTAGGCTCACCGTTTCCTCATAGTTGTTGCCCATGCGGCCGAACTCATCGGCCGGCAAGATGTAGCCCAGCGTGTTCTGGGTGAGCCCTGCGGTGATGGTGTAGGGGCCGCCGGCTAGGCCGCGAATCATCGCGCCGAAGGGGCCGGTGGCCTCACCGGGGATGCTGACAATTTCTAGCTTCTGGCTAGCGTCCGTGGGTGAGCCTATCCGCACACGCGTGACTCGCGTCGCGACAAATCCGCTTTGCCCCGAGGTGGGGTCGGTGAAGTTGTAGTAGCCGTCAAATGCACCGAGGCCGCCTGCTCCCAAAAACAAGGGGTTGGTCACTTGCAGGATGACCGTCGTCGCACGCAGAAACAGGTCATTCAGCGGCAGCGTGACCCCGGTGCGGAGCGCATCTTTGACTTCGCCCGCGAGCCCAATCCCCATAAGGCGTGCCCGTTCGTATTGCGCCTGCACGCCCTCGAAACCCGGCCCCGCATCCGGTGCTTTCGGGCTGGCATCGGCTATTGGGCCGTTGAAGTAGACCGAAGTCGCGCCGTACTCCTGCTCGATGGCATCGTGCAGGGACAGCAAATAGTCGGTATGTACCAAGCGATTGCCGCTGCCGAGCACGGTGGGGTGCGCGGTGTATTGCGTCAGCGTGCCCAGCACTTGGCCGCCAAACAGACTGCGCGCTTGCAGCACGGTGAGGTTTTTGTCGGTGACGTACACCGCCGTTGGGCTGGTGGGGTCGTCGCCGCCTTCGCGGCGGTAGTTGTTGTAGTCAATGCGCTTGGTGCCGACGACCAAGTCCGCCGGTTGCAGATTGTCCACAGCCTGCTTTGCAGCCACCCCAGCTTGTTGATAAAGGAAGTTGCGCCAACGCTGCGGCACGCCGCCCCAGAGGCCTTGCAAATCAGCCGCCGAGTGGCTGTGGGTTTCGGCAATCAGGATGTGCTCGCGGTCAACACCGCTGGCCGTCGCAATCGCATCGCGCAGGTTCTTAAGAATGATGTTGCCGGCACCAATGGCGTCGATGTTGACGTAGAGGGTGGTTACCGCGCCCTTCTTGATCGCCATGACCCGCACCGAGGTCTCGTGAAAGCGCCCGGTTGCTGGCCCCGGGCTTGAGAGCACACAGCCTTGGCCAAACACTGGGTCGCAGATTAAATCGCGGGTGCCAAAGCCGCCTAGGTTGAAGAACTGCGGGTCGCCATTGGGCTGCAACTCGGCACCGGCGATGTCCTCATCGCTAGGCGAAATCTCGCGCTTAGCGCTGCCCGCTTCGTAGAACTCCAACACCAGCGGAACAAGGTTAAAGGTGGCCGTCACCGTGCGCGCTTCGTCCATGCTCACCGTGCAGGCGGACGTACCACTACAGGCACCTGCGAACCCGGCAAAGGTACTGCCGTTACCCGGCGTAGGCGTCAGGGTGACAGCCTGGCCTTGGTCAAACTCGGCAGTGCAGGTGTTGCCGCAGTCGATGCCAGCGGGCTGCGATACCACCGAGCCCACACCCGCACCAACTTTGCTGACGCTGAGTGCAAAGCGCGTCGGCCCGCTGCCGGAGGAGCTGCCGGTGCTGCTGCCCGAACCATTACCCGAGCTGCTGCCAGCCGGCGGCTCAGCGGAGCGCCCTTGAATGCCGCCGCTATCGCCGCAGGCGGTGAGGCTGAGTGTGATCGCAAGGGCTAAACCACGAATAGAAATAGACATAAATACACCTCGTTACCAACGAACAAATCGGAATGCCCTACAGCGAATTGCTAACGAAACCAGTCCCAAGCCCCACAGACCCCAGCCCATGCTGCCGCCGCCAAAGCGGCCACGGCGATTGGGCTCGGTGGTGACGGTGGTGCTGGGGTTTTGCTCCGGCGTGCTGACCATGCTGCCGAACACGGTCACGCGGCTGGTCATCGGGCTGGAGCGCACGCCGCTCTCGTTGATCACCGTCAGCGTGACCGTGTAGCTGCCCGGCGCGTTGTAGCGGGGGGCAAATGTCGGCTCGGTTTGTTGCACCACGGGGCGGCCGTCGCCGGCATTCCATTCATAAGTGAGTGCCTCGTCGTTGGCATCGCTGGAATTGCTCGCGTCAAAACTGGCTGGCTCGCCGGGGGCAACATTGGCATTTCCACCTCTGATGGCGGCAACCGGGATGGCAATCGCGTAGATGCTCTGAGCGCTGGCGTTGACGCTGGGGGCGTTGCCGCGGTCGAAGACCTTGAGCCTAGCGGTATAGCGGCCGGGGTTCTGGTAGGTGTGGCTGATGCGATTGGCCATGG
>CAZHTI010000003.1:63591-66731 GCA_964535755.1 uncultured Salinisphaerales bacterium | reverse complement strand
GTCGGGCTCATAACCCGAAGGTCGTAGGTTCGAATCCTGCCCCCGCTACCAATTTAAGTGTTTGTTGGAAAACAGGCCCTTCGTGGGCCTTTTTTGTTTACTCGTCACCCGGGATTCACAGCCTTGCTCAGCGAAAAACTCACCCGAATCATTGAACCTGCCCTCATCGGCTTGGGCTATGAGCTGGTGTTGCTGGAGTACAGCCCGGGTGTCCGCACGGGCACCCTTCGGCTCTTTATCGATAGCCCATCGGGTATCGGCATGGAAGATTGCGAGAAGGTCAGCCGCGAAGTAGGTGCGCTTTTGGACGTGGAAGACCCCATCCAAAAGGCGTATCACTTGGAAGTCTCCTCGCCCGGCCTCGACCGCCCGTTGGTCAAGCCTGAGCATTTTTTAAAATTTGTCGGCGAGAAGGTTCGCGTCCAGACGCTGGCCCCAATCGGACGCCGCAAGAAGTTCCCCGGCGTGATTGTCTCGGCCAATCAGCACGAAGTCGTGGTGAATGTCGATGGCGAGCAGTTTCATATCCCGCTTGCAGACATCGAGCGTGCGCGCTTGGTGCCGGATTACGCAAAAGAGTTTGCCAAGGCCAATCAAGCTGCTGCCGCTAACGAGAGTTAGCCGCGCGCTGCTAAGTTGTCTCCACCCGTCACCGGTTTACTAATTAGCCCTAGGTCCAATCCATGAAAAACAAAGACCTCCTGTTGATGGTAGATGTCCTCTCGAATGAGAAGAGCGTCGAGCCAGAAGTGATTTTCATGGCTCTGGAAGCCGCACTGGCCTCTGCCAGTAAAGAGCATTACGGCTCCGAGTGGGACATCGCCGTCGTCATTGACCGCGACACCGGCGATTACGAGACCCATCGCCGTTGGGTGGTGCTGGACGACGAAGACGAGAGCTTCGAGTCCTCGGCCCGCCAAATTTTGCTTGCCCGTGCGCAGATGGATAACCCAGACGCGCAAGCCGGTGATGTCGTCACCCAGCCCTTGGAGAGCATCTCCTTTGGCCGCATCGGCGCGCAAAAGGCCAAGCAGGTGATCTACCAGCGCGTGCGGGAAGCCGAGCGCGCTCGCGTCGTCACTGCCTTCCAAGATCGCATCGGCGAGCTGATTGCCGGGCCGGTCAAGCGCATTGAGCGTGGCAGCGTGATTTTGGATCTCGGCAATAACGTCGAGGCCATCATCCCGCGCGACCAACTCATCCCGCGCGAGCCGGTGCGCCCCAATGACCGCATCCGTGGTTATCTCTACGACGTCAGCCCGCAGCAGCGCGGCCCGCAGATCTTCCTCTCGCGCACGCGCCCGGAATACCTGATGGAGCTGTTCCGTCTGGAGGTGCCTGAGATCGCTCAAGGCTTGATCGAGCTCAAAGGTGCTGCGCGTGACCCCGGCGTGCGCGCCAAGATCGCGGTGCAGGCCAAGGACAAGCGCATCGACCCCGTCGGCGCTTGCGTCGGTATGCGCGGTGCGCGCGTGCAGGCGGTATCGACCGAGCTAGCCGGCGAGAAGGTAGACATCGTGCCGTGGGATAACAACCCCGCGCAGTTCGTCATTAATGCGATGAGCCCGGCGGAAGTCGAGAGCATCGTCGTCGACGAAGAAGCCCATTCCATGATGATCGCCGTCGGTGAGGACAACCTCGCCAAGGCCATTGGCCGCGGTGGTCAGAACGTCCGTCTGGCGAGCGAGCTCACCGGCTGGGTGCTCAATGTCATGACCGCGGCGGACGCCGAGGCCAAGAAGGACGCCGAGAACCAAAACGTGCTCACTCTGTTCATGGAAGCCCTCGATATCGACGCCGATATCGCCGGCATTCTGGTGCAGGAAGGCTTTGGCACGCTGGAAGAAATTGCCTATGTGCCGGCTGAGGAGCTCTTGCGGATTGAAGAGTTCGATGAGGGCATCGTTGAAGAGTTGCGCAACCGCGCCAAAGACGCCTTGCTCAATCGTGCCCTAGCTAAGGCTGAGCGCGCCGCCGGTGCTGCGCCCGCAGAAGATTTGCTCGCGGTCGAAGGCATGGACGAAGAAACCGCTTACGCCCTCGCCAGTAAGGGAGTGCTCACCGCCGAGAACTTGGGCGACCTCGCCACGGACGAGCTCTTGGAGTTGCTGCCGGACTTCGACGAAGCCCGCGCCAGCAAGTTGATCATGACAGCGCGCGGCTTGGGGTAATGGTTCGCCATCGCCGCTTGGGTTCGTGACCGCTGTCATTTGCAGAATTAATTAGGACGTATCGAGTATGAGTACACAGACTGTCCGCGAGCTTGCGGCCGAGTTGCATAAGCCGGTGGCGGAACTGCTCGCTCAATTGAAAGATGCCGGCGTCCCGGCTGCGAGCGAATCCGCCGCCGTCCCCTCGACGGATAAAGTGGCGCTGCTCGCCCATTTGCGCCGCTTGGCCGCCAGCAACAGCGGTGCCAACACGCTGTCTGCTGGTGCCAATAGCCGCATCACGCTGAAGCGCAAGGAGACCACCGAGCTCAAGCTCGGCGGCGGTCGCGGCGCACCGGCTAAAACCGTCAGCATTGAGGTGCGCAAGCGGCGCACCTACGTCGCGCAAGACGAAATCGAACTACCTCGTGCCGCGGCAGCGGCTGCGCCGTCCGCTCTGGTACAGGGAGGCGATGAGGTCACGGAGCAGGCTCCGAGCCAGTCTGCCGAGCCCATCGCCAACCCCGTTTTGACCGTAGTGGACGAACGCGCAGCTGCGATTGCCGCTGAAGAAGCGGCGCTGCGCGCCCAAGCCGAACGCGAAGCTGCGGCCGCCCGTGCAGCGGCGGAGGCCGAGGCCCGTCGCGCGCAAGAGGAAGCCAAGCGCGTCCTGCGTGAGGAAGAGGAGGCCCGCGTCAAGGCTGAGACCGAGGCTGCCGCAACTGCCGCCGCCGAACACGCGGACAAGCTCAAAAACGACCCCATCTACCGCGCGAACTGGGACGCCCAGCAGGCGCGCCGCCGCGCACAAGAGAACATCGCACGCGCTGCGGAAGCCATGCGCTTGTCCCGCCTAAACCCGACGCCAGCGGCAGCACCTGCTGCGGTGCGTCGCCCAGGTGCGGCAGCACCCGGCGCTGCGCGTCCAGCCGCTCCTGGTGCTGCGCGTCCGGCCGCCCCGTCCACCGCGCCTGGCGCGCGTAAGCCTGG
>CAZHTI010000003.1:39533-63491 GCA_964535755.1 uncultured Salinisphaerales bacterium | reverse complement strand
CTGGTGCTGCGCGTCCGGCCGCCCCGTCCACCGCGCCTGGCGCGCGTAAGCCTGGTGACCGTGATCGCGATGGCAAGGGTCGCCGCGAAGAGCTGCACCTAGCCGACGGCAAGGGTGGCAAGCGCGGTGGCAAGGGTGGCAAGAAGCCTTCTGGCCAAGCCATGATGCGCGGCGGCGATAACGCCCACGCCTTCGAGCGCCCAGTGGCACCCGTGGTGCGTGAGGTCGATGTGCCCGAGGCTATCACTGTCGCCGATTTGGCCGCACTGATGGCCGTCAAGGCGGGTGACCTCATCAAAGTGATGATGCGCAATGGCGTGATGGCCACCATCAACCAAACCCTAGACCAAGACACCGCGGTGTTGATGGTCGAAGAAATGGGCCATAAGGCTGTCGCCGTTAAAGACACCGCCTTCGAGGACAGCCTGGAGTTGGCCGTTGCCGGTGCCGTCAGCGATGAAGCGGTCATTACCCGTCCGCCGGTGGTCACCATCATGGGCCACGTCGATCACGGTAAGACCAGCTTGCTCGACTACATCCGCAAGACCCGCGTCGCCCACGGCGAAGCTGGCGGCATTACCCAGCACATCGGCGCGTACCACGTCGAAACCAGCCGCGGTGTGATCAGCTTTTTGGATACGCCCGGCCACGCTGCATTTACCCGCATGCGTTCGCGCGGTGCGCAAATTACCGACGTCGTGGTGCTGGTCTGCGCTGGCGACGACGGCGTGATGCCGCAAACGCGTGAAGCGATTCAACACGCCCGCGCTGCCAAAGCGCCCATCGTGGTGGCCGTCACTAAAATCGACAAACCACAATCTGACCTCAACAAGGTGAAAACCGAAATGTTGAAGGAAGAGGTGATCTCCGAGGACTTCGGCGGCGACGTCATGTTCATCGGCGTCTCCAGCGTCACCGGCGAAGGCGTGGACGCCTTGCTCGACGCGATTAGCCTCCAGGCGGAAGTTCTGGAATTGCGCTGCCAAGTGGATGCCTTGGCCAAGGGCGTGATTATTGAGTCCTCGGTCGAAAAGGGCCGTGGTCCGGTTGCCACCGTGCTGGTGCGCTCCGGCACGCTGAAGCAGGGCGACGTGATTCTCACCGGCCCGCACTTTGGCCGAGTCCGCGCCATGTTTGATGAAAACGGCAAGCCGGTGAAGTCGGCTGGCCCGTCCATCCCGGTGCAGGTGCTGGGTCTCTCCGGCGCGCCGGATGCCGGTGACGACGTGGTGGTGGTGGCGGACGAGCGCAAAGCGCGCGAACTCGCCATCGTCCGCGAGAACAAGCTGCGCGATCAGCGTATGGCGACGAGCTCCGCCGTGCGTATGGAGAACGCCTTCGCCAACATGGGCAGTGGCGAGCGCAAGGTGTTGAATTTGATGGTCAAGGCCGATGTTCAAGGCTCTGCCGAAGCCATCGCCGACGCCTTAAAGAAGCTGCCGAGCGAGGAAGTGCACGTCAACGTGCTCTCCACCGCCATCGGTGGTTTGTCCGAGAGCGACATCGAGCTCGCGGTCGCCTCCAAGGCCATCATCGTCGCCTTCAACGTGCGTGCCGATGCGCAGGCCCGCAAGCGCATTCAAGACACAGGTGTGGATGTCCGCTACTACTCGATCATCTACAACATCTTGGATGACGTGACGGCGGCCATCACCGGCATGTTGGGCACCGAAACGCGCGAGCAGATCGTTGGCACCGCACAGGTGCGCGAAGTGTTCCGCAGCTCGATCTTGGGCAACATCGCGGGCTGCTTGGTCACCGATGGTCGCGTCGAAAAGAGCCTGCCGATCCGCGTGTTGCGCAACAACACGGTGATCTTCGAAGGCGTGTTGGAGAGCTTGCGCCGCTTTAAGGATGACGTTGCCAAGGTCGAGGCAGGTACCGAATGCGGTATCGGCGTTAAGGACTACAACGACATCAAGGCCGGCGATCAAATCGAGTGCTTCCAGCGTGTTGAGTTCCAACGCGCGGTGGGCAAGGCGTAGGACGCGGGATGTAGGACGTAGGACGAGAAGTCGTCCGGGCTCGCCGCAGTAACGTCCCACGCCCCACATTCCACCGCCAACGTCCTACCTTCCACGTCTTCCATGGCCAGCAAAAAAGACTATCCGCGCTCAGTACGCCTCAGCACGCAGCTACAGGCGGAGCTGAGTGCCGTGCTGCGCAGCGAGTTGCTGCGCGACCCGCGCGTTAGCGGGGTGAACTTCTCCGTCACTCGGGTGGAAGTCACGCGGGACATGGGTCACGCGGCGGTGATGATCTCCAGCCTGTTTGCAGACGACGAGCAACTCGCCCAAGCCGTTAAAGGCCTCAACCACGCGGCAGGGCGCATCCGCCACGAGGTGGGCACGCGAGTAAAGCTGCGCTATGTGCCGATCTTCCAGTTCTACCCCGATAACGCCCTGCGTGAAGGTGACCGCATCGGCACTTTGATCAGCAAAGTTGTGGCTGAGGATAAAAAACACCAAGCCGAACGCGCTGCGGCAGCAGCTAAGCCGATCAAGCCGGCCCCTGACGCGGAGTCGCCCTAAGGCGCGTAGCGGCTAAGCGCGCGTTCGGGCTCGTTTCGACACATGCAGTTTCGGCGGCCACCGCGCAGAGCCATCCATGGCGTGGTGTTGCTGGATAAGCCACTGGGCATGACCTCGCACGAAGCAATGTTCGTAGCCCGCGCCATTTTCAATGCCGATAAGGCGGGCCACACCGGCACCTTAGACCCACTCGCCACCGGGCTGCTGCCGCTGTGCTTGGGTAAGGCCACGGCGCTCTGCGGCCAACTGCTGGATGCGCGCAAGGGGTACTTGGCGACGGTTCAGTTTGGCGCACGCACCGCAACCGGCGACGCCGAGGGCGAAGTGCTCGCCCGCTCCGATCCCAGCCTGCTCACACACGACGCGCTACTAGCGAGCCTCGGCGCTTTTCGCGGCAGCATCCAGCAAATCCCGCCGATGTATTCGGCGATCAAAAAAGACGGCGTTCCCTTGCACGCACTCGCCCGCGACGGCGTGGAGGTCGAGCGCGAGCCGCGTCAGGTTGAGATCGAACACTTTGAGTTGCTCAGCTATGCCGATGGCGTCGCGTGCGTCTCGGTGCGCTGCAGCAAGGGCACTTATATCCGCACGCTGGCCGAGGACTGGGCGCGCGCGCTCGGCCAAGAGGCGCATTTGATTGCCTTGCGGCGCACCGAGGTCGGGCCATTTCTCGCCAGCGCAGGGCAGGGCGGTATCCCGTTGCAACACCTGCAAAATCGCCGTCTACCGGATTTGGATGCCATGCTCCTTCCCGCGCGAAGTATTTTGCAGGGCTGGCGCTTCCTTAAGGCGGAGCCGGAGCACATCCCTTTTCTGCATGCTGGGCGACGCATTTTCTTCCCTGCTGAGGAGCAAGGCGACGTCGCCATCGAGTCGCAGGATGGGCGCTTGCTGGGGCTGGGGGAGGTCCTTGAGGGCGGTTGGCTGCAAACACGCCGATGGTTTGGGCCTGACGGCATCTAGGACAATGATTAGCGGTCGATTCTGCTGCGGCCATCACTAACCGCAATATTGTGCGAAATGGGGATAACTGGTTATACTTTTGTGCTTATCACGCCCAGTTATAGAAAGTCAGGAGTTTCACGAATGTCCGTTACCACCGCTGAACGCGCCGCGCAGATCGAAAAGTTCGCCCAGAAGAAAGGCGATACCGGATCCGCGGAAGTGCAGGTCGCCCTGCTGACCCAGCGTATCAATAGCCTTACCCCCCATTTTGAAGCCCACAAGAAGGACAACCACTCTCGCCGTGGCCTCTTGAAGATGGTGAACCAGCGTCGCCAGATGCTCGACTACCTCAAGGGTGAAAGCGTAGAGCGCTACGCCAAGCTGATCTCCGACCTCGGCCTCCGCCGCTAAGCAGGTCCCAACGAACCGCGCCAAAGGCGCGGTTCGTTTTTTTGCGTCTGGCAGCGTGCTACGCAGCGCCAGACTCCACAGGTGCGATGCGCCTGCAATAAAGCCACACACGAGAGAATGTACGCAATGACCTATCCCGCCCAACCGATTCGCAAGTCCTTCCAGTACGGCCAGCACGAAGTCGTCCTAGAAGTTGGCCACATGGCCCGCCAAGCCACTGCTGCTGTCGTCGTCAGCATGGCGGAAACCGTGGTTCTGGTGACCGTCGTTGCCAAAAAAGAAGCGAAAGAAGGCCAAGATTTCTTCCCGCTCACCGTCGATTACATGGAGCGCTTCTACGCAGGTGGCCGTATCCCCGGCGGCTTCTTTAAGCGCGAAGGCCGTCAGACCGAGAAGGAAACCCTAATTTCTCGCCTGATCGACCGCCCGCTGCGCCCCCTCTTCCCAGAAGGTTTCTACAACGAAATCCAAGTGGTGGCGACGGTCGTCTCCTTGAACCCAGAAGTCGACGGTGACATCCCAGCCCTGATCGGTGCCTCTGCGGCGATGGCGCTGGCAGGCGTGCCTTTCCAAGGCCCCATTGGTGCGGCCAAGGTGGGCTACCACAACGGCCAGTACATCCTCAACCCCACCACCGCTCAGCTCGCGACCTCCAAGCTAGAGCTTGTCGTCGCCGGCACCAAAGACGCCGTGTTGATGGTGGAATCCGAAGCCCAGCAGCTCTCCGAAGAAGTGATGCTTGGCGCCGTGTTGTTTGGCCATGAGCAGATGCAGGCCGCTATCCAGGCCATCAACGAGCTCGCTGCCGTTGCCGGCAAGCCGAAGTGGAACTGGCAAGCCCCGCCAGAAGCCCCAGAATTGACCACCGCGATGAACGCCGTGGAGGCACAGGTCGCCGCCGCTTACTCGATCACCGACAAGCAAGCCCGCCAAGAAGCGGTTGGTGCGGTGAAGAAGGCGCTGATCGAGCAACTGGCTAGGGGCACCAGTGATGGTTCTGGCCCGCAGTTCAGCGAAGGCAAAGTCAAAGACGCCTTCAGCAACCTCGAAGCCCGCGTAGTGCGTAACCGCATCCTCGATGGCCACCCCCGCATCGACGGACGCGACCGCAGCACCGTGCGCGCGCTCACCATGGGCACCGGCGTGCTGCCGCGTGCGCATGGTTCTGCCATGTTCACCCGTGGCGAAACCCAAGCGATGGCCGCCGTTACGCTCGGCACCAGCAAGGACTACCAGATCATCGACGCTGCCTCCGGCGAGACGCATGATCACTTCTTGTTCAACTACAACTTCCCTCCGTACTGCGTCGGTGAGACGGGCCGTTTGAACGCGCCAAAGCGCCGCGAAATCGGCCACGGCAAGCTCGCCAAGCGTGGCGTGATGGCCGTGATGCCCGATCTCGACAAAGAATTCCCCTACGTGGTGCGCGTCGTCTCGGAAATCATGGAGTCCAACGGCTCTTCGTCGATGGCCTCTGTCTGCGGCGCTTGCTTGGCACTGTTGGATGCCGGCGTTCCGCTCAAGGCGAGCGTTGCCGGTGTAGCGATGGGCTTGATTCTGGAAGGCGAGCGTTGGGCTGTCCTCACCGACATCTTGGGTGACGAAGATCACTTGGGCGACATGGACTTCAAGGTTGCGGGCTCCGTCAACGGCATCACCGCCTTGCAGATGGACATCAAAATCGCCGGCATCACTGGCGAGATCATGAAGGTCGCACTCGACCAAGCCAAGGCGGCGCGCTTCCACATCCTCGAAGCGATGAAGGCCGCGATGCCCAGCCACCGCGCCGACCTATCTTCTTGGGCACCCCGCATCACCACCATCAAGGTGCACCCGGACAAGATTCGCGAAATCATCGGCAAGGGCGGCGCGACCATCCGTTCGATCACCGAGTCCACCGGCACCAGCATCGACATCGATGACGACGGCACCGTGAAGATCGCCGCCGTTGATGGCAAGGCCGCACAGGCCGCAATCGACCGCATCACCATGCTCACCCGCGAAGTGATGCCCGGCGACGTCTACGAAGGCCGCGTCGCTCGCCTGATGGACTTCGGTGCATTCGTCACCATCCTCCCCGGTCGCGATGGCTTGGTGCACATCAGCCAGCTCTCTGAAGCCCGCGTGGAGAAGGTGCAGGACGTCGTCAAAGAAGGTGACATCGTCCGCGTCAAGGTCTTAGAAGTTGGCCGCGATGGCAAGATTCGTTTGTCGATGAAGGCCTCGGACATCGGTGCGATCTAAGCAGAGCAGGGGTTAGCGCCGGCTCTACGGCGCGTTTCTCCCATACGGCCACCCTCGCGGTGGCCGTTTTTGTTTGTGCAGTGCAGCAAAAACTTGAAAAATAACGAGCGTTTAGTGGTTTAGTGAAGAAAATCGCCGATTTCTCAAGAAATCCTCGCCGATGGTCTTGTAATCGCTCAAAGTTTGCGCCAAAATTCCTCCCGTTAGCCGCTTCCTCGGAACGACGGCCAAAAAAAACCCCCTCTTATGCAGAGGGGGCAAGTGCGAGAAAGGCGCGAGGCCTTTCTGGAGGAGACCAGTACAAACCCGGAACGTAACCCGTTACCGGGTTTTTTTTTACGTCCTTGCTTTGTTGCAGTGCAGTATAACGGCGTTTACTGCAAAGTCAAATCCGAATAAAACTAAAAAACCTATTAAAAACAATGAGGTAAATGCTTTACTTCAAAAATAATGACGGGTGTGTCACAAATAATTCACGCGTTCTGTGATCTCCGACAACTTTGCGACACTCGCTATACCTTCAGCAAAACTTGGGCCAGAGCGCGGAAAAACCCTGACTACGGCAGGATATCTTCGCGATCTCGCAGTAAGGGGCTGATTGCCTTTGCTTTTTCCTGCATGTTCTTGAGGAACTCGCGGCGCACCGAGCGCCAAATCGGCACTTGTTTCTCCGCCAACTCCTTCAAAACCACGATTGGCTGTTGCGCCTGCCCCAAAAGGTCGCGCAACTGGTCGGTAAAGTGCTGTTGCTGCTCGGTAAACAGGCGCATGGAGAGCTCAAGGTAGCGGCTAATGCTGGATTGCATCGGGTCGCCATAGAACCGCACGATGAAGCACAGCAGGTCCACCGAGAAGATCGGGTTGCCCCCTTCTTCCTGCTCAGCGATGACCTGTAGCAGGATGGAGCGGGTGATGTCCTCGTGGGTGCGCTTGTCTTCTACGCGAAAGGGGATGTTGTTGAGCACCAACTGGCGTACTTCCTCCAGCGTGATGTATCGGCTGACTTCGGTGTCATACAAACGTCGATTCGGGTACTTCTTGATGATGCGAAGGTCGCTCATAAAAGGCGTCGCTCTAAGATTTTGTTGCAGTGCGCTAGCATGCCAGAACAAATTGCTGCACTGCAAAATTGTTTAGCCCCGCGCCAATGGCGATGCGCTGAACCAACTGAGCGCCCGCGCCAACACCTGACTGACGCTGCCGCCACGCCAGCCCAAGGCTGCTCCGCAGCCGAGCCCGAATAAGGCCTCGCAGAGGTTGCCGTCGCAATCTGTCGAGAGCGCGGGCGCGCCGTTTTGCTTCGAGAGCTTTTTGCCCTCGGCGTCGCAGACCAAAGGCAGGTGGTGGCAGATGGGAAACGCTAAACCCAAAAGTGGGGCTAAGGCGGCCTGCCGCAAGCTGGAACCGAGCAAATCCACCCCACGGACGATGTGGGTGATGCCCAAATTGCGGTCATCCACCACGCTGGCGAGCTGATACCCGGGCTGGGCATCGGCGCGCCAGATGACGAAGTCGCCCATCGCATCCGGCGTGCGGCACTGCTGCCCTAAGGCGCGGTCATCGATGCAGACGGGCGCGTCGGCAAGCTGGAACCGCAGAGCATGCGCAGCCGCTGGCAGGGCCAAACTGCGGCAGGTCGCTGGGTAGATTGGTCCATCAGGGCCTTGCGCTTGGCTGAGTGCTAACTGCGCGCGCGTGCAGCGGCAGGCGTACACCCGCCCAGTGTGGAGCAGTGCGTCACGCGCAGCTGCGTAGTCGGCGAGGTGTTCAGATTGTCGGTACGGCTCTCCGTCCCAATGCAGGCCGTGGTCGCGGAGTTGTTGCTGGATATGCTCTGCCGTACCCGGCGGGCAGCGCGGGGTATCGAGATCATCTATTCGTAAGCGCCACTCGCCACCGCGAAGGCGCGCGGCCAGCCAACTGGCTAGTGCCGTCTGCAAAGACCCCTGATGCAAAGGGCCGGAAGGAGTAGGGGCAAAACGGCCGCGATACACAAAGGCGCTCCAAGGCTTGGGGTAAGGAAAACACCGAGACCTTAAGTAAGCGCGGCAAGTCCCTGTAAAATCAAGCGAATCACTCGATACCGATGCTGCCTAAGGCCCGCAGCATCCCAGCTATGACTTTGCGCGCAATCCTTTTTGATCTCGACGGCACTTTGGCCGACACGGAAGCGCATGGCCATCGCCCCGCCTACAACCTCGCTTTTGAGTCGCTAGGGCTGCAATTCCGTTGGAGTGCTGCGCTCTACCGGCACTTGCTCAAGCAGCCTTCGGGCCGCGCGCGACTCCTGCACTACCTAAGCAGCTATCAGCCGGAGTTGGGCGCGCACGCCGAGGCGGCGGGCAAGCAGCCGGAAGCTTGGGTGGAGCACGTACATGCGCTGAAGTCGCGCTACTTCCGCCGCGAGCTACGCCAGGGCCGCGTCCCGCTGCGCGCAGGCGTGGCTAGGCTATTCACCGAAGCCGCCGAGGCTGGCCTGCGCCTGGCTTTGGTCACCAATGCCAGCCGCGCCACGGTGCGGCCCTTCCTGCGCTACGGACTGAAAGCCGAGTTGGCAGCGCAGCTTAGCCACGTCATCACCGGCGATAGCGGCGCACGGCAAAAGCCGGCACCGGACCTCTACCAACAGGCGCTGCATAAGCTCGGCCTAGCCCCGTATGAATGCGTGGCGATAGAGGACTCCAGTATGGGTTTGCGTGCGGCGCGCGCGGCCGGCATACCCGCCGTGGTGACCGTCAACGAGCACACCATGGGTGAGGATTTTCAGGGCGCGAGCTTGGTGCTCGATGGCCTCGGCGAGCCCGGCCTGCCTGCGCGGGTGCTCTCGGGCCACATGGATGAGCCGAGCTTAAGTTTGATCACCTTGCAGCGCATCGCCAGCCAATCCGCCCCGCGCTTGTAGCTTGGTGGTATCCCAAGGTTCTGCCGTTGCGGCCGAGGCCTCACCTATACTGCCCGCCACTTTTTGGGGAGCAGATTTATGCGTCGATGGAACGGCTGGGGTGAGATCAATGTTTCTAATCCACTGAACGAGGTCGCCCTCGGGTTCTTGGCCGAGCGCATTGGCGCTGGGGCTGCCAACCAAGACGCGGGCTTAAGCGAGGTACTGGCCCAGATTGCGCCCTCGCGCTTAGCGGGCAATGCCTTTTTTAGCGCGGACCCTGAGCGGCGTTTGCTGCACGCGCGCGGCCAGAGCTATGCCGATTGGCTGGCGCTGCGCTACGGCAAGATCGGGCCGGTGGCGGATGCGGTTGCCGAGCCGAATAGCAGCGAGGAAGCCGCAGCACTCTTGAAGGCCGCAGTGCAGGCCGGTGCCATGGTCATCCCTTGGGGCGGCGGCACTAGCGTGGTCGGACATTTGGCGGTGCCCAAGAGCGACCGCCCAGTGCTCAACATCAGCCTCGCCAAGCTCAATAAGTTGATGCACTTTGATGAGCGCAATCGCATCGCCCGTTTTGGCGGCGGCACGCCCGGCCCGGCAATCGAGGCGCAGCTCGCGCCGCACGGCATGTTGCTCGGGCACTTTCCGCAGAGCTATGACTACTCCACCGTCGGCGGCTGGGTGGTCACCCGCTCCTCCGGCCAGCAGTCGCTGCGCTATGGCCGCATCGAGCCCTTGTTCCACGGTGGCCGCTTGGTGTCGCCGGTGGGCGATTTAGACGTCGGTGGCTGGCCTGCTTCCAGCGCTGGCCAAGACCTGCGCGAGGCGGTGATGGGCTCTGAAGGCCGCATGGGCCTGCTAACGGAAGTCGATGTCCGCGTCCGACCCTTGCCGGCCGAGGAGCACTTCCACGCGGTGTTCTTCCCGACTTGGGATTCAGGCGTTGAGGCGGTGCGCGCCTTGGGGCAATCGGATATGGGTTTGTCGATGCTGCGGCTCTCGAATGAGGTCGAGACTGAAACCCAGCTGGCCCTTGCCGGCCACGAGAAGCTGATCAGCTGGTTGCGCCGTTATCTCAAGCTGCGCGGCGTTGGCGAGCAACCGGTGATGCTCCTGCTCGGCACTACCGGTGCGCATGCTGAAGTGCTGCGCCAGAAGCGCGATGCACTCTCGCTTTGCAAGCAATTCCGCGGCGTGCATGTCGGCAAGTCCATCGGCGCAGGCTGGGCGAAGAATCGTTTCAAAGGCCCCTACCTGCGCAATGAACTCTGGGCGCGTGGCTACGGTGCCGATACGGTCGAAACCTGCGTGCCTTGGTCGCGCGTGACGGAAGCGATGCGCGGCATGGAGAAGGCAGCGCATGACTGCTTCGCGCGCTTTGGCGAGCGCATGCATGTCTTCACTCACCTCTCGCATGTCTACCGGCAAGGGTGCAGCGTCTATACGACGATGGTGTTCCGTGCAGGTGGCGATTACGAGCGCGACTACGAGCGCTGGGTGAAGCTCAAGCGGGCGATGAGCGAGGCCATCGTCCACCACGGCGGCACCATCAGCCACCAACACGGGGTAGGGACCGACCACGCGCCGTACCTCATCCACGAAAAGGGCGAGCTAGGCCTCCGGCTGATGCGCGCGATCAACGCTGAACTCGACCCGCAAGGGCTGATGAACCCCGGCAAGTTGCTGCCGTGAGCTTGTCCAGCCTAGAGCCCGAGTACGACGTCCTCATCGTCGGCGGCGGCATCACCGGCGCGGGTGTGTTCCGCGAGGCCTGCCGTGCCGGTGTGCGCGTACTCCTGGTGGAAGCCCGCGACTACGCCAGTGGTACTTCGTCTTGGAGCAGCAAGCTGGTGCACGGCGGCCTGCGCTATTTGAAGTCCGGCGATCTGCGCCTGACCGCCGAGAGCGTGCGCGAGCGCCAGCGCCTGCTGCACGAAGCCCCCGACGTCGTCGAGCCGCTGCAATTTTTGATGCCGCTCTACGACGGCGTGAAGCCGTCGAAGACCACCATGCAGCTAGGGCTTTGGCTCTACGACCGCTTCAGCCGTGGTGGCCAGAAGTCGCGCTTCATCCCGGCAGCGGCGGCATTGGCGCAGCAGCCCGAGCTATTGCCGACCCGCTTGGCCGGTGCGATGCGCTACGTCGATGCCCGCACCGACGATTGCCGTCTGGTCTGGCGCTTGCTCGCCCAAGGCATGGCCGAAGGCGGCACTGCCCGCAACTACACCCGAGTCGCGCAATTGCTCAGCAGCCAAGGCCGTGTCTGTGGTGCGGCACTGGTCGATGCCGACTCTGGAGAGACGCGCGAAGTTCAGGCCAAGGTGGTCGTCAACGCCACTGGCGTCTGGGCGAATAGCCTCGCCGGTGCAGCGAGCACTGCGCCCAAGCTCAGGCCTTTGCGCGGCTCGCATCTGGTATTCCCGCAAGCCAAGCTGCCGCTGAAGCAAGCAGTGAGTTGGTTGCACCCCAAAGATGGCCGCCCGATATTTGCCTACCCCTGGCAGGGTGCCACGCTCTATGGCACCACCGACCTCGACCACGGCGACGACCTCTGGGACCCACGGATGAATCGCGGCGAGGTGGATTACCTACTGGATGGCCTGCACTGGCTATTCCCGCAGCATCGCCTGCACGCCGAGGACGCCATCAGCTGCTTCGCCGGTGTGCGGCCTATCGTCGATGACGGCAGCGACAAGCCCTCCGCAGCCTCCAGAGAATCTGCCCAGTGGCAAGCGCCGGGCTTGGTCGGCATCACCGGCGGCAAGCTGACGACCTTTCGCGTCACCGCCCGCAGCGTGTTGCAGGCCGTGGCCAAGCAAATGCCAAAGCTCAAATTGGCCGATGAGCGCGCGCCGCTATTTACCGCCGCCACCGCCACGCCGACTGCGCAAGCGCCCGAGCTGCCAGAAGTGCTGAGCAGGCTGGGCGAGCAGGTTCGTCATCTGGATGACCTTCTGCTGCGCCGCTGCCGTTGGGGTTTGAGCCAGCCAGACGGTGCCTCGGCACAGCTGCCTGCTGTGCTCGAAGCCGCACAGGCGCAATTGGGTTGGACGCCTGAGCGCGCGGATGCCGAGCGGCAGCGCTATCTAGCGCTGATCGTCCAGCAACACCGCGTGCCCACCAGCGCATGAGCGCTACCAGCAAAGCGCAACTGGTGCTGGCCATTGACGTCGGCACCCAGAGCACCCGCGCCATCGTTTTTGATTTGGGCGGGCAGATCATGGCTAAGGCGCAGGTGGCGCACGAGCCGGTGTATGTCAGCCCCGAGCCAGGCTGGGCGGAGCAAGACCCCGAGCTGTACTGGCGGGCGGTTACAAAAGCCTGCCAAGCGCTGTGGGCGAGCGCTCAGGTGCGGCCCGCAGAGATTGCGGGCTTAAGCCTGACTTGTCTGCGGGCAACGATGGTGTGCGTGGACGCGCAAGGGCAGAGTCTGCGGCCGGCCATCGTTTGGTTAGACCAGCGCGAATGCAGCGCACCACCCCCGCTATCCCCGCTGTGGAAGCTGGCTTTTGGCCTTGCCGGTGCCACGCCCTTAATCGCGCATATGCAACGGCAAGCGGAGTGCAATTGGCTGGCACAGCACCAAGCCGACGTTTGGGCGCGTACCGATAAGTTTTTGTTTCTCTCTGGCTGGCTCACCGAAAGGATGACCGGCGAGTATGTGGACTCCACCGGCCACATCGTTGGCTATGTGCCGTTCGACTACAAAAAGCTCTGCTGGGCGGCGCCCAAGGACTTCAAGTGGCAAGCGCTGGCGGTCAAGCCCACCCAGTTGCCGCGCTTGGTCGCACCCGGCAGCCGCTTGGGTGGCCTCACGGCAAAGGCGGCAGCGGCACTTGGCCTCCCTGCGGGTATGCCGGTGATTGCAGCGGCGGCCGACAAAGCCTGCGAGGTGCTGGGCTGCGGGGTAGAGCAGGGCGATATCGGCCAGCTCTCGTTTGGCACCACGGCGACCATCAACACCACGCAAAGTCGCTATTTGGAAGTTCAGCGCCTGCTGCCTGCCTACCCAGCGGCGATGCCCAAGGCCTACAACACGGAAATCCAGATTTATCGCGGCTTTTGGATGGTGAGTTGGTTCAAGCGCGAGTTCGCACACCGCGAGCAAGCCCTTGCCGCCGAGCGCGGCGTGGCCGTCGAGAGCTTGTTCGACGAGCTGATCAAGTCGGTGCCACCCGGCAGTTTGGGGCTGACGCTACAACCCTACTGGAGCCCCGGAGTTCGCGACCCCGGCCCCGAAGCCAAGGGCGCGATCATCGGCTTTGGTGATGTCCACACGCGGGCGCATCTCTACCGCGCGATTCTCGAAGGCTTGATTTACGGCCTGCGCGCCGGCGGCGAGCAGATCGAGGCCAAGCTCGGCACCAAGCTGCGGCACTTGGTGGTCTCGGGTGGTGGGGCTGAGAGCAACACGGCCCTGCAAATCACGGCGGATGTGTTCAACCGCCCGGCGCTGCGCCCGGCGGTGCGGGAGACCTCCGCGCTCGGTGCGGCCATCAATACGGCTGTCGGCTTGGGCCTGCACGCTGACTACGCATCCGCGGTCGCTGCGATGTGCCACATCGGCGAGCGGTTTGAGCCCGAGCCAGCTGCCGTGCAAACCTATGACGCGCTCTACAAAGAGGTGTATCGCCCCTTGTATGCGCGCCTCAAGCCCCTATACCAACGTATCCGCCACATCACCGGCTACCCGGCCTGAACGCCATGAATCCAAAAGACACCGCCCAGTTTTCCGCTGTATATGCAGAAGCCGCTCTTGCCTACTTGGAGACGGAAGTCCCGCAGGCCGTGCTCTGGCTAGAGGATGAGGGCCGCTGGGACTTCATCACCACTGAGGAAGAGGTGAACCCTGATGATGTCGCCTTCATCCTGCAGGACGGCTGGGACGGCCAGCTGACGTTGGAGCACGCAACCGACCCAGCCAGCGACGACTACGATGCCTTCGCCCTGCGCGATGAAATCGAAGAGCAGATGGAGGAGGAAGGCGTGTCACGCGCGCTGATCGAAGCGCTCATCGACCGCCGCGAGAATTTGGGCGACGAGGAAGACAAGAGCCTGCCCGACCCGCTGGACGAGGAGTAGGAGGTAATTGCCGCGTCGCCGCACCCGTCTCGTGTCGCGGCGCCGGTTTGGTAGGGGCAAGGCATGCCTTGCCCCTACGGGCCAACATGAGGCCTTGCTAGGCCAACTGCTTGCGCAAGTGGTTGAGCAAGTCGATGCGGGTGATGAGGCCCATGAACTTGCCGGCCTCGGCGACCACCGCCACCAAGTCCTTAGCAAAGATCGGCAACAGGTCTTGGATGGCGGCCGTGGGCGGGATGGTCTGCACGCTCTCGCTCATGGCGTCTTCGACGCGCTCAGAGAACTTGGCGGGGTTCTCGAAGGTGTGCAGTAGCAGATCAGACTCATCGAGTATGCCGACCACCGTGTCGCCGTCCAGCACCGGCAGCTGGCTGACATCAAACAACTTCATGCGCCGGTAGGCTTGCAGCAGGGTGTCCTCGCGCCTCAGGGTGATGGTCGAGCCCTCGACATAGCGGCGGACGATAAGGTCAGTCACCAGCCCGGTGCTTGGGCGTTGCAGCAGGCCTTGGTCGAACAGCCAGAAGTCGTTGTACATCTTGCTCAAATACTTATTGCCGCTGTCACAGACGAAGCTCACCACCCGCTTCGGCGCGGTTTGCTCGCGGCAGTAGCGCAGCGCAGCGGCGAGCAAGGTGCCAGTCGATGAGCCGCCCAGCAGACCCTCCTTGGCGAGCAACTCCCTTGCTGCGGCAAAGCTCTCGGCGTCGCTAATCTCATAGGCGGATTTGACCCGCGAGAGGTCACAGACCGGCGGGATGAAGTCCTCGCCGATGCCTTCCACCAGCCAGCTGCCCAAGGGCCGCTGCGGGCTGCCGTGGTGGACGACGTCATACAGAATGCTGCCCTTGGGGTCGGCCAGCACCATCTCGACATGCGGGGCGACGCGCGCGAAGTAGCGCGACAGGCCGGAGAGTGTGCCGCCGGAGCCGACGCCGACCACCACCGCGTCGAGCATGTGCTGGCTCTGCGCCCAAATCTCGGGGCCGGTGGTCGCCTCATGCGCCAAGGGGTTGGCAGGGTTGGCGAACTGGTTGACATAGAACGCGCCGGTTTCTTGGGCGATGCGCTCGGCCACGTCTTGGTAGTACTCGGGGTGGCCTTTGCCGACGTCGCTGCGCGTAATGCAGACCTTGGCCCCCAAAGCCTTGATGTGCAGGATTTTCTCCTGCGCCATTTTGTCGGGGATGACCAGCGTCAGCGAATAGCCTTTTTGCGCAGCGATGAGCGCTAAGCCCAAACCGGTGTTGCCGGCGGTTGCTTCGACCAAGGCCCCGCCGGGCTTGAGCGCGCCGGATTGCTCAGCGGCTTCAATCATCGACAGGCCAATGCGGTCTTTGATGGAGCCGGTGGGGTTTTGATTCTCCAGCTTCAAGAACAGGCGGCAGAGGCCGGTATCGAGATTTTTGACTTCTACTAGGGGCGTATTACCGATGGTGGACAGCACTGCGCTGTTGCGGGAGCTGGCATGGGACATGGGACGAGCCTTGCGGGATTGGGGTATGGGCGAAAGGCTATCACTGCGCCCGCGCAGTAATTTTCGGTGCGATGAACTTGCGGTGCACGGCTAAGCCCGCACCAAGTGCGAACATCAATCCGCCAATCACCGCGATGAGGAGTGCTATCCCCAAGCGCCAGCCACCATCGGCTGGCTGCACGCCGATGCCGAGGACGGCCACTGCTACGGCTGCTAACACCACCAACAACAGCAGCACGGTGGCGATGTTCTTTGCCCAAGTCGCGGCCAATAGCAGGCCGTGTATGAGCCAGTGGTGTTGATAGCCGGGTGATTTGGCGCGTTGGCGCAGGTGGTGGCCGTAGATGAGGTTCTCAATCACGTCCAGCAACACCACAGCGAGCGGTAGTTGCCAAAAAAAATGCGGCTGCATTTTTGCTATGTCGGTAAACCAGCCGAGTTGATCGTGGGCGAAGCGCAGGCCCATGGCGATGCAGGTGAAATACACCGGCATAAAGCCCAAGAAATCCCGCCAGAGCGAGACCCTGAGCATCTGCTGCAGCGCGGCCTCTTGCTCAGCAACGGCAATGTTTTTTGGCCCTAGGGCCCTAGACCAGAAATCGAGCTGCGCTCGGAAGGCGCGGGGCGAAAGCGCGCGCTGCAAGTCACGCACTCCGCCTAGGTTGGCCTTTGCCAACGGCGAACTCGCCCAGGCGAAGCTGTTCATCACCAGCCCCATAGTGCCCATCGAGAACAGCAATTGCCCAGCAAACGATGCAGCACCTGGCAGCGGCCACGGCGCAAAACTAATTCCCAGCGGGCTCCAGTCTAAGACTTGGCGCAGGCGGCCAATCAGCAAAAAGCAGGATCCGGCGAGCAGGGGTAGGCCGATGAACAGCAGGCCACTCGCGACGAGGGTCTCCCGCAAGGTGGCGGAGCGGCCATGGCGGATGAGTGCTACCAGCAGCAGAGCGCCAGTCGCCCCGACCAGCGTGCCCAAAAAAACCCTCAGCCCAGCCCGAACCTGAGCATCCGCCAGCCACATAGCCGGATTCACGCTGCCCAACTCCCAAGCGCGCACCACCAACCAACCCGCCACGCCGACGACGCCAGTCAATGCGAAGGCGACTCCGACTGCGCGTAACCAATAAAGGACATCGCGGAGCGCTGACACCACGGGCGCGCGGTTGCCGGCCGCCAAGGCAAAGTTCAGGCGGCTCTCCCAGTAGTCCACGGTGACGAATAGTGCTGCCAGCGTCGAGGTGACGACGGCGACGCGCGGAGCACTCCAGAGCTCGGGCCAAGTGCGAAAGAGGTGCTCCATGCTCAACCAGCCCAACGCCGCGAGCAGCGCCCAGAGCAGCGCGCTGAGGTGCGCGCCTAGGCGCTGGCCGAGCCAGTCATGCTTAGGCGCTGACAGCTTGGGCGGCTCTGTGCCCCGCGCTGAAGCCTGCCGTTGTAGTGCTTGGTAGAGGTGCGGGCCCATGCCCCGCGCGCACTTTTGCTGCACTTCGGCGGGCTCGTCGGCGTGGGTGCTCTGCGGCCAGTAGCCGGCGAGGCTGTCATCGAGCACCTCATGAATGCTCACCAGCGCAAATCCGTGCTCCTGAGCTTGGCAGGCGGGGTCGGGGTGGGCGCGCAGTTCCGGCTCGGCGTTGGGGTAGGGCCGCAGCAGGCGGAAGTTGGGCTTGGCGCGCAGCAGGTGCTCGGTCCACGGGGCGGCAAACTCCGCGAAGGAATTACGCGGCGGTGGCAACTGGCGCAGCTCTTGGGGGGATAGAGGTGCTAGCCCGGCCGCCTCGGTAAGCAACTCCGGCGCGCCGTCTTGCACCCACTGCAACGGCACCTGCGCCATCGGGTTGCTGCCATAGCCGCCACCGACGTTCGAGTGCGCCCCAGCAAACCAGCGTTGCTCAATCCGCTGGCCCCAGCGCTGATGGGCGCGCAGTTCCACCGCGCTAACGCCTGCGGCTCCGCCGTCCGGAGTGGGCGCTGCGGGCAGGCCGTAGGCACGGTTTTGCTGTGCCACGCGGCGCTCTTCATCCTCGTCGCCGACGTAAGCAATAAATGGTGTGTGGTTGAAGGGGCCACGGTGCTCGTCGACGGCCAAGGCGTGGCGGCAGCGCTGGATCAGCGAGGTCGGCCGCACGTTGTTGTGCATCGCCAATTTGCCGCGCAAGCCGGGTATGGCGAGCGCATCAATGCCGATTGCGCCGACGGTGTCGTAGATGCCGAGGTAGCTGATCGGCACGCGGCGGCTCCAGCGCACCAACAGGCGCTCGGTCGTCGTCGGCGGGCGCTGCGGGTCGTTTGCCACCTCCGGCCGCAGGACGCCGGGGGCATCGTCGCGCATCAAATCGGTAATGCGTCGGCAGGGGCTTTGTGCCAGCCCAATCCAACGGCTGACCGAGCTGCCGCGCTGTTCTTTTTGCCGCCCCAGGGTGCCGTAGATGCTCCAAAGCTCCTCGACCGTTAACGGTGCGCCGCGCCTGAGTAGGCCACAGGTGGCAATGAACCCGACCAGCGAGCGGGCGGTGTAGGCCCCGCGCGAGAAGCCAAAAATATAGACCTGATCCTCCGCCGCTGTGGTCGGGTCGCGATAGTTGCTGAGCAGCCAGTTGTAGCCCGCGCGGACGTTTTTCTCTAAGCCCAGTCCAAACGCCCCGCCGCTGATGCCGTCTAACACGCCGGTGCCGACCCCGGGTTGATAGAAGCGCATCTGGCTGACGAGCACCTCCTCACTGCTGCCGTTGGGGTGCTGGATGAACTGGCGCTCGTCGCTACATTCGCGCACTAAGGCGTGGTGCTGTAGCACATTGGTGGAGCTGTCTTGGCGGTTCCAAGTGCCGTCGAGGCAGACGATGAGGCGGCGAATTTTGCGCATGTTGATCTCCCTGATCGGCCCGCGATGTTGTTGTGACTCGCACCCCGCCAAAGGCGCTGGCTCAGGCGCGCTTTCGCCTCAGTAAGACTGCGCCTGAGGCCGATGCAATGCAACGTAAGGCTTTGGCGCAGATGCGCACTGGCGCACAGGGGTTAGTCGCCATCGCTCCGATGCCCTGCATCGGCGACTTGCTCCGAAACTGGCGCGGGGGTCAAGCGCTCTGCCGAGGTGCAAACGGGCGGTAGGCGATGGCCTTCGAGCTTCGCCGCTGCGGCAGCAGCCAAGGCCCGCGCGGCTTGTTTTGCCTGCTTACTGCGGCCGTGGTGCAGGCGATTAGCCGCCGCTTGCTGGGCCGCTTGAGCCTTGGCTTTTTGCTTGCGGTAGCGATTGAGGTTGGTGACGTTTGCCATAGCGCATTAAAGCGGGGGTGGTGGGCACTGCGGTAGTCGGAGTCGGGCCTTGCGCTGCGTTTTTATGGCGGTACTGCAACGACCGGCCCTACTTCAATCTTCGCCTGCCTGCGCCGCGCGGTCTCGATAGCAGCGACGACCTGCTCCACCGTGGGCTTATCTGGGTAGCGCAGCGTTTGGCCGGGCTTGAGTTTGCTGGGGTCGCTCAAGGCAGCACGGTTCGCCTCAAAAATGAGCGGCCAGAGCAGCGAGTTGCCGTACACCTCGGGCTTCGCGGCGATGCTCATTAGAGATTCGCCCTTTTGCACCGTGTGGCTGCGCGTACTGCGCTGTACCTGCTTGCTGAGCTTCTGTAGCCGAACCAGCGCGCGGGCAGAGTCGCCTCGGATCAATGCGGCTTCTGCGGCACGCATTTGCGCTAAATCCGCGTCGTCGAGGCCGCTGGTGGCAAATAGGCGCTGAAGGTGGAGGGCCGCACGCCGCGTGTAGTAGCTATTCAAAGCGTAGTCCGCGCGTGCCTCGGCTTGGCGGGCAAGGCTCTGGGCGCGCGGATTATTGCCGCTGGCCGCCGCTGCTTCTGCCGCCGCTAAATTGCTGCGCGCCTCAGGCATCGGCCCGGCAGCGCGCTCCGCGTTCATCAACTGTTGCCGCGCTGCTGCTACCACCGCTACGGTTTCGGCACTCGCGGCGACCGTAATCGCTGCCTTCGTCGGCACCGGCGCAAGCGGCTGCGGCGCGCCTTGCGCTTCGGCTGGGAGGGTGTCCAACGGCAGAGCACTTGGCGCGCGCGCGAGGCTGCACCCAGCCAAGAATAGGGCGGCGATCAGCGCGCAGCGGGTGGCATGGATACTCATGGCTGCGAAGGCTGCGAAGGCTGCGAAGGCTGCGGGGTAGGGTCTGTTGCCACTAAGGGTATCGCTGCGTTGCTGGTCAAAATGGCGTCGGACTAGGCGCGGAGGGTGAGCTTGGGTGGTTCCCAATAAGCCCTTCGCAACGACGGCGGACGCCATTTTGACCGCAACCCTTCGGGGCGGGGCACTGATGGGGCATTGCTGCGTTGGCAAGGGTTTCAATAGTTCGACTATTGCGCACCCTTGCCGCCTTGCACTGCCCCATAAGTACCTTCCGCCGCAGCGATGCTCTTAG
Source organism: uncultured Salinisphaerales bacterium (assembly GCA_964535755.1). Taxonomy (GTDB): domain Bacteria; phylum Pseudomonadota; class Gammaproteobacteria; order Nevskiales; family Nevskiaceae; genus Stagnimonas. Next base: position 43,501 of record CAZHTI010000003.1, on the reverse strand, counting down.
TGGCAACAGACCCTAGGCCAGCAACTTGCAAGGAGGCGATGGACGTGTATTCCGACGGAAATCCGTCGCGCACCGCTGTGCCCATCCTGACTCCTGAATGTTCGCTCTCTCTAGCCTCCGCCTACCGACCATCCCCGACCACCCATTGGCTCGGCTCATAGTGTCGGCACTGGCGTATTTCCTGCTGGGCAAGCTGGGTTTGTTTTTCGCCCTGCCTGCGGGCTTAGTCAGCGCCTTCTGGCCGGCGGCGGGTGCGGCGGCGGCACTGTGCAGCCTCTGGGGATGGCCTGCGGCGGTCGGAGTTTTTCTCGGAGCGTTTTTCAATAACTTCACGACTGGCGCTTTTGGCTCCTCGATTTTTGCCATCCCTGATTCTGCCGTGATGCTGCCGAGCTTTGCGGCAACCTCGCTCGGCGCGGCACTGCAAGGCGCACTCGGCGGCAGCATCCTGCTACGGCTGCGCCAGGTCTTACAGCAAGAAGAACTCTCGCTGGGCTACTTTTTCCGCGTTTTGTTGCTAGCAGGCCCGGTGAGCTGCTGTGTGAGTGCCACCATCGCCGCCTTCGCCCTAGAGTGGGTGGGCTCTGGTGACAGCGCCCAAGCCCTGCATTTGTGGCTCGCGTGGTGGCTGGGGGATGCGACCGGGGTGATGCTGTTCGTGCCGGTGATGGTCCTGCACAGCTTGAAGCGCCGGGAGTTGAGTAGTGCCTACCAACGCATGCGCAGTCCTTGGGGATTGCTGCTTTTGGTGATGCTGCCGGCCGGCTTGTTCGCCGCCTTTGCAGGGCGGCAACAAGTCGAGGAATCCCACCGTGGCTTTTTGGTGCAGACCGAGCGGCTGCGCTCGGACGTGCAGGGCGCGCTGAGTAGTGTCGCCACTAAGTTGCAGGCCTTGAATGGCTTGTACGGCGCCAGCGGTGAGGTCAGCGTGCGCAGCTTTCAGACCTTTGCCGATGGCTTGCTGCGGGGCAGCCCAGAGCTGTTGGGTCTGGCCTATGCCCGTGCTGTCGACGACGCGGACCGCTCCGCAGTCGAGCGTGCGCTCAGTGCCGATTACGGCCGCCGTATTGTGTTTAAGGAATCGGGCACGCAGTCAGCGCCCGTGGCTCCAAGGCGCAGCATTTACTGGCCCGTGCTGCGCGCCGCCCCCGCAGCGAGGCAATCGTTATTGGGCTTCGACTTCGCCGCCGACGTGCAGCGCATGGCAGCCATCCAAAAATTACCGCTGGGGGGTATTGCGTCGTCCGAGCGCCTGATCGCCCACGCCGTCGGTAGCAGCCAACTGCCCACCGCCCTGCTGATGTTGGGCACGGCGCGCCCCAAAGGCGCGGTAGTGGCCGCGGTAGACATCGACGCCCTAGTCGGTGGCGGCGACGCCGCCAAGGCGCTGCGCAGCCTGGGCGTAAGCCTGCGGCTGGAGAACGACCAGCAGCAGGCTTTGGCGTGGTTTAGGCCAGCCACTTTTGCCTCCGAGGAATTCCGCACCCGCTTCGCCGCGCAATATTTGATCGAAGTCGGCAGCAGCACCTGGCGTTTGAGCGTGAAGACCCCGCACGGAGTAGCACCCTTTATGGCGGAGCCCGGCTGGTGGCTGTGGCAGTTTTTGCCGCAACTAATGGGCGTGCTCATCGGCATGTTGCTGGCGCACGACGCTGGCCGAGAGAACGCACTGCTGGCGCTAGAGCAGCAAGGCTCGACGCTGTTCGGCCACACGCCGGATGCCAGCAAGCCTAGCCATTTAGCCGCGCCAGAGCCCGCCCCGGTAGCACCGACGATCAAGCGCTACGACTACCTCATCGAAGAGGGCTGGCGTCTTGGGGTCTTCGAGCCCCGCTATGAGCCGGTCATTGAGCTGGCCAGCGGCCGAATGGTAGGGGTGGAAGCTCTGTTGCGTTGGCCGCAAGCGCCGACGGGCTTGATCACGCCGGACATCATCGAATGGGCCGAGCGCAAAGGGCTCATCGCCGAGCTCGATACCCTCATGCTGTGCAAGGCCTTGGACGATTTGAGCGCTTGGAGCTTGGCGCGCAACACGCCGTTTACGCTGGCGGTGAATGTCTCCGCCACCGAGATGCTGCAAGGCCACTGGGCCCAGCGGGTGATCGACGCGCTCGACCACGCCAAGCTCTCCGGCAGGCGCCTGTGCTTGGAGATTACCGAAGGCGTGCTGCTGAAATCCGATTCCACCGTGCTCTCGCAACTGGCAAGGCTGCGCGCGATGGGGGTCAAGGTCGCGCTCGATGACTTCGGCACCGGTTATTCGTCGATTGGCTATTTGCGGCAGTTGCCGGTGGACCGCATCAAACTGGATCGCATGTTTATCTCCGGCCTCGTCACCGACCTCAAAGCCAAGGAGATTGTCCGCAGCGTCGTGCGCTTGGCGGGCTCGCTGGAGGTAGAAGTCGTGGCGGAGGGCGTTGAGGATGCCGTCACGGCGGAGACCTTGATCCAACTCGGCTGCCCCTTGGCGCAGGGTTGGTTGTTCTCAAAGGCCGTACGCGGCGACACCGTGGGCCGCTGGCTGGCTGCTGGCTTGCCGCTTTACCCCGATCATTCCTTTGATTTGGGCGGTGACGAGGCAACTCCCGAGCCGCCGCCCAGAGCAGCGAGCAGTAGCGGATAATCGGTGGATGCTCCACGTCCTCGTCCTCTATTACTCCCGCAATGGTTCCACCGCCCAACTCGCCCGCCACGTCGCGCGCGGTGTCGGCTCGGTAGACGGCGTCCAAGCGCTGCTCAGAACCGTCCCGCCGGTTTCAGCGGACTGCGAGGCCACCGGCGCTAGCGTCCCAGAAACTGGCGCTCCGTATTGCAGCTTGGCCGAGCTTGCCGCCTGTGATGGCTTGGTCATGGGCTCACCGACCCGCTTCGGCAATATGGCCGCACCCCTCAAATATTTTCTCGACGGCAGCAGCGGCCTCTGGCTCTCCGGCGCGCTCATCGGCAAGCCGGCGGCAGTCTTCACCTCCACCGGCTCGCTGCACGGCGGGCAGGAATCCACCCTGCTGAGCATGATGCTGCCGCTGATGCACCACGGCATGGTGATTGCGGGCTTGCCCTATAGCGAGCCCGCGCTTAGCACCACCACCAGTGGCGGCACGCCCTATGGTGCGAGCCATTACGCCGGCAGCAGTAACACGCCGCGCAAGCCGGACTCTGGCGAATTGCTGCTGGCGGAGCGCTTGGGTGCGCGGATCGCACAGTTGGCACTCCGGCTCAAGCCATGAAGCCACGCTGGCTGCAAGCCCTTTGGGTGGCAACCTTGCTGCTGCATGGCGCGCTCATGCTGGGATTGGTTGCGCTGATCTACCACTCTGCGCAGGCGGGTGCTGGGCTGTTGGCAGCACTGGCGATACTGCCGTTGCTGCCTAGCCTGCCGGGACTATTGCGACAGCAGCCCCGCAGCGGTGGCTGGGCTTGCTTGTTGGTGTCGATCTACTGCGCGCTGTTGCTGGCGGACGTCTACATGCACCCGAATCAGCGCTTGCCCCTGTCCGTGCTCGCGGTGCTCGCCGCTGCCGATTTCATCGCACTCAGCCTGTGGGTCAAGGCCGCGGCCAAGTGGGCCAAGCAGCAGGCCCAAGCAAGCGCGACAGCACCGTGAGAGAAATCCGCACGCCGCGTTTGGTGCTGCGCCTGCTGCGCGAGACCGACGCCGAGTTCATCCTGCAATTGCTGAACGAGCCAGGCTGGCTGCGCTACATCGGTGACCGCAATATCCGCAGCCCCGCCGACGCCCGGCGCTACATCGCTGAAGGCCCCAACGCCATGTTCGCGCGTCAGGACTTAGGCCTGTATGCCGTCACTCTGCGCGCCAGTGGTGAGCCCGTCGGCCTCTGCGGATTGCTGCGCCGGGCCGGGCTCACCGCGCCGGATCTCGGGTTCGCGCTGCTCGAAGCGCACCAAGGGCAGGGCTATATTTTGGAGGCAGCGCGCGCGGTGATGTTCGGCGAAGCCGGCCGCCACGG
>CAZHTI010000003.1:0-39433 GCA_964535755.1 uncultured Salinisphaerales bacterium | reverse complement strand
CGGCGCGCGTGCAGGTAGCCAGCCGCTTCGGAGTAGCCTAAGCGGAAGGCGATTTCCTCCGTCTTCATGCCGTCGATTTGCTCTAACTCAGCCGCCTGCATTTGTCGGAACTCCTCCAGCAGCGCTCGGTAGCTGGTGCCCTCCTGCCTCAGCCAGCGACGCAGCGTGCGGCTGGTGCAATGCATGCTCAGCGCTAGGGCCTCCAGGCTCGGCAACGTGCCTTCTGGCGCTTGCAGCAACCGCGTGCGGATTTGCCCCGCCACACCGCCCAAGGCCTGACGCGTGGCGAGCAAGCGTCGGCACTGCGCCTCGGCCATCGCCGCCATCAGAGCGTCCGCCTGCGGCAGTGTCTGTTGCAAGTCTGCGAGGCGTACGCGCACCCGATTGTGGCGGGCCGAGAACTCCGGCGTTACGCCAAAGATGCCGCGCCATTGGTCGGCGAGACCTGCCTCCGCGTGGCGCAATTCAATCTGCACCGGCCTCGGCACGGTGTTGCTCAGCTCAGACAAGAGGCGCGCGAAGGACGCGATATCACGTTCCACCATAAATCGGCGGAGTGCGGCACCGCTGATCTGCGCGTCGTCCATGGACACCTCCAAGCAATCACCGCTCTCTCGGAGCTGGATATTGAGGTCGGAGTAGGTGAGAGCAATGTATCGATGGCCGATTCTCAGGCCTTCGATCAGGGTTGGGGCACTCGCCATCGCCAAGCCCCAGACCCCATATGCCGCCAGCCCGTAGCGCAAGCCCAGCTCTAGCCCTAGACCCGGCACCGCGCCATGTGCTGCCAAAAAATTGCGCACCAACAATTGGTCAATCGCGGCTGGGACTGGCGGCGAGTGCTCGGTGAGCTCGCGCTCAGTGAGGCCGCTGCCGCGCAGCACGTCTTCCACCGCGACTTTGCGTTCGCGGGCGTAACGCAGCAGCAGTAAGGCGGAGACACTAGGGCGATGCATGGGCGGTCAGGATTATTCTGAGCAACGGTGCCAGTGTATGCGCCTAGGCGCGGTCTGGGCAGCATGCGGGGCAAGCAAAGGCGGCGCGGCTAGGCGGCCAAACCAAGCGGTGCACCATGCTCGCTACACTGCGCGCTTGTCTTCGCTGATTTGCTCAAAAGCTCGCCCTCACATGCTGCGCATTACCGAACTCTGCTTAGCCATCGACCACGCCGAAGCCGACTTGCCTAGTGCAATTCAACGCAGGCTCGGGATTGCACCAGAGGCATTGCTGGGCTTTGTGGTGTTCAAGCGCGGCTACGACGCGCGCCGCAAGCACCGTGGCTTGGAGTTTGTCTACACCGTCGATTGTGAGGTGGCGGATGAAGCGAGTCTGCGCGGAAAGCTGCGAGGCGATCGGCACATCGGCCCAACCCCAGACACCCGCTACCAAGCGCTCGGTGTGCCGACTACCCCCACGCTGCGCCCGGTGGTCGTGGGCTTTGGTCCCTGTGGACTGTTTGCCGCACTGATCCTCGCGCAAGCCGGTTTGCGGCCCATCGTTCTGGAGCGCGGTAAGGCCGTGCGGCAGCGCACCAAGGACGTCTGGGCGCTGTGGCGGCAGAGCCAATTCAATGCCGAGAGCAATGTGCAGTTCGGCGAGGGCGGGGCAGGGACCTTCTCCGACGGCAAGCTCTACAGCCAAATCAAAGACCCCCATTTTTACGGCCGTAAAGTCCTGCAGGAGTTCGTAAAAGCCGGCGCGCCGGACGAGATTCTCTACGTCAGCAAGCCGCACATCGGCACCTTCCGACTGGCGAGCATGATCGAGAAAATGCGCGCCGATATCGTCGAGTTGGGCGGCGAGATTCGCTTTGAGCACAAGGTGGCGGATTTACTCATCGAGCGCGGTGCAGTGCGCGGCCTGACCCTGCAGGACGGCAGCCAGATGGACGCCAGCCATGTGGTGCTGGCCTTGGGCCACAGCGCGCGGGACAGCTTCCGCATGCTTGCCGCACGCGGCGTGTTTATGGAGGCCAAGCCGTTCTCGCTGGGCTTCCGCATCGAGCATCCGCAATCGCTGATCGATCGCGCGCGCTTTGGCAAACACGCGGGTCACCCCTTGTTGGGCGCGGCGGATTACAAGCTGGTGCATCACGCCCGCAATGGCCGTGCCGTGTATAGCTTCTGCATGTGCCCGGGCGGCACCGTGGTGGCGGCGACTAGCGAGCCCGAGCGCGTTGTCACCAATGGCATGAGCCAATACTCGCGCAACGAGCGCAATGCCAACGCCGGAATTGTTGTTGGCATCACGCCGGAGGTGGACTACCCCGGCAGCCCGCTCGCTGGCCTAGCCTTGCAGGAATTCTGGGAATCACGCGCCTACGCGCTCGGCGGCCACAGCTATCAAGCGCCTGCGCAGTTGATTGGCGACTTCCTCCGCAACCAGCCTTCTGCCGCGCTCGGCGAGGTGCAGCCGTCCTACAAGCCGGGTGTGTTGCTCACCAATCTGGCGACGGCATTGCCGGACTTCGCCATCGAGGCAGTGCGCGAAGCCCTGCCGGAGTTTGGCAAGCAAATCCGTGGCTTCGACCGCCCTGACGCCGTGCTGACCGGTGTTGAGACCCGCACGTCCTCGCCGCTACGCATCACCCGTGGCGAGGACGGCCAAAGCCTCAATGTCAAAGGCTTGTTCCCAGCCGGTGAGGGTGCGGGCTACGCGGGTGGGATTTTGTCGGCGGGTGTCGATGGCATCCGCATCGCCGAGGCCTTGATGCAAAGCCTCCCCGGCGTGCCGATCAAGCGGGCCAAGCCGGCGCTGCGCCGCTAGTAGTTTCTCGCCTATATGGGCGAGGCATGCCTCGCCCCTACCATTTCATGTGGCGGCGAAGCATGTCTCGCCCCTACCATTTCTTGTGGCAGCGAGTCATGCCTCGTTCCTACCATTTCCTGTAGCGGCGAGGCATGCCTCGCCCGCACCGCCAGCGTCGCCTGACCTAATCCTGCTTAAGTCTTCCGCGCGCTATGCGTCGCGTTGCGCTTCGACGATAATGCGAATCAATGTCATTTAAGCTGAGCGCCGTGTCCCCAACCACGCAAACCCTGTCGACCTTGCCGCTCCAGCGCGAGGCGATCGTGCAGGCGGTGCACGACCTGCGTCCCAATGACCGCATCGCCCAGCGCTTGCGCGAATTGGGGTTTGTGCCTGGCGAGGCGGTGCGCGTGCTCACCCACGGCCCGATCGGCGGCGAGCCCTTACTGGTGCAAGTGGGCTTTACCCGCTTCGCGCTGCGCCGCGCCGAGGCCAGTCGCGTCACGGTGGAGGCAGCATGAGCGCGCTCCATGTCGCCCTTGTCGGCAACCCCAATTGCGGCAAAACCGCACTGTTTAACCGCCTCACCGGTAGCCGCCAGAAAGTCGCCAACTACGCCGGTGTAACGGTGGAGAAGAAACTAGGCCGGCTAACGCTGCCGGATGGCCGCATCGCGGAGATATTGGATCTGCCCGGTGCCTACAGCTTGGCCGCGACCAGCCCCGATGAAGCCGTCACCCGTGACCTCTGCCTCGGCAAGCTCGCTGGTGAGCGCAAGCCCGACTTGCTCGTCGCGGTGGTGGACGCCACGAATTTGCGCCTACACCTGCGCTTTGTGCTGGAGGTACAGCGGCTCGGCCTGCCCATGCTGGTGTCGCTCAACTGCATGGATTTGGCGAAAAAGCGCGGCATACAAATTGACCTGGCAGCCTTGGAGCAAAGCCTAGGCGTGCCGGTCATCCCGACGATTGCGGTGGAGAAAACCGGTGCCGTCGCACTGACCCAGCGCATCGCCCAAAGTCTGCCTTTACCCCCGGTTGCACCCACTGCGGGTGCCGACCTGCACCGTGCGGTCAACGCCATCCTCGCCCACGCGGTGCAAATGCCGCAGCGCACCGACCAGCAGGACGACCGGCTCGATGCCGTGCTGCTGCACCCGGTCTACGGCCTCGCCATCCTCTGCATGGTGATGTTCTTGATGTTCCAAGCCGTATTCAGCTGGGCTGGGCCCTTGCAGGACGGCGTCGAGGCCTTGGTAGCTGCACTCGGCAGCGTCGTCGGTGGCCTTATGCCGGATGGCCTGCTCAAGAGTTTGTTGGTCGATGGCGTCATCGCCGGCGTCGGCGCGGTGGTGGTGTTCCTGCCGCAGATTCTGATTTTGTTCTTTTTCATCTTGAGCTTGGAGGAGTCTGGCTACCTCCCCCGCGCGGCGTTTTTGCTCGACCGCATCATGGTCTCAGCAGGCTTATCGGGCCGCTCGTTTATCCCTTTGCTGTCGAGCTTCGCCTGCGCGGTGCCCGGCATCATGGCTACCCGCAGCATCCAAGACCCCAGAGACCGGCTCATCACCATCTTGGTCGCACCCTTGATGACCTGCTCGGCGCGGCTGCCGGTCTATGCCTTGCTCATCGGCGCGTTCATCCCGCAGCAAACCGTGCTGGGGGTGTTCAACCTGCAAGGGCTGACGCTATTCGCCCTGTTCTTTGCCGGTGTGGTCTCGGCACTACTGGTGTCGCTGCTCGCCAAGCGCTTCAAACGCGGCGAGAGCGAGCAAGCATTGATGCTAGAGCTGCCCAGCTATCGCCTGCCCAAGCTGCGGGACTTAGGCATCGGCCTCTGGGAGCGCGCCGCCATCTTCACGCGCCGCGTTGGCACCATCATCTTGAGCCTCTCCATCCTGCTCTGGGTGCTCGCAAGCTTCCCCGCACCGCCGGTGGGCGCGACCGGCCCCGCCATCGACTACTCGCTCGCGGGCCGCATCGGTCATGCCTTGCACTACGTCTTCGCGCCCATCGGCTTTAATTGGCAGATTTGCATCGCCCTCGTACCCGCACTGGCTGCGCGAGAAGTCGCCGTCAGCGCGCTGGCGACGGTGTACGCGCTCTCTGCGGTGAGCGAGGATGCCGTGGAGGCCGCCCTCTCGCCGCTGATATCCGCCCAATGGGGCCTGCCCACAGCCTTGTCCTTGCTGGTGTGGTTCATCTACGCGCCGCAGTGTATTTCCACCCTCGCAGTCATCCGCCGTGAGGCCAATGGCTGGCGGCCTGTGCTGATTGCGGCGGGCTACCTATTCGCGCTGGCGTACGCGGCGAGCTTCATCACCTACCGCATCGCCTTGGCGCTGACCGGACCATGAGCAAGCTACTGCCACTGCTGGAATGGCTGGTGCTCGCCATCCTCATCGCTTACAGCCTGCGCACGGTGTGGCGGCACGTCGCACCCAAGCCCCTGATGCTCCGCCAGCGCCTCGCGGCAGCACCCGCAGCGACACCCTGCAAGGGCTGCCACAGTGGCTGCAAGAACTGAGTGCGCGAAAGCTGAGCGCTGGCTGAACGGTTATCGGCCCATCCGCACCTAAAAAGTTGTTTCGGCTTGAGTCCCACGGCCTGCGTGTTAGCTTTTGCAGAACCTCTCTTTATTCCTGATTTTGCCTGCTATGTCATCGACCCAAGCGCTCAATACTTACCTGCGTACCCATGCAGAGTTGGCGCAGGCCATCCAAAGCTCTGCGCCATTTAGGGATTTTCTCGAGCAAGCGGTGAAGAGCTCGGGCATTGACCCGGCCAACGTCAACCCGAGCACGGTGATTTTTCGCTACACCGGGATCGACGGCGTGGCCCACGAAAGCTGCCAGAGCCAAGACTTCATCAGCGTCGGCCAAGCGTCGATGAGCATTGCCGATTTCCTCGCCCCCCAGCACCTGTTCGACCGCCGCTTGCTGATGCACGCGGTGTGGTTTTTAGAAGATTTCACCGCACTCAAGGGTTTCCTTGCGGCGCTGGGTGGCGTCGTGCGCTACGTCGCCCTGGCCGATGGCACGGTGGTCGGCAACCTCGTGCTTAGTCACCAAATACTGCCGTTCATAGAGAGTGTCGAGCGCCGCGAGTACGTGCTCGCTAATGGCGACATGGCGAGCGACGCGGTCACCCGCGCACTAGGCCTGCGCGCCAAAGTGTTTGCGCTGGACCGCAGCCGCCGCACCCCCGTCACCGGCGACGAGAGCCTCATCGACCGGCTCACCCGCACCATCGCCCGCCTGCGCTAGCGCTTAGGTTCGCGCGCAGCGTGGTGGCGGTCACCTACGCGCGCGCACCATTGCCGGTTTAGCCTGCGGTTAGCGCGCGTCAGCGCATAGACTGCGCGGCCCACCTAGCCCGTCATTCATGCAGCGCAGCCACGTTCCCGCCAAACGCTTGGGCGGCTTTTACTTCGCGTACTACGCCGCCATCGGTGTGCTCGTGCCTTATTTGGGGCTCTACCTTCAGGCGCGGGGCTTGTCCGCTGCGGAGATGGGCCTAGCCTTTGGCCTACTCGCACTCACGCGGATTGTCTCGCCCTACTTTTGGGGCGCGGTGGCCGATGCGCGTGGCCGGATGCCCGTGGTGCTCGGCACCTTGGGTGGCGCTCTTGCCTGCTTTTTGGCGCTCCCGTGGATGCCTAGCACCGGTTGGATGCTCACCATGATCGTGCTCTACGGGCTTTTGGTAAACGGCACCATGGCGCAGTTTGAAGTCGTCACCTTCGCCCATCTAGGTGCTGCCCACCAAGGCTATACGCGGATTCGGCTCTGGGGCTCGGTGGGCTTTTTGGTGCTGGTGCTCGCCTTGGGGCCGGTGCTCGACCTCACCGGCGTGCTCAGCCTGCCGTATTGGATTGCCGGGCTTTTCGTCGGCGCTTGGCTCGTCGCTAGGCGTATCCCCGAACCGCCCTTGCCGCCCAAGAATGGCATGGGCGATGGCTCCGCCCTGCGCCGCGCGCTCTACCCAAGCGTGCTCGCCCTGCTGGTGACGAGCCTGCTCGCGCAACTCAGCTTTGGCCCCTACTACGGCTTTTACAGCGTCTATTTGCAGGACCACGGCTACAGCAAAACCCTCATCGGCGCACTCTGGGCCTTGGGCGTAGTGGCAGAGGTTGCACTGTTTTGGTGGGTGCCACGCCACTTGCCGAGGCTCTCCTTGGCGAAACTTTTGGTGCTCTCGCAGGTGGCGAGCGCCGTGCGCTGGGTCGCCACCCCCTATCTCGTGGGCTCGGCTTGGGCGACGGCGGCTGTGCAATTGCTGCACGCCCTGAGCTTCGGCGTCTATCACCTCGCTGCCGTCAACCTCATCCAGCGCTACTTCCCCGCCAGCCAGCAGGGGCGCGGGCAGGCCATTTACATCGGCATGAGTTACGGCGTCGGGGGTGCCATCGGCGGCTGGGGGGCTGGCCAGCTCTGGGCAGAAATCAATCCCGACGCCGTGTGGTTGATTGCCGCCGCCGCAGCAGCCTTGGCCGCCGTCATCGCCCACCTCAAGGTGCAGGACGAACTCCCAGCGTCAAACCCCTAGCTAGGCGGCAATCCGGCCTTCTTCACGCAGCTTGTCTAGGTGCGACTCGATGTTCATCGCTGCCAATGGCAGCAGCCGTGGGTCGAGGTCCGTGTAGAGCATAGGCAGCATCTCCGCTGGGGTTTTACCCTGCCCATGCAGGGCGAGAATCGCGTCCTCGCGCCAAACTCTGTGCTTGAGCACTTCCTCCAAGCGCTGCGTGCCGCCGCTTGCTTGCCCGTGCGAGGGCAGGATGACCTCAGGCTTTAGGGCGATGACTCGGCGCAGGGATTCCATGTAGCGACCCATGTGGCCCTCGGGCTTGGCGATCACCACCGTGCCTATGCCTTGAATCAGATCGCCCACTAAAAACCAACTGCGGCTGTCGGGCATCAGGCCCAATTGCCCTTCGTCGTGGCCCGGCACTGGGTAAATGCGTACGGGCTCGCCCAGCCAGCGGGTGACGACATCACCCGCCTCGTAAATCCGCACCGTCAAATCGCCCAACCACTCGGGGGATTTGCGGCTGATGCGCTTGCGGGTGTCGTCGCTCATGGCCAGCGGCACGCCGAAGTGCGCGGCTAGTTCATTGGCAAACTGCCGGTGATCTGGGTGGTGGTGGGTGAGCAGCACCTCATCGACGCCAAAGCGGTTGAGCGTGCGCAGCAGGCGCTCGTACTCGCTGCGATCAGCAGGCGATGGGTCTACCAGAACCCGATGGCTATCGCCAAAAATCCAGGCATTGGTATGCGTGGCGGGTGGCAGGGTGTTGGAGCGCACCAGCAGTTGGTGCAAGCCGGCCAAAGGCTCAATGCTGCGCATGCTATCGGCACCCTCCGGCAGGCGGTCCTCGTCGAAGTTGGGGATGTGCTGAACCTCGGGGTTAGCCACCAGCGCTTCCAGCATGTCGCGGGTCGGTGGTGCGAGCAATAGGCGGCCTGCTTGATAGCGCGCTAACCATTGCTGCGGCGTCGCCCATTCGGCCGCCTTAATTTCGCCTAAATCCGGCGTCAGTGCGGGGCGGCTCGTGATGTCAACACGCACGAAGTGGGTGCGAAAGCGCACGTTGTTGGCCATCAAGGGTGTGGTGGCTTCCCCCAGCAAATGGGGCTGGCCGACCAAGCCTTGTTGATGCAGTGTCAACAAATCGAGGTTGATCTCCTCCTTGGCCTCACGCAGCAAGGCATGGACTAAGCCGCTTGTGAGTTCCGGCACGATGATCGGCGCGGCACTCAGGGTGTGGTCAGCCGCGTCCACCTTGCCGCCGGGGAAGGCCCAATAGCCGGCAAAGCTGCGGAGTTTCTCTTGCCGTTGAACCATTAACAGTTCGCCGGCGTTCATTAGCACTACAGTGATGGCATCTAAGATGTTTTCGGACATCGCCCATTCTCGCATTCTCGACTATGAGTCCCAAGCAACTCTTCAGCGACCTCACGCTCTGGGTCACTGCCAACCCCTTGCTCACCACCTTGATTTTGGTCGCTGGCGCGGCTGCTGCTTCCATCCTTGTGGAGTTCTTGGCCAAGACCCTGAACGAGGGGCGCTTTGCTTGGCAGCGCCGGTTGCGTCGGCGCATTGGCGTTGAGGACGGCTGCCCCATCCATGAGTTGCGCTGGATGACCTTGGGTTATCAGATTCTGCTCTGGCCCTTTATTGGCTTTTTGCTGCTGCACGTTTGGGGGCAGCACGAGTTGGGCGAGAACGTCAGCAATGTCTTGGCGGGCGATGGCGTAGCCCTAGGCTCGGTCACCGTCGTGCCGATCAACTTCCTCTACGGCCTGCTGTGGTTCGTTCTGCTGGTGACCTTTACCCGCTGGCTGAAAACCAAGCTGGAGGACGACTGGCTGCCGCTGGCGCGCGTCGAGCCCTCGGTGCGGGTTTCGGTCGCTACTTTGTTTGGTTACGCCACCTTCATCATCGCGGCGATGATCGGGCTGAACGTCGCCGGGCTGGACCTCTCCAAACTCGCGATTGTCGCTGGCGCTTTGTCGGTCGGTATTGGTTTTGGCCTGCAAAACATCGTCAATAACTTCATCTCCGGCCTCATCCTTCAGTTTGAGCGCCCAGTGCGCTTGGGCGACTACATCAAGGTTGGCGGGATGGAAGGCTTTGTGCGCCGCGTGCGCATCCGCTCCACCGAGCTAGAGACTTGGGACCGTACCAGCATCATCGTGCCCAACTCGGAGTTGCTGTCGAGCAAGGTCGAGAACACCGGCTTCCACGACCAAACCGGACGCGTGATTTTGCCGATTGGGGTGGATTACAACGCCGACCCTGATCAGGTGCGGACGCTTTTGCTTAAAGCGGTAGAGGGTATCGACGGGATCATTCAGGACGGCGAGATTACTGGGCTATCGGGGCCGTGGGTGCTGTTCACCGACTTTGGCGATTCCGCGCTGCAGTTTGAGCTGCGCGCCTATGTGCACGATCAAAACGCAAAGGCTGGCGTGGCGAGCAAGCTGCGCTTCCGCATCTTTGAGTTGTTTAAGCAAGCCGAGATCAACATCCCATTCCCGCAGAGCGATGTCTGGGTGCGCAATTGGCCGGAGCGTGACGCAGCGGAGCGCCCGCCGCTGGGGCCGGGTGGTTTAGAGGCCGTGCAAGGTGCGAGGCCCACGCTCTAGGTCAAGCCACCTAATCCCACATAGGTAGGCGTGGTGGGCATAAGGCGCTAGGCTGCAAACTTCTACCAGCCCCGAGGAGGAGACCTATGGCGGACCTTAGTGCCTTTGCTGTGCGCGACTACATGCGGACCAAGTTGCTGACCTTCAGCCCCGACACGGACGTCATGAACGCAATTGGGCAATTGCTCAAGCACGGCCACTCGGGTGCGCCAGTCTGCGATGAGCAAGGGATGTTGGTCGGCATGCTGTCGGAGAAGGATTGTCTGAAGCTCGCCGTGATCGCCAATTACGAAGGCGTCTCGCCGGGCGTGGTGCGGGACTTTATGTCTGCCAAAGTGGTCGCACTGAAGGCCGACGACACCTTGCTGGAAGCCGCCAACCGGTTCTTGGATGTCTCCTACAAGCGCTTCCCGGTGCTGGACAGTGGCCGCTTGGTTGGGCAGCTGTCGCGCTCGGATGTGCTGCGCGCGGTGTATGACAATAGCTAATTCGTGAGCTGCTAGGGCAATTGCAGCGACAGTTGCCCGAAGGCCTCGGGCGGCAGGGCCTCTGCGCGAATCTGCGGATTGATTCCCGCCGCACGAATGGCATCAGCTGTGAGCACACCTTTGAGGGCATTGCTCAGAGTCTTGCGCCGCTGAGAGAAGGCGGCGGTCACGACGCGGTCAAAGCTCGCCAGATCTTTGATCGCAAACGGCGTGGCTCTAGGCGTCACGCGGACGATCGCCGAGTGCACTTTGGGCGGCGGGTTGAAGCTGCCGGGGCCGACCAGAAACAGTTTTTGGCACTCCGCCCGGGCGGCCAGTGCCACCGTCAGCCGGCCGTAGTCGTCGGTATCCGGATCGGCACACATGCGCTCAACGACTTCCTTTTGCAGCATGAAGTGCATGTCGCGGACGACCTCGGTGTGCGCCAATAGATGGAACAACAAGGGCGTGGAGATGTTGTAGGGCAGGTTGCCGACTAAGCGGATCGGCGTGCCTGCCGGGGGCACAAATTGGCGGTAGTCCACACTCAGGGCGTCGGCTTGGAGCAGTTGCAGCTTCTCAGAGTGATCGCCGCAGCGCTGCAGAAGGTGTGGGATGACGTCGCGGTCGAGCTCGATGGCGTGCAGGCGATCGAGCTTGGCGAGCAGTGGTGCCGTTAGTGCGCCTTGGCCCGGGCCGATCTCCACCATGGTGTCGTTGGGCTGCGGATGGATGGCGCGGACGATGCGCTCGATCACTTGACCGTCGTGCAGAAAGTTTTGCCCGAAACGTTTCTTCGCGGTATGGGCAGTGAGAGCTTGGCTCATGGGTTCTCGTTAAGTCTCATTGGCACGGGAATTGGGCCTTGCTACGGCCAGCAAGATCCGCCGCCAAGCCGACTGCGGCGATCAATGACCCGAGCTCGGCTTGGCCGGTGCCGACCAAATCCAATGCCACCCCGTGGTCCACGCTGGTGCGAATGATGGGTAGGCCGAGGGTGACGTTGATCGCCTCGCCGAAGCCCAGCGCTTTGAGCACGGGCAGGCCTTGGTCGTGGTACATGGCGAGTACGGCATCGGCTTGGGCGAGCCAGCGCGGCGTGAACAGGGTGTCGGCGGGCAGCGGGCCGCGCAGATCCATGCCTTGTGCCCGTAGCGCATCCAGCACGGGGGTGATGGTGTCTAACTCCTCACGACCCAGGTGCCCGCCTTCGCCCGCATGCGGGTTGAGACCAGCCACCAAGACCCTAGGTTTGGCTATGCCAAAGCGCGTTTGTAGCTCGCGATGCAGCACGCTCAGGCTGTGTTGCAGCCCCTTTTGGGTGATGGCCTTGGGCACCTCAGCCAGTGCTAGATGCGTGGTTGCCAAGGCGACCCGCAAGCTGCCCGCGGTAAGCATCATCACCGGCTCAGGCGCCTTGCAGCGCGCCGCCAGATACTCGGTGTGGCCGGTGAAGGCGATGCCCGTGTCGGCAATCACGCCTTTGTGCACGGGGCCGGTGACCATGGCATCGGCCGCGCCAGCCAGGCACTGATCGACCGCAATATCCAGACTCTCCAGCACATAGGCGGCGTTGGCGCGGTTCAATTGGCCTGCGACCACAGCGCTGCGCAGTGGCAAGTGCCAGCAATACATTGCGCCGACGGGCAGTGGTGCTAGGTCGCCGAGTCGACGCACCTCATGAACGTGCAGCGGCAGGCGCAAAGTGGCGGCGGTGGCGCGCAACAGTGTGGCATCCGCCACCGCGACGACTACGGCGGGGATGGCTTGCTGCGCTAGACGGACGGCCAGTTCAGGCCCGATGCCTGCGGGTTCCCCGGGCGTGAGGAGCAGGCAGGGCAGGCGGCTGGCGCTCACGAACTGCTGGTGGGCGCGCTGCCGTCGGCCTTGCGGATTTCGATGTAAGCCTCATCACGCACGCGGCGCAGCCAGACTTCGTACTCCTCAGCGGCTTTGCGCGCGCCGATGGTGTTGCGGGCGCGATTGCGGCGGGTTTCGCTGGAGAGATCGCGGGTGCGGCGCTCATCGACGCGGACAATGTGCCAGCCAAACTGGGAGTGGAAGGGCTCGCTAATCTCGCCAATCTTGAGCTGGTCCATGCGAATCTGGAACTCCGGCACAAAGGTGCCCGGCGCTTGGAAGCCCAAGTCGCCGCCGCTGTTCTTGGAGCCGGGGTCATCGCTGAATTCCTTCGCCAGCACCTCGAGCTTCTCGCCTTTGACGATGCGCGCGTGCAGGTCGCGGGCTGCGGCCAAGGTGGCGTCCTCATTCCGGATGGCGTTGGGCATCAATAAGATGTGGCTGGCACGGGTCTCCTTGACATTGCTGGCTTCCTCGTCGCCGCCCCGTTTGCCCACCAACTTGATGAGGTGATAGCCGCCCGCGGTCTCGAGCACTTCACTGACCTGGTTGGTCTGCAACTTGGGCGCGGTGCTGGCGAAGATGGAGGGCAGGTCGCCGGATTTCTTCCACTCCAGATCGCCACCTTGCAGGGCTTGGCGGCCATCGGACTCGGCGGCGGCGACCTCGCCAAAATCCTCGCCCTTGGCAATGCGCTCTGCCAGCACTTGCGCTTTGGCCTTGGCAGCTTCGCGCTCGCTGCCGGTCGCACCCTCAGGGATCGCGACCAAGATGTGGCTGAGACGGTATTCCTGCTGGTCGCCATCGCGCTGGTTGGCGAGAAACAGGTCGACGTCTTGCTCGGTCACGCTCATGCGGCTGTCCACTTCCTTTTGCTTGACGCGCGCGTTGATCACTTCATCGCGGATTTGCTCGCGCACCGAGAGGAAATCTACCCCCGAAGCGCGGACGGAATCGGCAAACTGCGCCAGCGTCAGCCCGTTTTGACGGGCGATGTTGCTCAGCACTTCATTGAGCTCACGGTCATCAATGCGGATGCCGGCTTCTTGGGCTTTTTGGGCAATGACCCGCGTGGTGATGAGGCGGTCGAGCACCTGAGTGCGCAATACCGCGTCGCTCGGCGCGGCGATGCCACGCTGCTTCAATTGTGCGGCACTGACCCGCAGGGCGCGGTCGAGCTCACTCTGTAGGATCACGCCGTCGTTGACGACTACGATGATTTTGTCCAGCGGCGTCGGCGCGGCGTAGGCAGAAAAGGCGGAGGCAGAAGCCAAAAGGGCGGCAGCGACAACGTGGCGCATAGCTAGGGTCCAAAAGCTCAAAGCAAACAAGTGGGCGATCAATCGTAAAGAGCGTAGCACGCGGGCAAAGTTCACAAATCGCGCACGGAAAATGCGGCCATTAGGGGCTGTTCGGGTTGTCCAAATCGGTGGGCAACAGTTCGTCAAAGCCGGTGCCGAAGCGCGTCAGGCCCTTCAATTCCAGTTGCAGATAGACGCCGCTATTGAACTCGCCGCGGCTGTTGACCAAGGTGCGGCGATACGAGGTGCGTAGCGCCCAGCAGCAGGTGTCGTACTCCAGCCCGAACAAGGTGTCGAGCATGCGGTCATCGCGCAGCGAGTTGCGCAGGCGTGCCGCCACGCGCCACGC
Organism: uncultured Salinisphaerales bacterium; assembly: GCA_964535755.1. Lineage (GTDB taxonomy): Bacteria > Pseudomonadota > Gammaproteobacteria > Nevskiales > Nevskiaceae > Stagnimonas. The sequence goes on along the minus strand of CAZHTI010000003.1, from coordinate 25,558 downwards.
ACCGGCGATCGGCGCGCTGCCGCTTAAGTCGGCTTGCTCTAGCTGGCCGCGTCGGTAGCGGTAGGCAAGGTCGGCGCGCCGTGCGCCATCGCGGTAGCGCAGGCTAATGGCATTGCGATTGATTTGGCCGCTGTCGGGCGAGACGTTTACCGTGGCGTGGGCCGCCAAGTTGCCGCTCAAACGCACATCGACGTCCGCCAACCAGTCCGAACCACCGCGATCCGGCGCGTTCTCGCTCGGCAGGGTGACGAGCGAATCGCGGAAGCGATAAATCTGGCCGAAGGTGCCGGTGATTTGGGCGGCCCCAGTGTTGGCATCGAGCAGGCGCCAAGTCAAAGCCGTGGTGATTTGATGGGCATCGGCAATGCGGTCGCCACCGTTGAAGCGATTGCGCACGAACAACTGCGGGAAGTCGTAGTCCGGCTCGCCGGTATCAAACAGGGGCAGAGCGTCTTGGTTGCGGTACGGGGCGTAGAGGTAAAACAGGCGCGGGGTAAGGGTTTCTAGCTGCCTAGACCGCACGCGCTCCAGCGGCAGGCTGGCCTCGAGCGAGACGATCGGTGTCGTAAGGCTGGGGCTGCGGCTTTGGCCGACGGCGGGGTTGTTTAGGTGGTAAGCCGTGTGCAGCAGGTTGAACTGTGCAGCACTCTGCACCGGGCCGATATCGCGGGCGATGCTGATAAAGGGGTTGATGTTTGCGCGCAGGCCCTCGATGGAATCCTCCCGCGCAAAGTTGGTGATTTGGGCGCTGCCACCGAGTCGGGTGCCGTAGAAACTATTGCGGGTGAGCGCGTCAAAGCGAATTTCCGGCAGCCGTTGGTAGGGGTCGTCCACGCCGACGATGGTGCTGGAGAGCGGCTGGAAGTCCTGCACCAGCAGGTTGACCACATAAGCGGCGGGCGCTTGGTAGGTTAGGCGCGCGCTGCGCTCCAAATGGGTCAGGGTGGATTCCCTAGAGCCCGTGCTCAGGTCCTCGTAGTAGCTGCGGTCGGAGACCTCGGCATAGTGCACGGCCACCGCCAAGCGCTGGTTCAGCAAGCCCTCGTGGTTAAACACACCCAAGCTGCGTGCCGCGTCAGTCTGCGAATCATTGGGCATGTATTCGACTGTGGCATCGCCACGCGCGCGCTCCAGCAGATAGCGGCCACTGGCGCCCACCTGTACGCCGCGATCCGACATCCAACGTGGGGTGAGGATGGCGTCGTAATTGGGGGCGAGGTTGAGGTAGATCGGTTGCCGAATGTCCACACCCACCTGATTGCCGGAGCCGACATGCGGGAACAACAAGCCGGTGTGACGCTCACCGTCGATGGGGTACTGGAAGTAGGGCAGGTAGAGCACCGGAACATCGGCGAGCCGCAGCGTCGCGTTGCGGGCGCGGCCAAGGCCTGCGGTGCGGTCTAGGCTGATCTCCTCCGCGCCTAAAGACCAAGCCTTGCTGCCTTCCGCACAGGTCGTGAACGACACCGCATCCAGCTTGGCTTGCCCACTGCCCGCGATCGCAACACGGCCCGCTTTGCCGCGCCCGCCGATGGTATTGAGCGTGAACTCGGTGTCGGTAAATGTGCCGGTGTCGCGGCTGAAGTCGTACTCGGCGCTGCCACTGCGGATGGTGAATTGCGCATCCCGATAGCGTGAGGGCTGGTTGATCACCGCCAAGCGCTTGGATTCGTCAAATTTCAGCGCACTCGCCGTGAGCTCCCGGCCACCCGTGGCGAGCCGCACGCCGCCAGCAAGCTCAGACCAGCCGCCTTCTGCGAAATCCAGTGCGTCAGCATCGACCAGCAGTTGCTCGATTGAGCCGGTCGGCAGCGGCCCTAAATCGGGCAGCGGGCAAGTCCCCGGCAGTACTTCTGCCGCTATTGCAGTCGCACTCATGCTCGCAGACAAGCAAATCGCCAAAGCACGCAGAGCGTGTAGGTACCAAGGGGGCAGGGCAGAGTTCATCCCATAGTATCCCGCGTCGCCGCGAACCTCGGCAACGGCCCATGCTTCGCCGCTACTGCGCGTAGGCGCGTGGCTCGTGTAGGCTTGCTGACGGCCTATTTCTACCCATCATCATGACTGCGCCCATCACCCTCGACGACCGCGCAATTGCCGCGCGAGACTTCGCCCTCAATGCATTGCAGATCAGCGATGCCGAGTTTGCTCCGGCCTCGGCCGATGCGAGCTTTAGGCGCTACTTCCGAGTGCAGGCCAAGGGTCAGAGTTGGGTGGTGATGGACGCCCCACCCGAGCGCGAGGATTGCCGCCCCTTCATTTTGGTGTCGGAGCTGATGGCCGCAGCGGGCGTGCACGCTCCAAAGGTGATCGCACAAGACTTACGCGCAGGGTTTCTATTGCTGACGGACTTAGGGCGGCAAACCCTGTTGCACGTCATCAATGAAGCGAATGCCGATGCGCATTTCTCTGATGCCATCGACGCGCTATTGCGCTGGCAGTTGGCTAGCAAACCTGGCGTGTTGCCGGAGTACGACCTAGCCCTGCTGGAGCGCGAGCTGTCGCTGTTCCCTGACTGGTACGTCGCACGGCACCTCAACCACGTCATGGACTTTGACCAACGCAGTGCTTGGCAAGAGAGCTGCGCGCTGCTCACCCAACGCGCGCTGGCGCAGGCCAAGGTGTACGTCCACCGCGACTACATGCCCCGTAATCTGATGCAATCGAGCCCCAACCCCGGTGTGCTCGACTACCAAGACGCGGTCTACGGGCCGATCAGCTATGACGTAGTGAGCCTGTTCAAGGACGCCTTCTTATCGTGGCCTGAGGCGCGTGTGGTGCAATGGCGGCATCAGTATTGGGCGAAGGCTTTGGCCGCAGGCCTGCCAGTGCCGCAGGACGAAGCGGTCTTTAACCAAGACTTCGACTACATGGGCCTGCAACGTCACCTTAAGGTGCTCGGCATATTTGCTCGCATCAACTACCGTGACGGCAAGCCGCACTATTTGGCCGATACGCCAAGGTTCATCCATTACGTCCGTGGTGTCGCCAGTCGCTATGCGGAATTAGCGCCGCTGATCGAACTGTTTGATTCCTTAGGGCTTGCTAGCGAATGAGCTCGGGGGCTGCGGATGGCAGCCAGAGTGGCTCGGCTGGCGCACCGATGGTGTGGCACTTTGCTCAGGCCGAGCTGGATGAAGCCCAGATGGAGCTGCGCGTACTGGGCCGAGTCGCGAGCCTAGAGCGCAAGCCGCTGGAGGTGCTGCGGCATCTGCTGAGGCACGCCAACGAGGTCGTCACCAAAGAGGAGTTACAGGCCGCCATCTGGCCCGGACGCGTACTCTCAGACACCGTCCTGACCAAGGCGGTAAGCCGCATCCGTGAGGAGCTGGGCGGCGGCGCAGAGGGCCTCATCAAGACCGTGCACGGTTATGGCTACCGCCTGATGGGCGAGGTGCGCGTAGTCGCACCCAAGGCGGCTGCGCTGCCCGCGCCGCACCTCAAACTCAAGGCGGGCGATAGTCCCTTCCAGCGCAGCAATTGGGCCTTGGAGCGCCACCTCGCACGCGGCGGCTCGGGTGAGCTTTGGCTGGTGCGCCAGCTCAAATCGCGGGAATGCCGCGTCTATAAATTCGCGCTCGATGCCAGCGGCCTGCAGGGGCTGAAGCGCGAAATTACTGTGCACCGCTTGCTCAGCAGTCAGCTCGGCGAGCGTTCGCCGTCCTTGCCGGTGCTGGACTTCAACTTAGAGGAAGTCCCGTTCTTTTTGGAACTGCCCTACCTAGCCCACGGCAATCTGGCCGATTGGGCAGCACAGTGCTGGGCAGACCCAAGGTTTGACGACTGCCACCGCGTGCAGCTGATGGCAGAGATTGCCGAAGCGGTGGCGTTGGCGCATGCCGTCGGTGTGCTGCACAAGGACTTAAAGCCCGCCAATGTCTTGATGGATGTGAGCAACGACAACGCTCGCCCCTTGCTGGCGGACTTCGGCAGTGCCGGGGTGCTGTCCGATCAAATTCTTGAAGCCGCAGGCATCACGCGCATCGCCTTCACCCAGACTCCAACTGCGGTTGGCGGCACCACCTTGTACCTCGCGCCCGAGTTGCTGCGCGGCCAGCCCTTTACCACGCAGGCGGATCTCTATGCGCTGGGCGTGATGCTCTACCAGCTCCTAATTGGCGATTTTCAGCGCCCACTGGCGACCGGCTGGGAGCGCGATATCGCCGATCCGCTGCTGCGCGAGGACATCGCGCTGGCCGTGCACGGGGACCCCGCTGCGCGCTCAGGTTCCGTCGCGGAATGGGCATTGCACCTGCGTCATTTGGAGCAGCGGCGTGCGGATTTAGTGGAGCACCAGCGCGGCTTAGCCGCGCGCGCAGCCGCTGAGGAGCAGGCGAAGCGGGCACTGGCCGAGGCCGACCGACTCAGACTCCGGCGCAACTGGATGTGGGCGACGGCTGCGGTATTTTTTCTGGGTGCTGTCATCGCAACGGGCTTTGCCGTGCGCGCCGAGCGCGCCGCCACACTGGCACAGACCGCGCTTGCCAGTACGCAGGCGACGACGCGATTTTTGGTTGACGACGTGCTCGGTGCGGTCTCGCTGCGCTATGGGCCCACCAAGCAGCTCAGCCTCAATCAGATTGTCGAGCGTGCCGCACGGCGCGTGGATGCGCGCTTCCCGAAGGCCGATCTCGCCAGCCGCGCCCAAGCGTATCGCGCACTCTATGAGGTGTATGGCGTTTCCGATTACGCCAGCATGGACGCCAAGTTTGACGAGTGGCTGCACCAGACCATGTTGCAGAGCGTGACGAGTTGGTTCTCCGAAGCTCCCGATGCCGCCTACCCCTTGGCCTATGAGGCCGTCGTCGGTGCCGATTTCTGGACAGAAGATGCACAACTACAAACCTTGTTGCGGGCGCTCCGACAGTTCGCCGCGACCAATACCCGCATACCGGAAGGCCAGCGCTTGACGCTCGCGGTGTTCGCCAACGAAGACCAGGTCAAATCTGGGCGATGGTCGATGGCTGAGCCGGAGTTGCGCGCCTTGCTCCCGCAGATTCACACGGGACTATTGCCGCTGCTCAAGGAGGACTCCTACACCGCGATCGCCGCGCTCAACAACGCCACGCGCCTAGGCCTGCACGCACAAGGCAAGCAGCTCTGCGACGCCCTGTTGCAAGCGCTACAACACCCGCCCTTGGCCGCCAACTCTGCCCTGCGACTCGATGCCTACGAGGCCTGCGTGGTCGCGGCGGTGTATCGCGCGGATGCGCTTCTCGCAGCCCGACTGGCGCGTGAGGGGCTGGTGCTCGCGAGGGCAAATTTTGACGAGTTGGTCGGCTACGTCCCGACCTTCTCGCGCTTTCTAGCGACCGCCTTGGCACAGCTCGGCGATCTGGACGCGGCGCTGCGGCTGGCGGATCAAGCGATCGCCATCCGGAGGGCGCGGGGCGATGGCCTGTTGCCCTATGTGCTGGTGGGCCGTGGCCATTTGCGCGAGCAAGCTGGCCGGGGCGACGGCGCACTCGCCGACTACCGCGAGGCGTCCGAAGGTTTGCAGGCGACGACGATGCCGATGCTCGCCATCGAAGCCCACAGCCGGTATGCCCGCGCACTGGCGGTTGCCGGTCAGCGAGAGGCCGCGCAGCAGGCACTCAGACACATCCCAAATACGGCCGTCAACGAATTGCCCGCCCAACACCGCAGCCGCGCTGCCTTGCTGCACGCAGAGGCTTGGTTGGCAGCATCATCGGCGGTGGCTAAGTCCTCGTTGGCGGCGGCAGAGGCTCAGCTTGCAAGCATTGGCTACTCGGAGTCCCACTTCTGGCGCCAGCAAATGCGTGCCGATGCAGAGCGGTTGTCGTTGCGATAGCTGCTGGTCGATTAGCGGACGGGTCGGAGCACGGTGGAGGTCGGGCAGGCGTCTCTGACCTCATCGCTACAGGCGCGGGGTGTGAGGTCTCGGGTGAAGCAAAAGCGCAGCTCCTTGAAGTAGCGCCCGCCGCATTGCAGCGCGATGCCATCGGCAGAAAATTGCCGGTTCACGCGCAGGAAGTCCGCCTCCAGCTCGCGCATATTGACCTGTAGGTAATCCGACAGCGCCTGGTATTTTTTGGGGATTTGCACGCGGTTTGCGGCCTGCCGAGTGAGCGCAAAGTAGCGTTCCGCACTCAAGCCCGAGCACACCCCGTGCTTGCGCCACTGGTGCAGGATCAGACCCTTGCTCGGCATGATCGGCAACATGTCGTCGATGACTGCTTGCGGCACATAACTCGCCTTGCCGCAGCGCTCTGGCCAGCCGCGCTCATGCTGAGGCCAGAGACCATGGACGACGAAGGCGTAGGGCCTACGGCATTGAAGGTCATCGCCGCGCTGGCTGCCGGCGCAATACTGTGGGCTCCAGGACAAGGCGAGCACGTAGTAGTCGAAGTCGCCGGCCTGATCCGCCCGCGCGCTGCTCGCTGCCCAAGGGGCCGTAAGCAGGGCGAGTAACAAGCCCAAGCGCAGCAATAGGCTCATGCCTTCTGGCCTGCGAGGAAGAGCCAAGTTTCGACCACAGTATCGGGGTTGAGGCTCATGCTGCCGATGCCTTGGTCGAGCAGCCAGCGCGCAAGCTCGGGGTGATCACTCGGGCCTTGGCCGCAGATGCCGATGTATTTGTTCTTGGCCTTGCAGGCGCTGATCGCCATCGAGAGCATTTTCTTCACCGCTGGATTGCGCTCATCAAACAAGTGCGCCACCAAACCGGAGTCACGGTCTAGGCCCAAGGTCAGCTGGGTCATGTCATTGCTGCCGATGGAGAAGCCGTCGAAGTATTCAAGAAACTCATCGGCGAGCACGGCGTTGCTCGGCAGCTCGCACATCATGATGAGCTCAAGGGCGTTCTCGCCGCGCTTGAGGCCGTTCTCCTCGAGGATCTGGCACACCGCAGCGGCCTCGTCCACGGTGCGGACGAACGGGATCATGATCTTGACGTTGGTCAGCCCCATCTCGTCACGCACAAACTTCAGCGCGCGGCATTCCAAGTCGAAGCAGGGGCGGAAGCTGGGGTCGATGTAGCGCGAGGCACCGCGATACCCGAGCATGGGGTTCTCCTCGTGCGGCTCGTAGCGCTTGCCGCCAACCAAATTGGCGTATTCGTTGGACTTAAAGTCCGAGCAGCGCACGATTACCGGCTCAGGAGCGAAGGCCGCAGCGATGGTGGCAATGCCTTCTGCAAGCCGCTGGATGTAGTAGTCGGTCGGGCTCGCGTAGGCGGCAATCATCGGCGTGATGGCGCGCTTGATGTCCGCAGGTTGCTGGTCGAACTCCAACAGCGCGCGCGGGTGGATGCCGATCTGACGATTGATGATGAACTCCAAGCGCGCGAGGCCTACACCGCTGTGGGGCAGGGCGGCGAAGTCGAAGGCCTGCTCCGGCGTGCCGACATTCATCATGATCTTTACGGGGATTTCCGGCATCTGATCGAGTGCTACTTCATCGACCACAAAGTCGATATGGCCGGCGTAAATGTGGCCGGTGTCGCCTTCTGCGCAGCTGGCGGTGACATCCATGCCGTCCTTCAGCACCTCGGTCGCGTTGCCGCAGCCGACGATGGCAGGGATGCCCAGCTCGCGAGCGATGATGGCGGCGTGGCAGGTGCGGCCGCCACGATTGGTGACGATAGCTGCCGCACGCTTCATCACCGGCTCCCAATCGGGGTCGGTCATGTCCGTCACCAGCACATCGCCCGGTTGCACCCGCGCCATCTCCGCCAAGTTGCTCAGATTGCGTACGCGGCCGGCACCAATCTTTTGGCCAATGGCACGGCCTTCGGCGAGTACCTCGCCCTTGCCCTTGAGCTTGTAGCGGCGCAGGGTGTTGGCAGAGGCGCGACTCTGCACGGTTTCTGGCCGTGCTTGCAGGATGTAAATCTGGCCATCGACGCCGTCCTTGCCCCACTCGATGTCCATTGGCCGGCCGTAGTGGTCTTCAATGGTCAAGGCTTGTGCGGCGAGCGCTTCAATGTCGGCGTCGCTCAAACAGAAACGTTGCCGCTCCTCGGTGGGCACCGGCACAAACTCTACGGTGCGGCCAAGGCGGCGGTCTGCGGTGTAGACCATCTTCTTCGCCTTCTCGCCCAAGCCACGTTTGAGAATCGCCGGGCGCTGAGCGCGAATATTGGGCTTGTAGGCGTAGAACTCGTCCGGATTCACTGCACCTTGGACGACCGCCTCGCCAAGCCCATACGAAGCAGTGATGAAGACCGCCTGCTTAAAGCCGGATTCGGTATCCATGGTGAACATCACGCCCGACGCGCCCAAATCCGAGCGCACCATGCGTTGCACACCGGCGGAGAGTGCGACCTGCGCGTGGGCAAAGCCGTGGTGCACGCGGTAGCTGATTGCGCGGTCATTGAACAGCGAGGCGAACACCTCCTTGATGCCGTGCAGCACGTTGTCGATGCCCTGCACATTGAGGAAGGTTTCCTGTTGGCCGGCGAAGCTCGCATCAGGCAGATCCTCAGCGGTCGCCGATGAGCGCACAGCGACCGAGATCGCAGCGCCGCTTTCGGCCACCAGTTGTTCATAGGCCGCTCGGATTGCTGCCTCAAGAGCCGACGGGAAGGGTGCTTGCACCACCAGATCGCGGATTGCCTTGCCGGTTTTCGCTAATGCTGTGACGTCCTCGATGTCTAGCGCGTCGAGCATGGCGTTGATGCGCGTGTCCAGTGATTCGAAGCGCAGAAACTCTCGGTAGGCACTAGCGGTGGTAGCGAAGCCGTTCGGTACCTTCACCCCAGACGCGGCGAGGTTTTTGATCATCTCGCCCAAGCTCGCGTTTTTGCCGCCGACGATTTCCACGTCGTGCATGCCGAGTTCTGAGTACCAAAGGACGTGCTGGCTCATTGCTTGAGTCCGAGAGAGAGGGTGGGGTGGTCAATCATAGCGGCAAGACCTGTGCCGCTACCGCCCGCTTTTGCACCAGCGCATGGTTCGCGCAAGGGAGAACTACTGCGTCTGGGCTAAGCCCAGCCCTATACTCTGCGCCCCCTCTTTATTGCTTGTCGGTTCCCATGCTTGATCCAAAGCGCTTGCGCCAAAATCCTCAAGAAGTCGCAGACCGTCTGGCGCGACGCGGCGTCGCGTTCGACCTCGCTCGGTTTGAATCCTTGGAGAGCCAGCGCAAGCAATTGCAGACCGAAACCGAGCAACTTCAAGCCACACGCAATAAGTCCAGCAAGGAGATCGGCTTCGCCAAAAGTAAGGGGCTAGATGCCACGCCCTTATTTGAGCAAGTGGAGGCTATCAAGCAGCAACTGAGCGAGCGCGAAACCGCACTCGCTCAGTTGCAGGTGGAGCTGGAAGATTTCCTCCTGCGTATCCCCAATCTGCCGCATGAATCGGTGCCGGATGGCAGCAGCGAGGCCGACAACCTTGAGCTTCGCCGCTGGGGTACGCCTAGGCAATTCAGCTTTACGCCTAAGGACCACGCCGACATCGGCGAAGCACTGGGCCAGATGGACTTCGCAGCAGGTGCCAAGCTCACCGGTAGTCGCTTTGTGGTGCTTAAGCGCGACATCGCGCGCCTGCATCGGGCACTGATTCAATTCATGCTCGACGTGCATACCGAGCAGCATGGGTACGAGGAGCTCTACGTCCCGTATCTCGTCAACGCGGCGAGTTTGAAGGGTACTGGGCAACTGCCCAAGTTCCGCGAAGACCTATTCGGCATCAAGGACGACGAGGGCCGTGACTGGTGCTTGATTCCGACCGCGGAAGTCCCCGTCACCAACCTGCTGCGCGACGAAATCGTCGAAGCCGCAGAACTGCCGAAAAAATGGGTGGCGCACACCCCCTGCTTCCGCTCAGAGGCCGGTTCCGGCGGGCGCGACATCAAGGGGATGATTCGCCAGCACCAGTTTGAGAAGGTAGAACTTGTGCAGGCGGTATTGCCGCAGCAATCCTACGCAGCGCTGGAGCAACTCACAGGCCACGCTGAAGCCATCCTGCAAAAACTGGAACTACCCTACCGGGTAGTTGCCCTGTGCGCGGGCGATTTAGGTGCTAACTCGGCAAAAACCTACGATATTGAAGTGTGGCTGCCGTCACAAAACCAATATCGGGAAATCTCCAGTTGCTCGAATTTTGAGGATTTTCAGGCGCGGCGCATGTTGGCGCGTTATCGCAACCCTGAAACTCAGAAAACCGAATTGCTGCACACCTTGAACGGCTCAGGCTTGGCGGTGGGCCGAACCTTGGTCGCGATATTGGAGAATTACCAGCGCGAAGACGGTAGTTATGAGGCCCCCAGCGCGCTCAAACCTTACTTGGCTTCACGGTAGCTCTCAGCGCTCTGATTCAAGAAACGCCGCAGACCAAAAAAAGCCCGCTTTCGCGGGCTTTTTAATTTGACGCTGGGCCGCGTTAGCGGCGGCCGACGGCTTGACCGCCTTGCTGGCTAAACACCAAGTCACGGCTGGTGCCATCGCTCAGCGTGACGCGGATGGTGACGGTGCCGGCCTGTGGGTTGTGCACAGCGCCTGGCAGAGCCAAAAGGCGAGCGTACTGTGGGCCAGCAACAAAGATCGGCAGGGCTGCGGTGCCGAGCTGCGTGCTGGCGCGCTCACCAGAACTGACGATTGAATTGCCAGAACCCAGCGCTTGGCTAGGAACCACAAATTTGCCGGCAAAGGCAGAGCAGCTAACGAGCGCCGAGGTGGCGACTACGAGCGTACGGAAGGAGATCATAAAAAGTCCTCAAAAGATTAGAAGCGGTGGGTGTAGCCGATATTGGCTGCGTAGGCAGCATTGGCGTCATCGTTCTCGGTCAGGTTGACGCCGCCGATGGATAGATTGAGGCCATATTGCTGGAAGGGACGGAAGCTGGCAGCAGCATTCAGATCCTTGCCGGTCCAATCGGTGATCAGAGCAACCTGAGGGTGCACCGCCAAAGCGAGGCCACCAAAGATATTGGCTTTAGCGTTAGCGTCGGAGGAACGCAGGAAGCGGTTGTTGCCAAAGCCGACGTTGACTGCAACTGGATAGCCAAAGCCGGGCTTGCTGCTGAGGTTGGTGGTCTTGGTGAGCACTGCATAGGTGCTGGACTTGCCTTGCTTGGCGAAATCGCCAAAGCGGGCCACGTTTTCCACACCAAAGGCAGCAGCGAGGCCGTAAGGGAGTTTGGTGTGCAGTTTGGCACCGAAGCCGCCGTCACTGCCGAACTCATCTTTGCCGTTTTGATTCAGCGTGCTGTAGAGACCGCCCGCGATCTCAAGACCGACGGCGCGGACGCTGTCACCCAAGCCCAAAACACCGACGATGGAGCCGTCGCCTTCTTTCTCAGCGTCAGGGTCGTAAATGCCGCCAACACCAACGGCAACTTCACGCCAGTCTAGGCCGAGCGCTGAAGGAGAGCCGAAGGTGTGGTCAAAGCCGCCCGGGCCGAAGCCGCTGGAGAGCGAGCGCACCTGATCTTCCGTGAGGCCGACATCTTCAGGGGTCGCAGCATGCGCCATGGGGGCAAAGCAGGCTGCGGCGAGAAGTGCAAGGGTGGCTTTGCGTGATTCCAATTTCATGAGCATTCCAGATTGTTGTTGAGGGTTAGGTACGCAGATTATCGATCCACTGCTGCTGATCACGAACTACCAACTAGGGAAGCCGTTGACGGGTAACAGTATAGGAGCAAATGGAGTCTGGCTGGTAAGGCTTAATGTGAGCTTTACTCAAGGTAGTTTTTGCGCTTTGTGCCTGAGCGGAGTCGGCAAGCCTGAACTGATCGAAGCCGCAACGGCGCATCATCAGCAATTGATCCGGCATGACCGCAGCACCTGTGGCGCGCAATATGCCTCGGTAGCCAACTGCACGCAGGCGATAAGCTTGTGAGTACGCGCGGCCATCGGCGAAAGCGGGGAAGTTCAGCGTGATGAGCGAAGCAGCGTCAAGGTCATCCTTCGCTAACTGCAGAACGTCAACGGTGTTGGCCAATTCCAGACCCAACACCCCGCCCCGCAATTTAGCGGCAGGCCACTGCGACAGGCCCACTAATACGGAGCCTTGATCCGGAATCGCCTCACCCTCCGCAACGCGGAGATAGTCATCCTGCAGGTCATGCCCTTTGGCATCGATGAGCGTGCTCATGCTGCCACCTCCGCATACAGACGCGCTTTGAACGGTGCCATGCCGACGCGGCGGTAGCAGGCCAAGAAGCTCTCCTCCTCACCCTGTCGCTGGGTCAGGTAAGTTTCAATGAGTTTTTGTACCGCGTCCGCGATGTGCGCGCGCTCCACCGAGGGCCCGGTGCGGTCACCGAGCGATGCGTCGTTTTCGGATGAGCCTCCGAGCGTGATTTGGTACCACTCCTCACCTTTCTTATCGACACCCAAAATGCCGATATGCCCCACCGAGTGATGGCCGCAACCGTTCATGCAGCCGGACATATTGAGCTTGATCTCACCAATGTCATGCTGGTAATCGAGGCTCTCAAAGCGGTCGAAGATTTCCTCGGCCACAGCGATGGAACTGGCATTGGAGAGTGAGCAGTAATCCAAGCCGGGGCAGCAGATGACGTCAGTGAGCAGGCCGATATTGGGCGTCGCTAAACCGAGCGCAGTCAGTGCCTGCCACAAGGCGTATAGATCGCCCTGTGCGACGTCAGCAAGCACGAGGTTCTGGTTGTGCGTTGCGCGCAGCTCGCCAAAGGCGTAGCGGTCGGCGAGATCTGCGAGTGCGTCCATCTGCTCGGCACTGACATCACCGGGTGCTACGCCGCGTGCTTTGAGCGAGACGAAAACGACAGCGTAGCCAGCGCGCTTATGGGCTTTTAGGTTGCGCTTGCACCAAGCGGCGAAGGCAGAATCCTCAGTTTGCTTCTGCGCAAAGGTCTGATCTTGGGCTGCGTCGGCGCGGTAAGCTGGCTCGGTAAAGTGCTTGGTGAAGTTCTGAATGTCTTCAGCCCGCAGCTTCAGTGGCCCATCCTTAATCGTCTGCCACTCGGCCTCGACCTTCTCAGCAAAGGCCTTGATGCCCATCTCCTTGACCAAGATCTTGATGCGGGCCTTGTAGATGTTGTCGCGGCGACCGAGCAGGTTATAGACCCTGAGGATCGCCTCGCAGTAGCTCAGTAGGTCGCACTCGGGCAAGAACTCGCGCAGCTTGAGGCCGATGATGGGCGTGCGGCCTAAGCCACCGCCGACGTAAATGGTGTAGCCACGTTCACCGGCGGCATTATCGACAATGTGGACCCCAATGTCGTGAACCGCAGTCGCGGCGCGGTCAGATTTGGATGCCGAGAACGCCAGCTTGAACTTGCGTGGCAGCCAATTGAATTCGGGGTGGAAGGTGGCCCACTGGCGTGTGAGCTCGCAGTAAGGACGCGGGTCGCAGAGTTCGTCTTGCGCCACACCCGCGAGGTGATCGGAGGTGATATTGCGGATGCAGTTGCCCGAGGTTTGGATGGCGTGCATCTCGACCGTGGCGAGCTCGGCCAAGATGTCCGGCACCGACGCCAACTCTGGCCAATTGAACTGGATGTTTTGGCGGGTGGTGAAGTGCGCGAAGCCCTTGTCATAGTTGCGGGCAATCTCCGCCAGCTTGCGCAGCTGGGTGGAGGAGAGCAGTCCGTAGGGGATTGCCACGCGGAGCATTGGGGCAAAGCGCTGCACGTACAGGCCATTGCGCAGGCGCAGGTGCCGGAACTCATCAGCGGCCAACTCGCCCGCCAGATAGCGCTGGGTCTGGTCTCTGAACTCCGCAACTCGGGCGTTCACCAACTCTTGATCAAATGCGTCGTAACGGTACATCGTGCCTGCCTTTCCGGATCACTCCCCATGCGGGGGCGCGAAGGTTATCAGGGGTGAGCGCTGCGATATAGCGGCAAAGCGCTTCTATGCTTAGACCGATTCGCGCCGTGAGCCATGAGCAATCGCCTCAAACCACCAGCACACGTCGGCTGACTTCCGCTCGGCGGGACTCAGGATCGGCGATGGCGGCGAGTTCGCGCACTAGCTCAGGCGTCAAATGCGGGGCGAAGGCCTCGATGAAGGCGAAGTGATAAGCCCTCAAAAACAACTGTTTGCGAAAGCCTATATGGGTAGTGCTCGCCTCAAATAGATGGCTGGCATCGATGCGCACCAAGTCACTATCAGCCTGTGGGTCATACGCCATGTTGGCGACGATGCCGATGCCTAGCCCAGCACGCACATAGGTTTTGATGACGTCAGCATCAACGGCAGTCAGCACCACATCTGGCCTGAGCCCAGCACCCGCAAAGGCTTGGTCGAGTTTGCTTCTGCCGGTAAAGCCAAAGGTGTAGGTGACAATGGGATGCTGGGCTAAGTCGGCCAGACTGGGCCGTGCAAGCTGCGCCAGTGGATGCCGGGGCAGCACCAACACGCAGCGATTCCAGCGGTAGCAGGGCAGCATCACCAAGTGGTCGAAGTGGTGGATGGCCTCAGTGGCAATCGCAAAATCGGCCTCAGCTTCTGCCGCCATCTTGGCGATTTGCGGCGGGCTGCCTTGCTGCAAATGCAGCGATACCTTCGGGTATTGGCGACGAAACGCTTGTATGACCTTCGGCAGCGCGTAGCGCGCTTGGGTATGGGTGGTCGCCAATTTGAGGTCGCCGACATCGGCCTGACGGAATTCCATCGCCACGTTGCGGATGTTGTCGGCCTGCTGCTGTAGCAGTTGCGCGTATTCGACGATGCGCGCGCCCGCTGGTGTCAGCTCAGACAACTGCTTGCCATTGCGGACGAAGACCTCCACGCCGAGTTCGTCCTCCAGCAGTTTGATTTGCTTAGAAACACCCGGCTGGCTCGTGTGCAGCGCCTCGGCAGCGGCGGTGACGTTGAGCCCGCACTTGACCACTTGCAGCACATAGTTGAGCTGGCGCAGCTTCATCCTCGACCTCCGCATCATCCATAAGTGGCATAAGGATATAGGTAAATATTCCTTTCTCAGATAGTTCTGCCCGCTTAAGGTGCCGCCCTCATTCAACACATTCAGTGCACCTCATGATTTTGGAAGGGCTAACGGGTTTGGCAGGGCTGGGTTTTTCCGTTGCGGGGCTGTTCGTCGGCATCGCCGTCGGTGCGACCGGCGTCGGCGGCGGCTCGCTGATGACGCCCATCCTGATTATGTTTTACGGGATCAGCCCTGCGGTCGCCGTCGGCACTGATTTGGTCTATGCGAGCCTGAGCAAATCCTACGGCGTGTTTTTGCACCACCAGCGCAAGACCTTGGACTGGGGCATCACCCTCCGGCTCGCGATCGGCAGCGTCCCCGCCGCACTGCTGACGCTTTGGTGGCTAAAAACCATGGGCAGCAGTCCAGAGGTCGATCGCATCATCAAAATCACCTTGGCCTGCGCCGTGATGGCTACTGCGAGCTTTACCTTGCTGCACGGCCTGATTATTCGCGACGGCAAAAGCGATGGCGACGGCGTGCTGGTGGCGCGTTTTGGCCGCGAGCGTCTTAAGCGCTGGCAGCTACCGGCGACCATATTCTCCGGCTTCGTGATTGGCGCGGTGGTGACCATCTCCTCCGTGGGCGCGGGGGCGATTGGCATGATGCTGCTGCTCTTGCTCTACCCCAACCATGCCCCCATCCGCTTGGTGAGCGCGGATTTAGCCCATGCCGTGCTCATCACCGGCATCGCGGGATTAGGCCATGCCAGCCTAGGTACGGTGAACTACAGCATGCTGGCTTGGCTGCTATTGGGTGCGCTACCGGGTATCTACCTTGGCAGCCGGATTAGCTTCAGGCTGGATGCCAAGAGCCTAAAACGCGCGATTTCGGGCATCCTCGTGGTCGTCGGCGCGCTGATGCTCTACAAGGTTTTGTCTTAAGTGAACTACTTCCCCGTTTTTCTCAAGTTGGAAGGCAGCGCAGTCCTCGTCGTCGGCGGCGGCGAGGTCGCGGCGCGCAAGGTGCGCCTGCTGCTCAAAAGCCGCCCGACCATTACGGTGATGAGTCCAGAGTTGACGCCTGAACTCCAGCAACTCGCCTCCAGTAGCCGCATTCGTCATGAGGTAGCGTCTTGGTCTGGGCAGGCGCTGCACGGCTATCGATTAGTTATTGCCGCTACCGATGATCGCGCGGTCAATCGCGCTGTGGCAGCTGCAGCCGATGCCGCCGGAGTCCCAGTCAACGTCGTCGATGACCCCGAGCCGTCGAGCTTCATCACGCCCAGCATCGTGGAACGTGCGCCGATTACCGTGGCGATCGGCACCGGTGGCGCTGCGCCAGTTTTGGCGCGCAGGCTCAGGGAGCGCATCGAAGCGCTGCTGCCCGCCGCTTACGGCAAAGTCGCTGCTTTCATGGAGCGCCATCGGCCTAGGGTCAAAGACCTGCCAGTAGAAACACGGCGCGCGATATGGGAGAACTTTCTCGACGGGCCTGGTCCTGAGCGCCTACTGGTGGGCGACGACTCAGCCGCCGCTTTCGAGCTCGACAGCCTCATCCACGGCAAGCCGCCGCGTGGTGAGGTGTACTTAGTCGGGGCAGGGCCGGGCGACCCGGACTTGCTGACGTTCCGCGCCTTGCGCCTGATGCAGCAGGCCGATGTCGTGCTCTACGACCGACTTGTCTCACCGGCGATTCTGGATTTAGTGCGCCGCGACGCTGAGCGGGTATTTGTCGGCAAGCGCAGTAACCAGCACGCCGTACCGCAGGAGGAAATCAATCAAGAGTTGGCGCGGCTCGCGAAACTAGGCAAGCGGGTGCTGCGGCTCAAGGGCGGCGATCCCTTCATCTTTGGTCGTGGCGGCGAGGAAATTGCCGAGCTCGCCGCGCAAGGCGTGGCGTTTCAGGTCGTGCCGGGCGTGACCGCTGCGGCGGGTTGCGCGGCCTATGCGGGCATTCCGCTTACGCACCGCGACTACGCGCAAGCCTGCATCTTCGTCACCGGCCATGCTCGCGCGGATGGCACGCTGAATTTGCATTGGGATCAGCTCGCTCGCCGGGGCCAGACAGTAGTCTTCTATATGGGCGTGGCGACGCTGCCGCAGCTCTGTGCCGAGCTCATCGCCCATGGTCTTCCCCCGGAATGGCCCGCTGCACTCATTGAGGACGGCACCCAAGAAACCCAGCGCGTGGTCGTCGGCGACTTGCAGGACCTGCCCGGCAAAGTCGCAGCGGCAGCACCCAAAGGCGCGTCCTTGCTGATCGTTGGCGAGGTCGTGAAGTTGCGTGAGCAACTCCAATGGTTTAGCGCCTCTGCGCTGAGCTAGTTCAAGGCTAAGCGCGCCATAACGCAAAACGCCAGCACGAGGCTGGCGTTTTAAACTGCTTGGTCGCTTAAGCGAGGGCGGCAATCTTCGCGGTCAAGCGGCTCTTGTGACGAGCAGCCTTGTTCTTGTGGATCAGGCCACGGGTGGCGTAGCGATCGAGAACGGGCACCATGGCGGCGTAGGCGGCGACTGCACCGGCCTTGTCCTTGGCTTCCACCAGCTTGACGACCTTCTTGATAGTGGTGCGAACCATGCTGCGCTGGGCGGCGTTTTGCGCGCGGTTGGCATCAGCTTGGCGGGCGCGCTTCTTGGCAGACTTAATATTGGCCACGGTTTTAAAACTCCTGCTTTTACATTTGTGCGCCAGTTAGGCGACACAGGGGGTGAACTGCCGTGCGCGAATCTCGCGCCAAACAATGGAATAAAGGGGACAAAAGAAAGACAATAAGTATGAAGAGCGGCCCTTGGGCTGTCAATAACTCTAACCCAAGGCCTTGCTGCTGCGCATGAGCGCTACCCCCCCAAAGTCCAAGAAGCCCTCCCTTGCGCGCTCGACCGGCATCGTCTCTGCGATGACGCTGCTCTCCCGCATTTTGGGCTTTGTGCGGGAGATCATGCTGGCACGGCAGTTCGGCGCAGGGCCAGCGATGGACGCCTTCCTCATTGCCCTGCAGATCCCCAACTTTGGCCGCCGGATGTTCGCCGAGGGCGCTTTCAGCCAAGCCTTTGTGCCGGTGTTTACTGAAGTCAAAACCACCCGCAGCCATGACGAAGCCCGCGACCTCATGGCCGTGGTGCTCGGCACGCTTAGCGGCGTGCTGTCGCTGATCACGCTCATTGGCTGCCTCGCCGCGCCAGTTCTGGTTTGGGTGTTTGCGTCGGGCTTCTCGGCTGATGGCGACAAGGCCGCGCTGGCCGAGAGCCTGCTGCGCTGGACCTTCCCCTACCTGATGTTCATCTCGCTCACCTCGCTCGCGGGGGGCGTGCTCAATGCCTACGGACGCTTTGCGCTGCCCGCGTTTACGCCGGTCATCCTCAATCTCTGTCTGATTGCCGCAGCGTTTATTGGCGATGGCGGCGCGCACATCCTCGCCTACGCAGTGTTCGCCGCGGGCATCTTGCAATTCCTAGTGCAGTTGCCCGCGCTTTGGGGGCTCAAGATGCTGCCCCCGCCGCGCTGGGCCTGGCGCGATGCCCGCGTGCAGCGCATCTTCAAACTCATGGTGCCGGTGCTGATTGGCTCCTCCATCGCCCAAGTTAGCCTGATCCTCAACTCCAACATCAGCACCCACTTCGGCGACGGCTCGGTCAGCTGGCTCTACTACGCCAACCGCCTGATGGAGTTCCCGCTCGGCATATTCAGCATTGCTGTCGGCACCGCCATCCTGCCCGCACTCTCGGCCCAACATAGCTTGGCGGAGGATGGCCGCTTCTCATCGACGCTCGACTGGGCTTTGCGCGCGCTCTTCATCATTGGGCTCCCTGCCGCCGCCGGTATGGTGATCGCCGCGCACCCTTTGGTCGCCACCGTGTACGGCGGTGGCCGCTTCACCGAGCACGACGTGGCGATGACCACCTACGCCCTGTGGGCCTATGGCGCTGGGTTTATGGGCTTCTCACTGGTCAAGATTCTGGTGCCGGGCTTTTACGCCCGCCAAGACACCAAAACCCCCGTGCGCTTTGCCATCACCGGCCTGTGCTGCGGCATGGCGTTCAGCATCGCCGTGCTAGTCGCGGATCGCCAATGGGACTTCGCCGCTGCCCATGTCGGCTTGGCACTCTCCACTTCGATCACCGCATGGGTGAACGCGCTGCTGTTGTTCTTCCGGTTGCGGCGCGACGGCGTCTATCAAGCCGGTGCGGGTTGGCTGGCCTTCGTGTTCAAGATCGCCGCAGCGACGCTCGCGATGGCCTTGGTGGTCTGGGCCTTTGGGGGCCTCAAGCCGGTCTGGATGCAGTTTGCAACGCTCGATCGCGCTGGGCGCCTCGCACTCATGATTACCACCGCCGTTGCCGCTTACTTCCTCGTACTGTTTGTTTTGGGCGTGCGCCCACGCGACTTGCGCCAAGTGCCTGCCGCTAAGGCTTAAACTTCACACCCCTCCGCTCACGCCCCTAGACCATGCAACTCTGCCGCGGCCTACACCCCCTGCGCCCCGCGCAGCAAGGCTGTGTGCTGTCCATCGGCAATTACGACGGCGTTCACAAGGGGCATCAAGCCCTGTTGGAGCGACTGAGCGTGCAGGGCAGGGCCTTGGGTTTGCCCGTCACGGTTGCCGTTTTTGAGCCGACCCCGCGTGAGTTTTTCACGCCCGAGGCCGCGCCTCGCCGCGTGCTGACGCTGCGCGACAAACTCGCCGCACTTGAGCGTTATGGGGTGGATCGCGTCGTGCTGCTGCCCTTTGATGCACAGATGGCGCACTTAAGCCCTGAAGCCTTCATCAGTGAAGTCGTGGTTAAAGCTTTGGGTGCCAAGGCCATCGTCGTCGGCGATGACTTCCGCTTTGGTGCCGCGCGCGCCGGTAACTTCCAGACTCTGCAACAGCTTGGCCAGCAATATGGCTTTGTCGTCGAGCAGGTCGCCACGCTCGCGGTCGATGACGCCCGATGCTCATCCACCCTCCTGCGCGCCGCACTGGCGGACGCCCATTTCGATCGTATCCAGCAGATGCTCGGGCGGCGCTACAGCATCTCGGGTGTGGTGCGGCACGGCCTAAAGCTCGCGCGCAAGCTCGATATGCCCACCGCCAACCTGCCGCTCAAGCGCCTGCCGCCGCTGCCGTTTGGCGTCTACGCGGTGCGTGCCAGCGTGCCCAACTCGCGGGTACAGAACTGGGCGGGTGTCGCGTCCATCGGCGTGCGTCCGAGCATCGGCACCACGCCCTGCCTGTTGGAAGTTCACCTCTTCGCCCCCAATGAAGACCTCTACGGCAAAGTGCTGGTGACCGAATTCTTCCGTTTTATTCGTCCGGAACGAAAGTTCGCCACGCTCGACGCGCTCAAAGACCAAATGCACACCGACGCGATGGCGGCGAAGACCTTCTTCGCCAACGCCAATCGCGACGCCGTGCCCATCTCCAAGGAACTCTCCATCAATCGCCGTGGCTGAAACACCCGTACCCGAAGCTGTCTCCTACAAGAACACCGTGCTGCTGCCGCAGACGGACTTCGCCATGCAGGCCAACCTCGCCAAGCGCGAGCCCGAGATGCTCGCCCAATGGCAGGCAGAAGACCTCTACGCTGAGGTGGACCGCGCCACCCAAGGCCGCCCCGCGTTTCATTTGGTCGATGGCCCGCCCTACGCCAATGGCGACATCCACATCGGCCATGCCGTCAATAAAGTACTGAAGGACATGGTCGTCAAAGCCGCACGCTTGAATGGCCACTACGCCCCCTTCACACCCGGTTGGGATTGCCACGGCCTGCCGATTGAGCTGCAGGTAGAAAAGAAGTTCGGCAAGGTCGGTGAGAAGCTTTCAGCAGCAGACTTCCGCGCCAAATGCCGCGAGTACGCCGCCGAGCAGGTCGAGCGGCAAAAAGCCGACTTCATCCGCTTAGGCGTGCTCGCAAACTGGCAGCGCCCCTACCTCACCATGCAACCCGCCTTCGAGGCTGAGCAGCTGCGCGTGCTCGGGCGGATTGCCGAGCGCGGCCACGTCGTGCGCGGCTTCAAGCCGGTGCACTGGTGCTTGGACTGTGGGTCTTCGCTGGCCGAGGCTGAGGTCGAGTACGAGAACAAGCAATCTTCAGCGATTGATGTGGCATTTGCGGCTGTGGACTCCGCAGACCTCCTACGCCGCTTCGCATTAGAACCCTCGCCCACCGGGAGAGGGCTGGGTGAGGGGCTTAACCTGTCCTTCGTCATCTGGACCACCACACCTTGGACGCTGCCTGCGAACCAAGCGATCAGCGTCAATGCAGAGTTGGACTACGCCTTGGTCGAGATCAATGGCCGCAGCTTGGTGCTGGCTCAAGGCCTAGTTGCTGCCGTCGCCGCTCGCTTGGGTGCCGAGGCCAGAACCATCGCCACCGTCAAGGGCGCAGCGCTTGAGGGCGCTCAGGCGCAGCACCCATTCGCCGCGCGCAGCGTCCCCGTCATCTGCGGCGAGCACGTCACCTTGGAGGCCGGCACTGGCTTAGTCCACACCGCACCTGCGCATGGCGTCGATGACTTCGTCGTCGGCAAGCACTACGGTTTGGCGGTGGATAACCCCGTCGGCAGCAACGGCGTGTTCGCCAGCAGCACGCCGGTGGTTTCGGGCCTGCACGTGCGTAAAGCCGAGGAGCCCATCCTCGCCGCGCTGGAGGCCAGCGGCGCACTGCTGCACAAAGCCACCATCACCCATAGCTACCCGCACTGCTGGCGGCACAAGACGCCGCTGATCTTCCGCGCTACGCCGCAGTGGTTCATCAGCATGGATGCGCAGGGTCTGCGCCAGACCGCGCTGGCAGAAATCGCCGCCACCCGCTGGATCCCCGCTTGGGGCTCGGAGCGCATCGGCAACATGATTGCTGGCCGCCCAGACTGGTGCATCTCGCGCCAGCGCTACTGGGGCGTGCCGCTCGCGGTGTTCGTGCAGCGTGAGGCTCAAACCCTGCATCCGGACACCCCCGCATTGCTTCAGCGCATCGCCGAGAAAGTCGAAGCCGAGGGCCTAGAGGCTTGGTTCGGCAGCACGGCGGAAGACTGGGGCGTGGACGGCAGCGTCTACGAGAAAGGCACCGACACCCTCGACGTCTGGTTCGACTCCGGCGTCGTGTTCCCGGCGAGCTTCCACAGCACCGGCGTGGCCGCCCCAGAGCGTGCGGATATGTATTTGGAGGGCTCCGATCAGCACCGTGGTTGGTTCCACTCCAGCCTGCTGACGCGCTGCGCCACGGAAGGCAAAGCCCCCTATAAAACCGTGCTCACTCACGGCTTCACCGTCGACGAGCAAGGCCGCAAGATGAGCAAATCGCTGGGCAATGTCGTCGCCCCGCAAAAAGTCACCGGCACTTTGGGGGCCGATGTGCTCAGGCTCTGGGTGGCCAGCTCGGACTACTCCGGCGAGATCGCCTGCTCCGACAACCTGCTCAAGCGCGTGGCCGATGGCTACCGCCGCATCCGCAACACCGCCCGCTACCTGCTCGGCAGCCTGCATGGTTTTGAGCCTGCCCAGCACGCAGTGCCGGTGGAGCAATTAGTCGCCGTCGATGCTTGGGCGATTGCTGAGGCCGCCAAACTGCAAGCGCAGTTGCAGGCTGCCTATGCCGCTTGTGAGTTCCACCGCGTCTATCACGCGCTGCATAACTACTGCGTCAATGACTTGGGCGGGCTCTACCTAGACCTACTGAAAGACCGCCTGTACACACTGCCGGCGCAAAGCCCCGCGCGGCGCTCGGCGCAGACCGCGCTACACCATATCGCCGAAGCACTGGTGCGTTGGATTGCCCCCATCCTCTCGTTCACCGCGGATGAAATCTGGCGGCAGTTGCCGGGTGCGCGCGAAGGCAGCGTGTTCGCCGCAACTTGGTGGCAGTTGCCCGCCACCGCTGCTGTCGGCGATTGGAGCTTGCTGCTAGACGTCCGCAGCAGTGTGCGCAAGCAGCTAGAAGACCTGCGCGCAGCGGGCAGCATTGGCGCATCGTTACAGGCGAACGTGGAATTGCAGTTGGACGCCGAAGCTCATGCCGCACTGAGCCCGATGGCGGACGAAATCCGCTTCTGGCTACAGACCTCTAAAGTCAGTTTGGTCAAGGGCGCTGAGGGCATCCGCTACACCGCAACCGTCACCGCCAGCACGGCCACCAAGTGCGAACGCTGCTGGCACTACTGCGACGACGTCGGCCAACACGCAGGCCACGAAACCATCTGCGGCCGCTGTGTGGTCAACTTGACCCAGGGTGGCGAACAGCGGCGCTGGTTCTAGCCCCCGCGTCCGCCCCCGCGCCGTTCTTAATCTCTTAGGTTTTTATGTGGAATAACGCTCGCTTTTTAGTACTCACCGTCCTCACCGTGCTGGCCGATCAATACAGCAAGGCGTGGATTATTGAGCGCATCCCGCACTACGGCGTGGAGCCGCTGCTGCCCAGCCTCAATCTCGTGCATTTGCACAACACCGGCGCTGCGTTCTCGATGTTCCGCAGCGCCCCCGCACTCGCCTTCGTGACACTGGCGAGTGTGGTCTGTGCCGGCATCCTCGCGTGGTTGTGGCGCCACCCGACTGGCGAGCGGCTCTCTGCGGCGGGCTTGTGCCTGATCATGGGCGGGGCGATAGGCAACGTCATCGACCGCCTGCGCTTGGGCCATGTGACCGACTTCATCGACTTCTACGTCGGCAATTGGCACTTCGCCGCCTTCAACATCGCTGACGCAGCGATCTGTACTGGCGCCGCCTTGCTGATTTTGGAAATGCTGCAAGAGATGCGTGCGGCCAAGAAACCGAGTGCGCAATAACATGCAAATCCTGCTTGCGAATCCCCGTGGGTTTTGTGCCGGTGTTGACCGCGCCATCGAAATTGTTGAGCGCGCGCTCGATACCCTAGGTGCCCCGATCTACGTTCGCCATGAGGTCGTCCACAACCGCTTCGTGGTGGAAAACCTGCGTGCCAAAGGCGCGGTCTTCGTCGAGGAAATTGACGAAATCCCCGAGGGCGCTACCTGTATTTTCTCCGCCCACGGTGTTGCCAAAGCCGTTGTTGACGCCGCCAAGGCGCGCGGGCTCACGGTCTTCGATGCCACCTGCCCACTGGTCACCAAGGTGCACATTGAAGTCAAGCGCTACGCCCGCGAGGGCAGGGAAGTCGTGCTGATCGGCCACGAAGGCCATCCGGAAGTCGAGGGCACGATGGGCCAGTTCGACAACCGCTCTGGCGGCAGCATCTATTTGGTCGAAACCCCAGACGACGTGCAAAAGCTGCCGGTGCGCAACCCAGAGCACATGGCCTACGTCACCCAGACCACCTTGTCTATGGACGACACCGCCAAGGTCATCGACGCCCTGCGTCAGCGCTTCCCCGCCATCTTGGGGCCGCGCAAGGACGACATCTGCTACGCCACGACTAACCGCCAAGATGCAGTCAAGCAACTTGCCGGCGAGTGCGAAGCGCTGCTGGTGGTTGGCTCAAAAAACTCTAGCAATTCCAACCGGTTGCGGGAATTATCTGAGCTGCTCGGCACGCCCGCATACTTGATTGACGGGGCTGAGGACATCGACCCCCGATGGGTGCATGGCAAGCAGAAAGTAGGCGTTACCGCAGGTGCCAGTGCGCCAGAAATCCTCGTCCAACAAGTGGTGCAACGCTTGGTGAGCTTGGGCGGCACCGCGCCCCAAGAGCTGCCGGGGCGAGAAGAGCACATCGTCTTCTCGCTGCCGCCCGCCCTGCGCAAAGCCATCAAAACCGCAGCAGCGCAAGACAGCGCAAAACCTTAAACCTCAGCACGGAGCACCCATGAAACTCTGCGGACGCGATATTGGCCTAGACCAACCCCTGTTCTTGATTGCCGGCCCCGATACGCTGGAGAGCCAACAGCTCGCACTGGACGTCGCTGGCCACATCAAAGCGCTTGCCGACAAGCTCGGCATTCTCTACATCTTTAAAGGCTCCTTCGACAAAGCCAACCGCACCAGCCACAAGAGCTATCGCGGCCCCGGTATGGCAGAAGGGCTAAAAATGATGGAAGAAGTGAAGCGCCAAATCGGCGTGCCCGTGCTCACCGACGTGCACGAAGACACGCCGCTGGATGAAGTCGCCACCGTCATTGACGTCATCCAAACCCCTGCGTTTCTCTGCCGCCAAACCAACTTCATGCAGAACGTCGCGAAGACTGGCCGCCCAATTAACGTCAAGAAGGGCCAGTTCATGAGCCCTTGGGAGATGGGCAATGTCATCGAGAAAATGAAGGCCGTAGCGCCACACCAGTTCATGCTCTGTGAACGCGGCTTTACCTTCGGCTACAACAACCTCGTCGCCGATATGCGCGGCTTGGCGATCATGCGTGCCTACGCCCCAGTGGTGTTTGATGCCACCCACACCGTGCAGCTCCCCGGCGGCCAAGGCAATGCCTCCGGCGGCATGCGCGAGATGATCCCCGTGCTCGCTCGTGCGGCCGTCGGTGCGGGAGTCTCCGGCCTGTTCATGGAAACCCACCCGAAGCCGGACGAAGCCCTCTGCGACGGCCCGAATTCGCTGCCGCTGCACCACGTCGCTGAGTTGCTAGAGACACTGATCGCACTCGACGGCATCGTCAAAAAGCAAAGCCCGCTGGAGACGCGCATCAAGGCCTAGTACGGGCGTGCCACGCGCGCAGCACGAGCGTTTATACTTCGCGCCCCCAAGCTAGCCCCTCAGCAGGCTGGGGCGTGCGAATAGCGACACGGAGGGATGGCAGAGCGGTTTAATGCGGCAGTCTTGAAAACTGTTGATGGG
>CAZHTI010000002.1:25889-76369 GCA_964535755.1 uncultured Salinisphaerales bacterium | reverse complement strand
TGCCGAAACCAAACCCGCTGCGTTAATCCGCAGAACAGCTCATAGCTGATGGTGCCGGCGTACCGGGCGATCTCCTCGGCGGGTAGGCCAGGCCCCCAGAGCCGCACCGTATCGCCCACCTTCGCCTGCGGGACTGGCCGCAAATCGACGGTAATCATGTCCATCGATACCCGGCCGACGACGGGCACGCGCACGCCGTCGATGAGCACCGGGGTGCCGTTGGCGAGGCTGCGGTGGACGCCGTCCGCATAGCCGACCGCCACGACGCCAATCGGCATGTGCTCGGGGGTGCGCCAGCTTTGGGCGTAGCCGATGGGCTCTCCTGCGGCGAACTCGCGCACTGCAATCAGACGGCTTTCCAAGGTGAGAACCGGCTTGAGGCCTAAGTCCACGCCAGTCTTGCCGGGTAAAGGGCTAGCGCCATAGAGCGCTAGGCCGGGGCGCACCCAATCTACGCGAGCATCGGGCCAAGCTAATAGGCCGGCTGAGTTGGCGATCGAGCGCGGGCCAGCAACCCCTTTGAGCGCGCGGTTGTAGGCGGCGATTTGCTCGGCGGTAACGGGGCTGTCCAGCTCATCGGCACAGGCGAGATGGGTCATCCAGCCCAAAAACGTCCAGCTCGGGTGGCGCTTTAGGGTGTCGAGTAGGCGTGGTACATCGCTGAGCGGGAAGCCCAAACGGTGCATGCCGCTATCCAGCTTGAACCAGACCTGCACGGCGGCCGACTCCGGCAGCTGCTCCAGCAGGGCAATCTGCCAGTGGTCGTTCACCACCACTTGCAGGCGCTCGTAGACGGCAAGTGCGGCTTCTTCGATCGAGATCACACCTTCGAGCAGGGCGATGGGGGTGGTCAGCAGGTGCGCCTCGCGCAGCTTGATTGCCTCCTCCATGCAGGCGACGGCGAGGGCGTCGACGCCAGCAGATTCCAGCGTGCGCGCAACCGGCACCGCCCCGTGACCGTAGGCATCGGCCTTGACGGCGGCCATCACCTTGGAGCGCGGACACAGTGCCTTGATCTGCGCCAAGTTGTGGCGCAGCGCGCTCAAGTCGACGGTGGCGGTGACGCGAGGAGTCATGGCGCGCTATTCGTAGTCGGCATAGCTCTGGGGCGCGAGTGCCTCTAGGTTGTCGAAGCGGGTGAACTGCCCCAACCATGCGGTGCGCACCGTACCGGTGGGGCCGCTGCGCTGCTTGCCGATGATGATTTCTGCCGTGCCCTTGTCGATGGAGTCCTTGTTATAGACCTCATCACGGTAGATGAAGACGATGACGTCGGCGTCCTGCTCGATGCTTCCGGATTCGCGCAAGTCCGCCATGCGCGGGCGCTTGTTGTCGCGGTTTTCGACACCACGGTTGAGCTGCGAGAGCGCAATGATCGGCACTTTCAGCTCCTTCGCTAAGCTCTTGAGGCTGCGGGAGATTTCTGAGATTTCGTTGGTGCGGTTCTCAGCGCCCGGCATCTGCATGAGCTGGATGTAGTCCACGACGATTAAGCCGAGCCCGTGCCGCCCGGCGACGCGCCGCGCGCGGCTGCGCAAGTCCAGCGGTGAGAGCCCGCCGGTTTCATCAATATAGAGCGGCGCGTCTTGCACGAAGCCCATGGCGGAGCTGAGCTTGGCCCAGTCGTGGTCGCTCATCTCGCCGGACTTCAGGTGCTGCTGATCGACGCGACCAAACGAGGAGAGCACGCGGATGCCCAGCTCCTCAGCCGCCATTTCCATTGAGAACACCAGCGTCGGCACCTTGAGCTCAATCGCCGCGTGCTCGGCGATGTTCATGGCGAAGCTGGTCTTACCCATCGCCGGGCGACCGGCGACGATGATCAGCTGACCTGGGTGCAGGCCCTGGGTGAGGGCATCAAAAGTGCTGAAGCCAGTCTTGAGCCCGCTCTGGCCCTGATGGGAATTGCGCAAGCGCTCGCCAATCGCCGGGATCAGTGCCGCCATGCCGATGTACTGCGACTTACTCTTGCTGTCGCGCGCGCGCAGGGCAAAGAGTTTTTGCTCGGCGACGTCCATCATCTCGCCGACTGCCCTGCCCTCTGGGTGAAAGCCCAGCTCGGTGATGTCGCTGCCTGCGGCGATCAAGCCGCGCAGGATGGCCCGCTCGCGGACGATGCTGGCGTATTCCTTGACGTTAGCCGCGCCCGGCGTGTCGTTGACCAACTGGCCTAGGTAGGCCATGCCGTCCACTTCGTCCAGAACCCCTAAGTTACGGAGGTAATCCGCAGCAGTGACGAAGTCGCAGGGCCGCCCTTGATTCGCGAGGGTTTTGATCGCCTTAAAAATGATCCGGTGCTTTTCAAAGTAGAAGTCTTCGTCTTGGACGATGTCCAGCACCTCAAACACGCCGCGCGCTTCCAGCATCATGCCGCCCAGCACGCTTTGCTCGGCCTCCTCGGAGTACGGAGGCACCTTCGGCGTCACCAATTTGCTGAGCTTGCCCGAGCCGCGTGGGCGCGAACTGGAGGCAATGGGATCTAGGTCTTGCATGATTTCTGTAGCGTCCGATGGGCAAGGGATTTTAGGGGCTATTAAGAAGCGAGCCCCCTAAAACGCAAACGGCCCGCAATGCGGGCCGAAAGCAAACTACGCTTTGATTGCCGATTAGGCCTTAAGCGCTTCCACCTTGACGGTGAACTCAACTTCGACTTCAGAGTGCAAACGAGCAGCAACCTTGAATTCGCCGGTGGTGCGAATAACGCCACCCGTGAGGTTGATTTCGCTCTTTTCCACGTCAATCTTCATGGCTGTTGCGGCTTTGGCAATTTCTGCGGGGCCGACGGAGCCGAACAGCTTGCCCTGCTCGGAGGCAAGAGCTTGCACCACGACCACAGCGCCTTCAATTTTGGTCGAACGGGCTTTGGCGGCGTTGAGGCTGTCGCCAGCCTTCTTCACCAGCTCGGCCTTGCGGTCTTCGAACACTTTCTTGTTGGCAGCCGTTGCCGCCAGCGCCTTGCCCTGCGGCAACAGGAAGTTGCGGCCATAGCCAGGCTTGACTTTGACGACATCGCCCAAGTCACCGAGGTGCTTGATTTTTTCGAGAAGAATGAGATCCATGAGGCGTACTCCTTACTCGTGCTTGTCGGTGTAGGGCATCAGTGCCAAGAAGCGCGCGCGCTTGATGGCATTGGTGATGTCGCGCTGGTAGTAGCCGCGGGTGCCGGTCATACGGGCGGGGCTGATCTTGCCGTTCTCGCTCACGTACTGCTTGAGGAGGTTGAGATCTTTGTAGTCGATCGGCTGGGCGTAGTCAGAGGAGAACTTGCAGGATTTGCGCTTGGCGCGGACGAAGCGGGACATTATTCAGCCTCCTCAGTAGCAGCAACTTCCACGTCGGCTTCAGCAGCGCGATCGCGGGGCTTGTATTCCTTCTTAGCCTCGTCTTCAGGGTTCTTGAACAGTTGGCTCTGGCCGGTCTCGGCGGCTTCCTTACGGATCACCAGCTTACGGATGACGGCGTCGTTGAACTTGAAGGCATTTTCGAGTTCGGCCAAGGCCTTATCGGTGCACTCAACGTTCATCAGCAGGTAGTGGGCTTTGTGCAGCTTGACGATGGGGTAAGCCAGTTGGCGACGGCCCCAGTCTTCCAAGCGGTGAACTTTGCCGCCGTCGGCTTCGACGAAGGCTTTGTAGCGCTCGGTCATCGCCGGCACTTGTTCAGATTGGTCAGGGTGAACCATGACCACAATCTCGTAGTGACGCATTGAAACTCCTTGTGGATATAAAGCCCCCCATGGATTGCGGTGGGGCAAGGGTCTTGAGGCTTAGGCCAACGGCCACAGGCGTTCAAGGGTCGCGAAGGATATAGAAGCCCTTAGGTAATCTCAAGCCGTAGCCGAGTGATGAGCGACCAACAATCGCCCAAAAACAAAAAAACCGGCGCTGCCGGTGTTTTTGGTATTGCACACGCGATGGGAGGGGTTTTGCTGCGCTCCCGACTCAAGCCACCCGATCAATCGCCTAACTGAGCCTCAAAGCCGTCCATGCAGGCGGCAATGCGCTCGGCGTCGATGCGGTAACTGCCATCCGCAACCGCAGCTTTGAGACGCGCCACTTTGTCGCGATTAAGCGTTGGAACCCGAGCAATGGCTTGGTCCAGCACGCGCACCGCTTGGTTTGCGTCGACTTTAAGGTCGTCGGCGCGGCGCGCACGATTCCAAGGCGCGTCGAGCAGTAGGGAATCATCCGTGTGCGACATGAAGTGCCTCCGAGGCAGCGAACGTAAGGGCGATACTGCGCTAACGACGGCTGCGTCACAAACTTTAGGGACTGGCACACACTTTTTTGCCGCGGTCATCGATCAACGTCGGCGGGCGGGGCCCAAGGGGCGGAATTGGCAATGCAAGCGGCGTGCGCACTGAGCGGCACGCGTGGACGTCAGGAACACGACGCGACAGAGATAATTTTTCAATATTCGCCGGCCGGCAGTGTCAAGTTTTCCGCACTACGCCCGTTAATGGATTGCAGCAGCGTGCGATTTCGTCGTCAGCCCCTGCACCCAAAAATCATTTAGGACGCTTTCGCAGCTATGCGCCTCCATCCGACCTCGCTACACACACTCTCCTTATTTCCGGGCCGGGGCCTGACGGCGCTAGAACCTGCGGTCGCGGTGCTGAACGAGCACCTTGCGCGGACCAGAACTGACCTCTGCTTTTGTGCCCTGATGCATCAGGGGCAGTGCAGCGTTGTTCTGGCGGATGCCCTTAGCGGCGCACGCTTGCGTCACCTGAGTGTCGCAGACGCCGAGTTACTCGCCCGCAGCATTGAGCAGCTGCGAATCGCTACCGCGCGCGCATTGTCCGCTCGCAGTGCTTGATCTATACAGCGGGGTTGCAGGCGCGCACCGCGCGGAAGCAGCCCTTCACCCCCATTGCTCAGCGAGTTTTCCTACCGTAAAAAAATCATTAATTCACGGCTTAAGTAATCCTTCACTCCGCCGTCAACTACCGTATATCGGATTTACTCCCTTAAACGCCCTCTGCAATCCATGCCCACTTACTCCTACCGCACACATACGCCAATCCACGCAGCAGCGGGCAATTGGTCAAAGCGCGAAGTACCGAGCAAGGATGCTCTGCTCCAGCGGGGCATCCACCTGCTCCAGCGCTTGAGTGATCAGCTGCAATGCCAGCTATTGGCAGCAGATTGGCAACGCGCCGCCCGCACCGTCCAAAGACATAGCCGCGTGCAACGCCGCCTGCGGCAGATTCACTCAGGTGTTGGTTGCCCCATGCGGTCGCGTCTACAGCTTGAAGCGATCGTGCACAGCAACACCCAAATGTTGGAGCAGCTCCGCGCACAGCGCGCTGCTAATGCGATCCGCTACGCCGCCGTGCTCACGCCTTCTTCACCTCAGTCTTGACCCTGTTCTCATACCAACGGCGAGTGTCCTCCGCGCGCCCTTTTGCTTGACCCATTTCTAACGAGTATTGCCATGCGCATCATCCTTGCTGACGAATTGATTTTGGTTCGCTGTGCCATCAAAGCCCTGTTGCAGAGCATGGCTGCGCTGTCGGTCGAAGTCGTCGGCGAGACCGGCGACGGTAAGGAGCTAATCGATCTCTGCTTGAGCTTGAAGCCGGATATCGTCGTCACTGAAGTGCCGCTGCAGAGCATGAACGGCATCGAGGTGAACCATCAGCTTCGTAAACACCTGCCGTCGATGGCCGTGCTGTTTTTAAGCGGTAAAAACGACTCCTATACCGTCCGTCAAGCGATGCAGAACGGTGCCGCTGGTTACGTCGTCAAGGATGCCGACCCCGTGGAGCTCTTGCTCGCACTCAAGGCAGTGGCTAAAGGGCAGAAGTACTTGAGCCCAAAAGTCTCAGCCTCGGCGCTGGAACGCCGCAATCGCGAACGCGGCACTACGGAGGGCGTGTTGTCCAACCGGCAGCGCCAGGTGCTGCGGCTTATGGGCAAGGGCAAGTCCACCAAGGAAATCGCCAGCCTGCTGGGTTTATCGGTCAAGACAGTTGAAACCCATCGCGCCCGTACTGCGCAGGTGTTGGGCTTGTACGGCACCAATGCACTCATGCGCTTCGCCATCAAAACTGGCATGGACAACGGCGACTTGCATTAGTTGTTCATGCCTGCGCGGTCGTCAGCAATAGCGCGATTTGCTGCTCACGGCTTAACAGCGCCGCGCGATTCGGTCACTTGTGGCCGTGCGACCTCCCGGGCCTGCCGGGAAAATCGCTTCTTCTTGTAGACAAACGGGCGTTTTTGCACGGAATACGCCAATCCTTTGGCGTTAGTAGGGGTTTCCCTTACATTTTGTCAGGAACGCACCGATGGTGACGGCCCCCTCAGATTTTGACACTGCACTCCCCAACCGCGCCGCGTGTTCGGGGTCAGCAAAACTCGAGGGAGTGCCTAATGAAACCGAATCTGAAACTGCACATCGGCCAACAGATGAGCCTGTCACCACAACTGGTGCAGAGCATTCGTCTGTTGCAACTGTCTTCGCTCGAGTTGGAGCAAGAGGTTGCCAGCGCACTGGAGTCCAACCCTTTGATCGAGGCCGACCCTACCCCCGTCGCTGAGGATCATCGCAATTGCGCCAGCGTGGTCGGCGATGCCGTAGCCCTAGCAGCAGATACCCCAAGCGAGGCCGCCAGCCCCGCCAGCGAGCCTAGCGTCGGCGGCAGTGATGT
Organism: uncultured Salinisphaerales bacterium; assembly: GCA_964535755.1. Taxonomy (GTDB): domain Bacteria; phylum Pseudomonadota; class Gammaproteobacteria; order Nevskiales; family Nevskiaceae; genus Stagnimonas. The sequence continues at coordinate 69,714 of CAZHTI010000002.1, read as the reverse complement.
CGATGTCGACGATAGCTTTGCCGTCGCGGAGGCGTGGTCGAGTGCTGGCAGTGATAGCGACGACGAGGATGACGGTGGCCCTTACCGTCGTGTAGCGGCTGCCGAGCCGGGCTTGCGCGCGCGCATCGAGGCAGAAGCCGCCCTCGACATCGAAACCGAGGCCGAAGCACAGGCGCTGGTTGCCGTGTTGGAAGCGATTGACGACGCAGGATATCTGCGGCAATCGATTGCCGAGCTGGCGCAAGCCAGCAAACTGCCGGCTCCGCTGCTAGCGCGCGCGCTTGATTTGGTCAAGCGTGCGGGCCCGACTGGCTTCGCCGCTGCCAATTTGCAAGAGTGCCTGCTCGAACAACTGGAGGAAGTCCGCGTCGGCACCCCCGGCAAAAACCTCGCCGAAATCTTGGTGATGGAACACCTCCAGGCACTAGGCGCGCGCAACCTAGAGCCGCTGCGAATGAGCCTAGGTGCTTCGCCCGAGAAGTTCCGTGCCGCCATCGCGCTGATCCGCAGCCTTAATCCCAAGCCCGGCGCAGAGGGCGAGGAGGAATCCACCCGCTATGTGGTGCCGGATGTGTTGGTCAGTGGCAGTGCCGGCGCTTGGAAGGTGGAGCTCAACCCAGCCGTGCTGCCTCGCGTGCGGCTCAACCGCATGTACGAGCAGATTTTGTCTACCGCCGGCAATGCCCGTGGCTTAAAGGACAAGCTCAACGAAGCGCGCTGGCTGGTGCGCGGCTTAGAGATGCGCCACGAAACCCTTCTGAAAACGGCGCGGGTGATTTTCGAGCGCCAAAGTGCGTTTTTAACGACTGGCGAAGTGGCCATGCGGCCACTGACCCTGCGCGAAGTCGCACAAGCCATTGAGATGCACGAATCCACGGTGTCGCGTGTGACCACCGCAAAATACGCGCTCACGCCTTGGGGGGTATTCGAGCTGAAGCACTTCTTCAGCGTTAGCCTGGCGGGTGGGGAGGCGGAGGCCAGTGGCGTGGCAGTACGGGCGATGATTCGTCAGCTCGTCGATGCCGAGAACACCGCCAAGCCGCTTTGCGACGGTGCAATTTCCGCAATATTGGGGCGTAAGGGCGTCAGTGTTGCCCGCAGGACGGTCGCGAAATACCGCGAGGCGATGAAAATCCCGGCAGCCCCTGAGCGTAAGCAGGCACCTATGTCGGCTGTATATGCCCGCTGAGTGAAGCGTCAGGTAGTCGAATTCGATAATTTGGGTATGGTGAAGATAAGCGACAATTTTTCGACGTCGCAAAAAAGGGGTAGCTATGAACGACGCAAAAGTATTGGTCATTGATGCAGACGAGGAGCGCGCCGACAGCGTGATGACCTTATTGAAGTTCATCGACTGCAACGCGCAGCTCCACGCCTCGATTACCGGCGTCACCCAAGGGGTCAAGCCAGCAGATTGGTCGGCCATCATTTTGGGCAAGGTGCGCGACGAGAAGGGCTTGGTCGCGTTTATGGATTGGTTGCGGCGCGACCACCGCCACCCGCCGCTGCTCGTGCTGCCTGAGCATCACCACACGGCGGCCAGTAAGTTTTCTCTACACGAGTCCGCCTGCCTGCCGCTGGACTACCCGCTGCAATACAGCCAGCTCAGCGACTACCTCCGGCGCGCCAGCATTGGCCGCCAAAACCGCGATCAAGTCGATACCGTGGGTTTGCGTGGGCCGACCGGCACCTCCGCAGCCGTGCGGCGCGTCCGCAAAATGATTGAGCAGGTGGCGAGCTTTGACACCACCGTGCTAATTACTGGTGAAAGCGGCACCGGCAAGGAAGTAGTCGCCCGCGCCATCCACGCCCAAAGTGCGCGCAAGAACAACCCCTTCGTCGCCGTCAATTGCGGTGCGATTCCTTCCGAGCTGCTGGAGAGCGAGCTCTTCGGCCACGAAAAAGGCGCGTTCACGGGTGCTATTTCCGCGCGCAAAGGCCGCTTTGAGATGGCCGATGGCGGCACCTTGTTCTTGGACGAAATCGGCGACATGACCCTGCCAATGCAGGTCAAGATACTGCGCGTGCTGCAGGAGCGCACCTATGAGCGCGTCGGTGGCACCCGCAGCCAGCGTTGCGACGTGCGCGTTATTGCTGCCACTCACCGCAACCTAGAAGACAACATCGTCAAAGGCAGCTTCCGCGAAGATTTGTTTTACCGGCTCAACGTATTCCCGATCGAAACCCCGCCGCTGCGTGAGCGCCTCGAAGACCTACCTGCCCTGATCGACGATTTGATCGCCCTGTTGCAACGCGGTGGCCGTGGCAGCGTGCGCTTTGGGCCAGATACCATCAATGTGCTGCGCGGTTACCACTGGCCGGGCAATGTGCGCGAGCTCAGCAACCTCGTCGAGCGCCTCGCGGTATTGCACCCAGGCATGGTGATTAAGCCGGGCAATTTGCCGCCGCGCTATCGACCTGAAGGCATCGAGGCAGCCTTGGATGCCTTTAGCCCCGGCGACGCGCTGCAAATGGCGAATGCGCCCATCGAACTAGCTGCCGCCCCAAGCGCTGCGCCGAGCAGCGAGGCGGTCTTGCCGAATGAGGGCTTGGACTTAAAGGAGCACATCGAGGCCATCGAAGCAGCCTTGATCAAACAAGCGCTGGCGGCATCCTCCGGTGTGGTTGCGCACGCGGCGAAGCTGCTCAATACCCGCAGGACCACGTTGGTGGAAAAGCTCCGCAAATACGGCCTGCAACGTGAGGATATGGAGAGCCTGAGCGAGGGTTAAGCCTTGCAATCCATGGGGTTTTGCGTGCTTCTTGGCGATTCCTGATACGCATTGGACATCGCCAGAGTATTAGGTAAATCCAGTAGGGGCGAGGCATGCCTCGCCCCTACCCACCTGCCCGTCCGTGCTCTACCGCCAAAGCGAGGCATGCCTCGCCCCTACCTGTCAGTTCTCGACGCTCAAGGCTAAGCCAGCACCTGCCGCTAATGCAGCAAACCCGGGGAACGAGGTGTTGACGTTGAGGCAGTCAAGAATTTCGATGGGCTCTGCGGCGCGCAAGGAGGCCATCGCGAAACTCATCGCGATGCGATGATCGCCGTGGCTGTCGATAACCCCACCGCCCATTCGGCCACTCGCACCTAGGCCATGAATTACCGCGCCATCGTTCATGGCTTCTGCCTGCACACCGAGTGCGACCAAGCCATCGACCATGGTCGCGATGCGGTCGCTCTCCTTCACGCGCAACTCCTCAGCTCCAGTGACGGTGGTGACACCGTCCGCACAGGCAGCCGCTACGAACAAAATCGGAAACTCGTCGATGGCAGCAGCGACGAGGGTTTTATCAATCGCCATGCCGCGCAAATTGCCGCCACGGACGCGGATATCGGCGACTGGCTCGCCACCGAACTGCCGCTCATTGAGCACGTCGATGTGCGCGCCCATGCCGCGCAGGATTTCGATGATGCCGACCCGCGTCGGGTTGATGCCGACGTCCACGAGGGTGACGTCGGAGCCGGGGCTAATCGCCGCACCGACCATGAAGAATGCGGCAGAGGAGATGTCAGCAGGCACCTGCACATCCGCTGCACGCAGCGTTTGGCCGCCACTGAGTGCGGCGACCCCGGGCTGAGCTTCGACTACTACGCCAAAGGCTTGCAGCATGCGCTCGGTGTGGTCGCGCGAGGCTTCGGGCTCCCGCACTTGGGTCCGCCCTTGGGCGTAGAGGCCCGCCAACAGCAAGCAGCTTTTGACCTGTGCACTGGCAACTGGCGATTGATACAGCACGCCGCGCAGTGCACCGGTATTCGCCCGCACGGTGAGTGGCGCACGGCCACCTTCGGCGGCATCAATTTGTGCGCCCATGGTCGCCAGCGGCGCGATCACCCGCTTCATTGGCCGCTTGGAGAGCGAGGCATCGCCGACCAAGGTGCTGGCAAAGTTCTGGCCGGCCAGCACGCCGCACATCAGGCGCATGGCAGTGCCAGAGTTACCCATATCCAGCGGCTGGGTGGGCGCTTTAAGCCCATGTAGCCCGACACCATGCACACGCAGCGCAGTCTCACCCGTGCGCTCGATGCCCACCCCCATGTGCTGGAAGGCCTTCATGGTGCAGAGGCAGTCCTCACCCGTCAGAAAGCCGGTGATTTCGCTCACGCCTTCTGCCAAGGACGCAAACATCACCGCGCGGTGGGAGATGGATTTATCGCCGGGGACGCGGAGCGAACCGCGCAAAGTTTGCGAAGGGCGGGCGATGAATCGAGTCATGAGCGTGAGACCAAACGAACGAACACAAGCGAAGGGCTAGTCGGCGGACTAGCGAGCGGGACACCCCAGTGGCAGCGGCGGCAGATACTCCGCCGCAACGCCGATGCCGAGCGGCTTAGCAGTCGAAGGGATTTTCAAGAATGATGGTGTGGTCGCGGTCCGGGCCAGTCGATACCAGCGCCACCGGCACGCCGCAGACTTCCTGCATTTTCTCTAAGTAGCGACGGGCGTTGAGTGGCAGGGCGTTGAAGTCGGTCACGCCCACGGTGCTGGTTTGCCAGCCCGGCATGTCGAGGTAGCAGACCTCGACATTGGCGTAGCCCTCCGCCCCAATCGGCGGGTTCTCGATGGCTTCGCCGTCCAGCTTGTAGCCCGTGCAGATGCGGATGGTGTCGAGCTCATCGAGCACGTCCAGCTTGGTCACGCAGAGGCCAGTGACGCTGTTGTTGAAGATGCTGCGGCGCGCGGCCACCGCATCAAACCAGCCGCAACGGCGCGGCCGCTTGGTGACCGTGCCGTACTCCTGACCCTTATCACGGATGTGCTGACCGATAGCGTTCTCTTGCTCGGTCGGGAACGGGCCTGAGCCCACGCGGGTGGCGTAGGCCTTGACGATGCCGAGCACGTAGTTGAGTTCACGCGGGCCGACGCCGGTGCCAGTCGCCGCGCCACCGGCAGTCGTATTGCTGCTGGTGACGAAGGGATAGGTTCCGTGATCAACGTCCAAGAGCGCGCCTTGCGCACCTTCGAACAACACGTTGTCGCCGCGCTTGAGGTGCTGGCGCAGCAGTTCGGTGACGTCCGCGACCAAGGGGCGGATGACTTCCGCTTGCTCCAGCAATAGCGCCAAGGTGGCGTCGAAGTCTTCCGGCTCTTCCTTGTAGTAGTGCGTGAGCATGAAGTTGTGGTGCGCCAGCATCTCTTTGAGCTTGGCGCTGAGCTGTTCTTTATTGAACAAATCACCCACCCGCACGGCGCGGCGGGCGACCTTGTCCTCATACGCAGGGCCAATGCCCTTGCCGGTGGTGCCAATCTTGGCCTCGCCGCGCGCTTTTTCGCGGGCTTGGTCGAGCTTGGCGTGTACCGGCAGCACCAGCGGCGTGGCCTCACTGATCTTCAAGCGCGAGCGTACTTCTGCGCCGGTGGCTTCGACTTTGGCGATCTCACCAATCAGCGCAGTCAGCGAGAGCACCACGCCATTGCCAATCAAACAGGCGACACCTGGGCGCATGATGCCGCTGGGGATCAGGTTGAGTGCGGTCTTGACCCCGTTAATCACCAGCGTATGGCCGGCGTTGTGGCCGCCTTGGAATCGCACCACGGCTTGGGCTTTGTCAGTGAGCAGGTCGACAACCTTGCCCTTGCCCTCATCGCCCCATTGTGCGCCGATCACTACTACGGTCTTGCCCATTGTTCTGGCCTCTACGCTGTGTAATTACTGTGTGTTTTGCTTGGTGGGCTAACCAGCCCTTAAGCGCTTAACCGCAGCAGATCGTTCATATCTGCGGAAAATCCGGTAGCAGGCCGGCTCATGCCGAACTCCTGCCCTACCCCGTCGTACCGTCCGCCGCGTGCGAGATCGCGGCCATGGCCGGGCACGAAGGCTGCGAAGGTCAGGCCGGTGTGGTAGCTAGCACCGCGCAACTCGGCCAAATCCAGATGTAAGGGGATGTCTGGGTGGCTTGCCGCCAAGGCGCTCACCACCGCCTCTAGGCTATCGAGTGCTTCGGCAATGGCGGTACCGAGCGGTGCCAGTTCTGCGCGCGCGCGGCGCAATACGCTGACGTCCCCATTGAGGCTAATCAGGCACTCTAGGGCCTGCTGCGCGCCGGGAGACAAGCCCGCACTGGCAGCAAAGCCAGCGATCTCCGGCTTGGATTTGCGTTGCAAAAGGTCGAATAACTCGGCCTCGTACGCGGCCTCCAAACCCAGGCTCTGAATCACCGCGCGATACACGCCGACGTGGCCGAGGTCGAGGTGGACATTGCTCAAACCCGCAATCGACAGCGTATCGAGCATTAAGCCGAGTGCTTCGAGGTCCCCCGCTAAGGTGGTCTCGCCGAATAGCTCGCAGCCCACTTGCCTTGGGGCACGCGCGGCACCTAGGGCATCAGGCTGAGTGCGCAGCACCGTGCCCAAATAGCAGAGCCGTACAATGGGCTCCGAGGCAAAGTGTCGTGCGGCCATGCGCGCGGCTTGCGGCGTCATATCCGAGCGGATGCCGAGCAGGCGGCCAGAAGCAGGGTCGGTCAGCTTGAAGGTGACACCGTCCATGCCCGCAGCGGAGCCAGTCAAGAGGGCGTCCAAATGCTCCACCAAGGGCGGCAGGATTAGGGCATAGCCCTTGGCGCGGTAATGATCCAATAGCTGACGGCGCAAACCCTCCACCCGCCACGCTTGCTCGGGTAGGCTTTCTTCCATGCCTTCCGGCAGCATCCAAAGTTTCATTGGCGGGGTCACGAGTCTAAAGCGGGGCGATTGTAGGGGTTGCCGAGGTGAATTTCATGAAAATTCGCCGTCCCCATGCGGCTGACGAGGCGGCGCGGTTGAATCGTCGGCTAGAGGGCTTGCGACAGCAACAGTGCACCCAGCAAGGCGAGCGCGCCGAAGATGCGCAGGTGGCGGTCTTCCAAGCTCGCCATACGCAGCAGATTGGCGCGAAAGCTCGCTGGCGATAAAAACGGCAGTGCGCCTTCAATCACCAGCACCAGCATCAGAGCACGCGCAAAGTCGTCCATCCGCTTACCGTTGGGGCAGTGCTCGTCGCGCCTATTGGCCTTTGAAGCTCTGGAAGAACTCGCCGTTCGGCTCCAGCACCATGATGTCGTTCTCGCCTTGGAAGGCGTCACGATAAGCGCTCAGAGAACGGTAGAACTTGTAGAACTCGGCGTTATCCCCGTAGGCCCTAGCGTAGATCTCGGCTGCTTTACCGTCACCCTCACCGCGCATGGTTTCAGCATCACGATAGGCATTGGCTAAAGTCACTTGCGCCTCGCGATCGGCATTGGCGCGGATTTTCTCAGCTTCTTCCGCGCCCTTGGCGCGAAGATCCGCCGCAACCCGGGTGCGCTCAGCGCGCATACGGTCATACACCGAGCCGCTGACTTCAGCGGGCAGGTTAATGGACTTGATCCGCACATCGATGATGGACACACCTAATTCCTTCACCTTCTCGACGGCGGATTTCTCCAAGGCTTCCATCATCTGATCACGCTGACTGGTGACCGCTTGCTGGATGGTGCGCGAGCCGAACTGGTCACGCAGGCCACGGTTGACGATGCCACTCAGACGATCCGCTGCCACCAGCTCCTGACCGCCAGTCGCACGGTAATACTGAAGCGGGTTGGCAATACGCCATTTAACGAAATAGTCCACCTCAACGTTCTTTTTTTCGACGGTGAGGAAGTTCTCAGTCTGGTTGTCGAGCGTCAGGATGCGGCCATCAAACTTGCGCACGCTCTGCACAAAGGGGAACTTGAAGTGCAGCCCGGGCGTGAAGTTCGCGGTGCGGATCTCGCCCAATTGGAACAGCACCGCTTTCTCGCGTTGGTCCACTACAAAAACACTGGAGAACAGCGTCACCGCTGCCAGCGTGCCAATGATGAGTAGATTCAGGCTCTTATCTTGCGTCATGGTCAGGTTGCCTAAAGGACTTTAGCGGGCGCTACGTTCGCGGGAGCGTGTGCCATCGCCATAGGGCGCGGCGGCCGGCGCGGCTGCGGCAGGGGCGGGCTCCAGTGCGGGCGCGCGCGGTTGCTGTTTGAGCAATTGTTCCAGCGGTAGGTAGATCATCGGGCTGCCCTTATCGACATCGATGATGACTTTGTTGGTCTTCGCAAGCACCTCGCTCATGGTGTCCATATACAGACGGTCGCGGGTCACGCCGGGCGCTTTGCGGTACTCCGCCACCAACTGGCCGAAGCGCGCGGCGTCACCTTCAGCCTTTGCGACACTCTGCTCTCGAAAGCCTTGCGCCTCAGCCAACATACGCGCTGCTGCACCGCGCGCGCGCGGGATGCGCTCATTGGCGTAAGCCTGAGCCTCGTTCTTCAAGCGCTCCAAGTCTTCGCGTGCTTTGATCGCATCGGCAAACGCCGCTTGCACGGCCTCCGGCGGTTGGACTTGCTTGAGGTTGACTTCGCTAACGATCAGGCCGGACTTGTATTCGTCCATGCGCTCTTGCAGCAGCTGCTTGGTTTTATCAGCCACCTGCTCACGGCCATCGGTAAGGATGAAATCCATGGTGTTTTGGCCCACCACCTCACGCACGCTGGACTTCGTCGCTTGGCGCAGCGTCAGGTCGGGGTCCGCAGTGTTGATGAGGTACTCGTAGGCCGAGGACACGCGGTACTGCACCGACAATTCGACATCGATGATGTTCTCGTCCTTGGTCAACATCGTGGCGCGATCAGTCACGCTGCGCACGCCGGTCAGGTTGACCTTCTCGTGGCGGTCAATCGGCCAAGGCAGGCGCCAACGCAGGCCGGGCTCAGATGTAGCCGAGTACGCACCAAAGCGGAAAACCACGGCGCGCTGCTGTTCGTCAACGGTATAAAACCCGGAAAGCGCCCAAAGAATCGCCGCAATCACCGCCAGCACGCCGAAGGACAACGGCAGCTTGCGCGGCAGGCCTGGCCGCGCATTGCTATTGCCGCTGCCTCCGGAGCCGCCACCTTTGCCGGTCAAGCGCTCTTTGAAGCGTTTGATCATCTCGTCCAAGTCCGGTGGCTGCGGCTTTTTGTTACCGTTATTGCCGTTATTACCGCCACCTTGATTCCAAGGGTCGCGGTTACCGGGGCCGGGTTCATTCCATGCCATGTTGGGTCTCAATAACTAAGTAGAAATTTTGATGTGGGCGATTTAGCGTGCGGCCGACTTCCGCTTCGCCTTTATTGGGGGTCTTTCCCAAGATTCTAAGTTGGCGCTGCGTCGCTTGTCGTCTAAGCGCAGACCTGCCTCGCGGCAAATTCGTTCATACCGAGGGCGGGGCAGCCGTAATTTGAGGTGAGAAACCCCCTTGCTGTCCACCCGCTCTGCCTGCACTGCATGTGCTGAGAACAACAAAGCGCGGAACTTCCCTTGGCTGGGTGGCACCGCAATTTCGTCTTCGTAGAGATCAGGGAAGATCAATTCCGAGAGCGTTTCGCGCAGCGCTTGCAAGCCTTCGCCGCTGCGGGCAGAGACGAATATGCGCTGCGGCCTACCCTCGGCATCCCGCTCTACCCGCGCCGGTTCGTCCTCACGCAAGTCAATCTTGTTGTAGACCAAGAGCGTTGGCAGCTCGTCACACTCGATCTCCTTCAGCACCGCTTGAACTTGCTCGATACGCGCAGTGCGCTCGGGATCGGCTGCGTCGACCACGTGCAACAACAGATCTGCCTCACGAGCCTCCTCCAGCGTGGCGCGGAAGGCAGCCACCAAGTCGTGCGGCAGGTCGCGAATAAACCCCACCGTATCGGCGAGCAAAATTTCCTGATCCGCCGGCAATTGCAGCTTGCGGATGGTGGTATCCAACGTCGCGAACAGTTGGTCTGCCGCGTAGGCACCGGCACCCGTCATCGCGTTAAACAGCGTGCTCTTCCCCGCGTTGGTATAGCCAACAATCGACACCAAGGGCGTCTCATTGCGCTTACGCGCGCGGCGCGACAAAGCACGGTGACGCTTGACGTCCTCCAAATGCTTGCGCAGATGCGCCATGCGGTCCTTGATCAGGCGGCGGTCCATTTCCAACTGGGTCTCGCCGGGGCCTGAGAGGCCAATCCCGCCACCGCCCGCTTGCCGCTCAAGGTGCGTCCAGCCCCGCACAAGGCGGGTGGACAGATGCTTGAGCTGCGCCAGCTCTACCTGCAACTTGCCCTCGTGGGTGCGGGCGCGCTTGGCGAAGATGTCCAAGATGAGCCCAGCGCGCGAGAGCACGCGGCACTCCAAGTGCTTCTCTAAATTGCGCTCTTGGCTGGGCGAGAGGTCGTGGTTGAAGATCGCGAGTTCCGCATCCCCCGCTTTGACCGCAACGCGGACCTCTTCGACTTTGCCGCTGCCCACGAACAAACCCGCGTCCGGCTTTTGCCGAGAGCCGCCAATCATGGCAACGATCTCGGCACCGGCCGAACGCGCCAAGTCATGAAACTCTGCTCGGTCGCTGTCGTAGTCTGCGTCGTTCAAGTCAATATGAACGAGCACCGCTTTTTGCCCCCCTTGGGGGCGCTCAATGAACTTCAGGGAAGAACCTATTCGTCGGCTTAGCCGACCGTGTTGCCAACAGCGTCATCGTCACCATCGAGCTTGACCGCGCGGGCGGGGACGATGGTAGAGATCGCGTGCTTGTAAACCATCTGGCTGACGGTGTTGCGCAACAGCACGACGAACTGGTCGAAGGACTCGACGTGTCCTTGCAGCTTGATGCCGTTTACGAGATAGATGGAAACGGGAATCCGCTCTTTGCGCAGGGCATTGAGGAAGGGTTCCTGCAGGGTTTGGCCTTTGGACGACATGGCTTGCTGACCTCTTGTTTGTGTTGCTGATTGTTATGAATACTGCGGACACGGCGCGCTTAAAAAAGGATCGCGCGCCAACCTCAGTAGGATACCACCGATGGCTAGACCTACGGACGCTGAGAAGGTTCAGATGCGCAAATCAGCGGCGCGGATCAGCGCAAGCACGTGCGCAAAGCTGTCTGGGTCTTGTGCGTTAAACCAATGGCAATGGGCCTCGGAGCGTAGCCAGGTCATCTGCCGCTTCGCGTATTGACGGGTGGCGATAATGCCGCGCTCCACCGCCTGCTCCAAGCCGCAGAGCCCATCGAGATGCTCCCAAAGTTGGCGATAGCCTACCGCGCGAATTGACGGCAGCGCGCTGTGCAGGTCGGGCCGCAGCTTCAAGCGCTGCACTTCCGCCAAAAAACCCTCCGCCATCATGGCGTGGAAGCGCTCAGCAATCGCCGTGTGCAGCAGCGCCCGTTGCGGCGGGCACAAGGCAATCTTGACGATGGGGCCGGCGAGTTTTGGCGAGTTATCGGCCTGCCAATGGGCGCTGCGGGTTTTGCCGGTGAGCTGATAAACCTCCAGTGCGCGGGTGATGCGCTGCGGATCATTGGGTTTGATCATCGCAGCAGATTCTGGGTCTATCCCAGCTAACTCTTGGTGCAGTGCTGGCCAACCCAGTTGGCTGGCACGCGCTTCGATGGCCGCACGCAGCGCGGCATCGGCCTCGGGCATTGCCGCCAAACCTTGCTCCAGCGCACGGAAGTACAAGCCAGTCCCGCCCACCAAGACGGGCAATGCACCGGCGGCGCGCGCGGCCGCGACCTCGCGCAGCGCGTCATCGACAAAGCGCGCGGCTGAGTAGCTCTCGGCTGGGTCGAGGATGTCGATTAAGGCGTGGGGCGCCTCGGCAAGCACCGACTTTGGCGGCTTGGCGGTGCCGATATCCATGCCGCGAAACACTTGCGCGGAGTCGACACTAATGAGCCGAATCGGCGGGAGGCCATAACTACCCGAACAGGCCGCCCGATAGAGTGCTAGCGCTAAGCCCGTCTTGCCGGAAGCGGTCGGCCCCATGATGAAAACTGCGGGAGATTGGGGCATTTCAACTGCTTGAGCGGTCATCTGCCGACTTTAACGCAAGCTATACTCGCGCTTGTCGAGAATCCCCCAAAGCGGGTTCCGCAACATTGCCAACATTTATTACGAGGGGTTCATCATGCGTCATGCGCTTATCGCCTGCGCCTTACTGGCCGCACCTGTTGCAGCCCAAGCTGCGGAAGGCATCAACTACAACTTTGCGGAACTGCGCTACATCAACGCCGATGCCGACGCCGTTTCTGCGGATGCGCGCGGCCTGCAACTGCGCGGCTCGGTCGGCTTTTTGAACAACTTCTTCGTCTCTGGCCGCTTTGCCTACCTGGACTCCGAAGACTTCCCAGTGGGCATGGATACCGGCAGCGTCGAATACATGGAGGGCACCGTCGGCGTCGGCGGGCACTTCGCGCTGACCCCCGTACTGGACTTGGTCGGCGGCGCTAGCTACCTCTACCAAGATGCCGACGGCAAAGACGCCTTGGAGGACGCCGAAGTAGCCCCAGACTCCGAAAGCGGATTTGAAGTCAGCACTGGTCTGCGCATGTTGCTCACCGAGCGTATTGAAGTCAGCGGCACCTACACCTACCAAGACATCGACGACTCCGAAGAATCCGCTTTCGATCTCGACGGCCAGTACAAATTCACGCCCTATTTCTCCGGCGTTGTCAGCATCCGTTACGGCGCTGACGAAGACGTACACACCGTGGGCGGTCGCTTTAACTTCTAAAGCGCCCCAACTCAAAGGCCGGGGCCTGCGCAGCAGCCTCCGGCTTTTTTGTGCCCGACTTCATGCGCACGCTCCACGCATTAATGCCCGCACTGCAAGTGCTCATCCTCGCAGCGTTGGTCTATGCGCTGCATAGCCTGTGGGGGCTGGAGCGACTGCTCGCACCTTGGCGGAACGTGCCGGCGCTGCTCATCCTTGGGGCGATTGCCGCGCAAGCGGTCAGCTATAGCCTGCGCGCGCTTCGGATTTATTGGGCGGAGCCAGAAATCCCGCGCGGGGCGTGGCACCACTGCCTGCGTCTGGTGCTGATCAATAACGCCCTGAACTTGCTACTGCCCGCGCGCACGGGCGAGGTGAGTTTCCCCGTCCTGATGCAACGCTACTTTGGCCTGCCTTTGGCAGCCGGCACCGGCACGCTGCTGTGGCTGCGCCTGCTCGATCTCAACATTCTGCTGGTGCTGAGTGCCGCGCTGTTGCTGCCGCAGCAGTTTGGCCTCGGGCAGACAACACCAGCCCTAGCGGCAGGGGTATTGGCGCTGGCACCGCTGGCAGTGCTCGCTGTTCGGTCACGCGGGATAGCCGCGCTTGCGCGCCGCGAAGGCCGCTGGACGCGCTGGGCCAGCGAAGCCCTGAGCGCCTGCCCGAAGCAAATCCGCGAAGTCCTGCGTGACCTTTGCCTGACCTGGGCAGCGTGGCTGATCAAGCTGTGTGTGCTGGGGCTGGTGTTTGCAGCGCTTGCGGGCGTAACCGTCTCTGCCGGTGTGCTCGCTGCGATTGGCGGGGATTTGTCCACCGTGCTGCCGCTGCACACACCGGGGGGATTTGGCAGCTATGAGGCCGGCGTGCTGCTCTTTGCCGGAGCCAATCAATCCAGTGTTGCGGCGCTGCTGGCGGCTGCCGTCAATCTCCATTTATTGCTGCTCGGGATTGCGCTAATAGCGGGGGCGATCGCCTGGATGGCCCCCAACCCTGTGCGAAAATCCCCCTGATGTTCAGCCAGCACAGCCCATTCATGACCTCCCCCAGCCTCTCCGTGATCATCCCGATGTACAAGGAGCAGGACAACGTCGCTCCGATGTTGGCCGGGGTGCACGCAGGCTTAGCAAGCTACGCAGGTGCTTGGGAGTTGATCGTCGTCGATGATGGCTCTGCTGACCAAACCGGCCCGCGCTTGGAGGCCGCCGCCCGCGAGTACGGGCCGCATGTCCGCGTGATTCGCTTCGCCCGCAACCACGGCCAAACAGCGGCGATGCAAGCGGGTATCGACGCCGCACGCGGTCAGGTGATCGCCACGCTGGATGGCGATTTACAGAACGACCCAGCGGATATCCCAGCAATGGTCGCCGCCTTATTCGAGCGCGACCTCGACCTCTTGGCAGGCAAGCGTGCCGCCCGCAAAGACGCACTGATCAACCGCAAAGTCCCCAGCCGCATTGCCAACCAGCTGATCGCTAAAGTCACCGGTGTGAACCTCAGCGACTACGGCTGCTCACTCAAGGTGTACCGCGCGCACATCATCAAAGCCGTGCGTCTGTACGGCGAAATGCACCGCTTCATCCCGGTTTGGGCGGCGATGGTGACCTCGCCTGCCCGCATCGGCGAGATGCCCGTCACCCACCATGCGCGGCAGTTCGGCTCCAGCAAATACGGCATTTCGCGCACTTTTCGCGTTGTGCTGGACTTGCTCACCGTATTTTTCTTCCTGCGCTTTCAAGCCCGCCCCGGCCACTTCTTCGGCTCGATTGGCTTGGCCTTGGGCTTTGCCGGCAGCCTGATGATGGGCTGGTTGGCCTTCGTCAAATTCGGCCTAGGCGAGAGCATCGGTGGCCGCCCCTTGTTTCTGACGGCAATTTTGCTGCTGGTGTTCTCGATGCAGTTCATCACCACCGGCGTGGTGGCGGAAATGCTGGCGCGGATCTTCTTCCAGGGCGCGCCGCGTGTGGCCATCCTGCATGAGCCGACTGCCGATACCCCGCTCGGCTGGGCCAAAACACCAGCGACTGTGACTGCGTCCGACACCGCGCCCACGCCGCAGCCCAGCCACGCAGCACCCCGATAAGACCCCGATCAGCGCTATGTCTGCTGCCCTCGTCAGCCCGCCTTGGATGAACTCCGTCGAGCCGACCCTGCGCCATTACGCCGCGCTGGCGCTGTTCGCGTTTGTCGGCTTTTGGCTCAATAGCTGGGCGGTGCCACTGTTTGACCTCGACGAAGGCGCCTTCTCCGAGGCCACCCGCGAGATGTTCGAGCGCGGCGATTTCCTCATGACTTGGCTCAATGGCGAGCCGCGCTACGACAAACCCATCCTCATCTATTGGCTTCAGGCGGCGAGCGTGAGCGCTTTGGGTTGGACGGAGTTCGCTCTGCGCCTGCCCTCCATGCTCGCGGCCAGTCTGTGGCTGATGGCGGTCTACCGCTTCACCCGCAGCGTCGGCGGCAGCCCGGATCACGCTCTGTTTGCCGCTGCGGCTTTGGCGCTCTCGCCCATCCCCGGCCTGATCGGGCACGCCGCCACCGCCGATGCGCTGCTGAATCTCTGCCTCACCATGAGTTTGTTCACGCTCTGGCAGCACCTTGCGGATGACACCGACAACCGCTGGCGACTTGCGCGTCTGTACTTCTGGATCGGCCTAGGCCTACTCACCAAGGGGCCCATCGCAGCGGTGCTGCCGGTGCTGGTTGGCCTGAGCCACGCGCTGCTCCACCGCCAACATCGGCACAAGATGCTGCAAGCCGCGCTGTTCTGGCCCGGTTGGCTGCTCGCTGCTGCCCTCTTTCTCCCTTGGGCGGTAGCACTCAGCCTGCGCGATGGCGGCGAGTTTATGCGGCAGTTTTTGCTCGGCCACAACCTAAGCCGCTACGCCGCCACCATGGAGAACCACGGCGGGCATTGGTGGTATTACCTCGCCGCCTTACCCTTGATCCTTCTGCCCTTCTCTGCGTGGCTGCCAGCGGTCTTCCAGCGGTTTAGAAAATTGCACCTTGAAACCCTGACTGGGTTTTTGGCGGCCTGGTTCTTGGTGGTCCTGGTGGTGTTTTCTGCGTCCAAAACCCAGTTGCCGCATTACTTGTTGTACGGATGCAGCCCGCTGTTTGTGCTGATCGGCTTGAGCCGTGACCGCCTGCGCAGCACTTGGCTCGCCGCCCTCCCGGCCATCGTCTTCTTGCTGTTGCTGATCTGGCTGCCGGTGCTGCTGCGACACAACCTCCCACCGCCTAGGCGAGCGTATGACTTAGGGATCATCGAGGCCGTGCTCGCAGCATTCAGCCCGCTCTACACCCTCGGCTTTTGCTTAGCCCTCGGCTTTGTGCTGGCCAGTCTGTTCATTGGCCGTCTAAGCGCGCCAGCAGTGGCGATCCGCGCCGGCTTGGCTGCTGCCGTAGCAACTTGGTGCGGCGTGCTGCCGCTGCTCGCGGCTGGCCAACAAGTGCCGGTGCAGCAGGCAGCCCTAGCCGCGCGCGGCCAATCGGCAACGGTGGTGAGCTACCGCATTTTTATGCCGAGTTTCTCGGTCTATCGGGGCGCAGTCACGCCTAAACGCGCCCCAGTTGCGGGCGAGGTCGTGTTTACCCGGCTCGACCGCGTAGCCGCCTTGCGTGAGGACACACAACTGGCGTTTACCCCGCTCTACCGCGGCGGCGGCGTGGTACTGCTCAAAGCCGAAGCGCCGCCGCTCGTCCCCGTACCCTTAGTACCGCAAGTGGCTCCGCCAACCTCCCCTTTGGCCGAAAAACCACCGCGATAAGCCTGCAAACTGCTTTTACCGCGTGCGACAATACCGCTGATTCGCGCCGGTCCTCGCAGTAGTGAGCCGTGAACCCCGCCAGGCCCGGAAGGGAGCAACGGCAGCGGTGCAGCTGTGTGCCGAGGGAAGCCGGCGCGAATCACTTCCCTAGTCCTAGCGCCCCCAACGCCAACGAATGCCCTCTGGAGCCCGCGCTGGCCCAGCGCAGCTCAATTTTTGGGCCTTGGGATTCCCGCAAAGCTATGGCCGTGGTGCAGCAAATACTCCAACCACTTATGCAGCATGACGTTGCGCTGCCATTGCTCATCCAAATAAATCTGCGCCAAGGCATCCGGCTGCTCCGATAACCACGGCGGCCTGCCGGTCATTTGCAGGGCCTCCGCCACCTTCGCGTCGTGGTAGAGGCGCACAGAGAGGTCCGGCGCGAAATGGCGGTCTGCCGTTGCCGCGTCAAACTCGTAGGTCAGCCGCAGCTCTTGGGTGTACGGCGCACGGTCGATGACGGTGAGCTGCAAAGACAAATCGGTGGCCGAGTCCGAGGTCGCCGTATCAAAGCAAAGCTCGAAGCTCCCCAGCAGTTGCTGCATCTGCCGGTAGTTGCGTTCGTAGAGGTCCATCAGCCACGCAAGGCGGCGCGGCTTGCGGCCCAAAATCGCGGCGGGAATAAGTTGAGAGGCTTGCATGTTCCGGCCATGGTAGTGAGCGATTGCAGCGGTGAATAGGCTGTGTGGTGATCCGCTCAAAACTCAGCGCAGATTCACGCCGGTGACGCATTTATTTGCGTAATCTCATGAACCGGATGAGCCTACCGCTTGTCTGTGCCATTCCACCGTTTAGGCTCCTCCCCGTGCGTCCACTGCCGCTGGTTTCACTCCTTTTAGTTTTTGGCTTGATTGGCGCGGCTGTGTTCTGGCGCATCAGTTCCGCAGAGGAAGCCGCAGGCGGAAAAGGCAGAGGCGGGCCGCGGGCGGCGCAGGTCGAAATGACCACCGTGACGACCGCAGACGCGCCCGTCGAGTTGGAGGCGATCGGTCAGCTACAGAGCAGCCATCAAGTGGCGATTCGGCCGCAATTGAGCGGCACGCTGACGGCGGTGCACTTCACGGAAGGGGACGCCGTCCAGAAGGGGCAGTTGCTGTTCACGCTGGATGCCGCGCCCAGCCAAGCGAGCCTCGCCCAAGCGAAGGCGCAGATGCAGGCGGCACGCGCCAACCTGAGTGCTGCCAATGCGCAGCAGGTGCGCTTGCAGCCCTTGGTGGCGCGCGGCTACGTCACGCCGCAGGAATTGGAAGCCGCCGTCGCTGCTGCGGGTGCGGCTCAAGCGGCGGTGGCACTCGCACAGGCGCAAATCAGTGCGGCGGGCATCAACGTGCAGCGCACCCGCATCTACGCGCCCATCAGCGGCCGCACGGGCGCGCTCGCGGTACGCAGCGGCAATGTCGTGGGCCCAAGCGATGCCCAGCCCTTGGCGACGATTAACCAGTTGCAGCCGGTGCACGCGGTGTTCTCAGTGCCGCAGGCCAGCCTTGCAGCCGTGCGCGCCGCCCAAGCCAAAGGCGCGCTGAAGATTTCCGCCAGCCTGCAAGAGGCTCCAGAGCGCGTCTATCAAGGCCGCTTGGAGTTCATCGACAACCAAGTCGAAGCAGCCAGTGGCACGGTGCGGATGAAGGCGGTGTTCGCCAATGAGGATGAATCCCTTTGGCCGGGCAGCTTTGTCAGCTTGGTTTTGACTTTGGATGTGCAAGCCAACGCCCTGTTGGTGCCAGAGACTGCCGTGCAGCAGGGTGCCAATGGGCCGTATGTGTTTGTGGTGACTAGCGACAGCAAAGCGCAACTGACCGAGGTGGTCGTGGACCGCCAATTGCGCGGCAAGACGGTGATCCGCTCTGGCCTAAAGGGTGGCGAGCGCATCATCGCCCGCCCGCCCCGGGACTTGCGCCCAGGGACTGAGGTCAAACCGCAGGGTGCTGGCGACGGCAAGCGCGGGGCTCTGGCCCAGTCGGGCGGCAAGCCGTCTGAGGCGAAGGCTGAGCAGGCTAGGAAGCCAGCACCGTGAACATCTCCAGTGCCTTCATCGCGCGGCCAGTCGCTACGGTGGTGCTGACCTCCGCCTTAGTGTTCTTCGGGCTGTTCGCGTACTTCAAGCTGCCGGTGGCCGAGTTGCCGAGCGTGGACTTCCCTACCGTCAGCGTCAGCGCCAACTTGCCGGGTGCCGACCCAGAGACCATGGCGGTGAGTGTCGCCACACCGCTGGAGCGCGCCTTCACGCAGATCCCCGGCTTGGAGACGATGAACTCCACCAGCCGCAATGGCAGCACCAATATCACCCTGAGCTTCGCGCTCGACCGCGACATCGACGACGCCACCGCCGACGTGCAAAGTGCCATCGCGCAAACCTCGCGGCAGTTGCCGTCCTCACTGCCCAACCCGCCCAGCCTGCGAAAAGAAAACCCAGCGGATTCCCCAATCCTGTTCATGGCGCTGTCAGCGACGTCCGTGCCGATGACGGTGCTCAACGACTTCGCCGAAACCCGCGTGGCGGACCGCCTGTCGCGCATCAGCGGTGTCGCACAGGTCAACGTCTTCGGCTCGCGGCGCTACGCGGTGCGTTTGCAGGTCAACCCGCTGGCACTCACGGCGCGCGGTTTGTCGATGGCGCAGTTGCGCTCCAGTGTCGCGGAGGCCAACAGCTATCAACCGGCCGGCACCTTGAGCGGCAGCGAGCGCAATTACACGATTGACGCCGACGGCCAGTTGCGCACCGCCGAGGCCTACAACCAGATCATCCTCAAAAGTGCGGATGGCGCTCCAGTGAGGTTTTCTGACGTTGGCCGTGCTGAGGACAGCATCCAAAACGACAAACAGACCGCAAACTTCAATGGCCGCACGGCGATCGTCTTGGCGATTACCCGCCAGCCCGGCTCGAACACCGTCGATATCGTCAAAGAAGTGCGGTCGCTGCTGCCAGAAATCTCCGCCACCGGGCCGGGTGATACCCGCCTCGACGTCATTTACGACCGCAGCGAGTTCATCGCCGAGAGCATCCACGAGGTCAAGTTCACCTTGGGGTTGTCGATTGTGCTGGTGATCTTGGTGATCTTCCTGTTCCTGCGGGACCCACGCGCCACCTTCATCTCCGCCCTCGCCCTACCCGCCTCGCTGCTCGGGACTTTTGCCGTCATGTACCTCTTGGGCTTCTCGCTCAATAACTTGACGCTGATGGCGCTCACGCTCTCGGTCGGCTTCGTCGTCGATGACGCCATCGTCGTGCTAGAGAACATCGCCCGCTACAAAGAGCAAGGCATGAGCGCGCAGGAGGCCGCAGAGCGCGGCAGCCAAGAGATCAGCTTTACCGTGATCTCGATGACCATTTCTTTGGTCGCCGTGTTCATCCCGATTCTGTTCATGGGCGGCATTGTTGGCCGTTTGTTCCAAGAATTTGCGGTGACGACTGCCGTCGCCATTTTGATCTCCGCAGCCGTGTCCTTGACGCTTACGCCCATGCTCTGCGCGCGCTATCTGGGCACCCACCAAAGCGAGCATGGCCGCTTGTACTTGGCACTCGAGCGGGGCCTCAACGCCATCACTCAGGTCTATAGCCGCAGCCTGCACTGGGCGCTGCGGCATAACGGGCTGATGCTGGTGTTCAGCCTGCTGATTCTGATCGGCAGCGTGCTGATGTTCCGTGTGGTGCCCACTGGCTTCATCCCCTCACAAGACACCGGCGTGATCATGGCCAATGTGCGCGGGCCGGATGGCGTGTCCTTCCCCGAGATGCTGGAAGCGCAAAACAAAGTGGCGGAGATCGTCCGCGCCAATCCCAATATCGCGGCGGTGATGTCGAGCGTCGGCACTGGGGCGGTCAACGCGGGGCGCATGACCGTACGCCTGAAACCGAGGTCTGAGCGCGACGCCAGTGCCGATGAAATCATCGGGCAATTGCGCAAGCAGGTCTCAGCCGTGCCTAGGCTGCAAGTGTTCTTTAACAACCCACCGGCGATACGCATCGGCGGCAACTCCTTCACCGGCAATTATCAGTACGTCTTGCAGGGGGATGACTTCAAAGCCCTAGGCGCGGTGTCTGAGGCAATGGCGGAGAAAATGCGCAGCATCCCCGGCATACGGGACGTCAATTCCGACCTGCAAATCGCCAACCCAGAGATCAAAGTGGACATCCTGCGCGAGCGCGCCGCGACTCTGGGCGTGAGCATTGCGGATATCCAAAACACCCTCTACGCCGCCTATGGTGCTGCCCGCATTAGCACCATCTACAGCGACACCAATCAATACGATGTGCTGCTGCAGATTGACCCGCAGTACCAGCAAAACATCAACGCCCTCAAGCTGTTGTATGTGCCGACCAACAACGGCCAATTGGTGCCGCTGACCACGGTCGCGGAAATCTCCCCCAGCGTCGGCGCGCTCGCCGTCACCCATTACCAACAACTGCCCAGTGTGAGTTTGTCCTTTGAGCTACTGCCCGGCATCGCCTTGGGCGAGGTCACTGGAGCAATAGAGCGGATCGCCGAGGAGGAGCTGCAAGAGGGGGTAAGCGGCACCTTCTCGGGTGCTGCGGAGACCTTCCAAGAATCTTTGGTGGATTTGCCGCTCTTGCTCTTGTTCTCGGTGCTGGTGATCTACATGGTGCTGGCGGTGCTCTATGAGCACTTCGTCCACCCCATCACCATCCTCACCGCCCTGCCGCTGGCGGCGATTGGTGCCCTGCTCGCACTTTGGTTCTTCCGCGAGGAGCTGAACATCTTCAGTTTTGTCGGGCTCATCCTATTGGTCGGATTAGTCAAGAAGAACGGCATCATCATGGTGGACTTTGCCCTCGCGATGAAACGCGACGGTGCCGACCCATTCACGGCGATCCATGAAGCCTGCGTGGTGCGCTTTAGGCCCATCATGATGACCACGCTCGCCGCCATCATCGGCACGCTGCCGATTGCCCTTGGCTTTGGCGCTGGCGGTGAGAGCCGCCGCCCCTTAGGGCTAGCCGTGGTCGGCGGGCTGTTGACCTCACAGCTGCTCACGCTCTACGTCACGCCCTCGTTTTATTTGGTGATGGAGCGCCTCATGCAGCGTCTGCGCGGCCCGCGTTACGCCGCCAGCCCTTCGGCAGCCAAGCTCTAGTCAGCGTTGTCTGCGCTTACACTGCCGACCCTTTTTTCTTCCCAAGCTCCGACCTTCATGCCCAACTGGAAGCAACTGACCACCTATGCCTTAGTGGCCGCAGTCGCAGGCGCTGCTGGGTATGGGATTTCCCAATGGGCGGGGATCGGCGCGCGACCCGCTGCGGGCAGCGGCCCAGTGGTCGAACACGGGGTTGAAGGCAAGGCCGCCGCTGACTTCACCCTGCCCGACTTGGCCGGCAAGCCGCACAGCTTGGCCCAGTACCGGGGCAAATGGTTGCTGGTGAATTTTTGGGCCAGTTGGTGCGCTCCCTGTATGGAGGAAATCCCCCTACTCGTGCAGGCGCAGGAGGACTATCAGCAGCACAACTTCCAAGTGCTGGGTGTAGCGATGGACGACCCAGATGCCGTCCGCAAAACCATGCAGGAGCAAGGGTTTAACTACCCCAGCCTGATTGGCGACGAAGCAGTCATCAATGCCATGGACGCGCTCGGCAACCACTTGGGTGCGCTGCCGTATACGGTGCTCATAGACCCAGCCGGCATCGTGCGACAGGCCGAACTCGGCGGTTTGGACGCACCCAAATTACAGGCTTGGCTACGCGACAGCCTGCCGATCACCCAGAACTAGGGCACCAGTGGCTTAAGCGGCGTAGCGCGTAGGGTCAGCTACACCTGCAGCCGCAAAGCCATCGGCGCGGATGCGGCAGCTATCGCAACGGCCGCAGGCTAATCCGTCCGCGCTCGCTTGGTAGCAAGACACTGTGCTGGAGAAATCCACGCCCAAAGCCACACCAGTGCGGATGATTTCCGCCTTGGTCATATGGATCAGCGGTGTGTGGACTTTAAATCCCGCACCCTCCACTCCTGCTTTGGTAGCAGTGGCCGCTAAAGTCTCAAACGCGGCAATAAACGCTGGGCGGCAATCTGGGTAGCCGGAGTAATCCACGGCATTGACGCCGATGAACAAATCACTAGCGCCGACTACCTCGGCGTGCCCCAATGCAAGTGCTAGAAACAAGGTGTTACGGGCGGGGACGTAGGTCACCGGGATGCCCGTACTCGCCTGCTCAGGCACGGCGATGGAGTGATCGGTGAGTGCGGAGCCGCCAATCGCATCGAGATTGACCTGAATCTGCTTGTGGCTGCTAGCGCCCAGCGCACGGGCGACGGCTACCGCTGCGTGGAGTTCCGCCACATGCCGCTGGCCATAGGCAACCGATAGGGCATGGCACTCAAAGCCTTGGCTCTTAGCAATCGCCAGCACGGTGGCGGAGTCCAAACCACCGCTCAAAAGGAGTACTGCTTTTTTCATGGCGGTGGTCGGCACGGCTTGGGGCTAAAGATGAAAGGGCAAAACATCCGCAATTGCTGCGCCAAAGGCTGGTCTTAAAGCAGCGGGCGCGCATCAAAAGGCATCGCGGCTCAATTTTCAAGCAAATAGGCCGAAAACCCTAGGCAGGCCTAATTGCTCCGTTCATCGCCTTTGGTGCTGCGCCGCAGCAAATCCACACGCCTTGAGCTACCCTTAGCGCTCAACTTTTTCCCTTTTCCTTTCCACCTTTAGAGGAGTTTCACCATGGGTCAGTACATCGCCCCCCTACGCGATATGCAGTTTGTTCTGCACGAGTTGCTCAACGTCGAGGCGGAGCTCAAAACCCTCCCCGCGCACGACGCACTCGATGCCGACACCATTAATAGCATCGCCGAAGAAGCCGCTAAGTTCGCCCAAGGCGTTACCTACCCCCTGAACCAGTCGGGCGACGAAGAAGGCTGCCACCACGACAAGGTCAGCGGTGTCGTTACCGCGCCCAAGGGTTTTAAGGATGCCTACGCCCAATACGTTGAAGCTGGCTGGCCGGCACTGGCCTGCGACCCCGAGTACGGCGGCCAAGGCCTGCCGGAAGTGGTCAACAACGTGCTCTACGAAATGCTGAACTCTGCCAACCAGTCCTGGACGATGTACCCAGGCCTGACCCACGGCGCATACGCGGCACTCCACGTGCACGGCACGCCAGAGCTGAAAGCCAAGTACCTGCCGAAGATTGTCTCCGGCCACTGGACGGGCACCATGTGCCTAACCGAATCGCACTGCGGCACCGACTTGGGCCTGCTGCGCAGCAAGGCCGAGCCGCTGACCGATGGTAGCTACGCGATCTCCGGCCAGAAGATTTTCATCTCTGCTGGCGAGCATGACCTCGCTGAAAACATCATCCACTTGGTGCTCGCGCGCCTGCCCGATGCCCCTGCCGGCACCAAGGGCATCAGCCTGTTCATCGTGCCCAAGTACATCCCGAAAGAAGACGGCAACATCGGCGAGCGCAACGGCATCAAGTGCGGTGCCATCGAGCACAAGATGGGCATCCACGGCAACGCCACCTGCGTGATGAATTTGGACGCAGCTAAGGGCTGGTTGGTGGGCGAGCCCAACAAGGGCCTCAATGCCATGTTTGTGATGATGAACGGTGCGCGCTTGGGCGTGGGCATGCAGTCTTTGGGCTTGGCGGAAGTCGCCTACCAGAACTCCTTGGCGTATGCGAAGGACCGCATTCAAATGCGCAGCCTCACCGGCCCCAAGGCCAAGGACAAGCCCGCTGACCCGATCATCGTGCACCCCGATGTGCGCCGCATGCTGCTGACGCAGAAGGCCCACGTCGAAGCCGCCCGCGCCTTCACCTACTGGTCCGGCCTGATGCTAGACCGCGCCCACCACCACCCCGACGAGAAGACCCGTAAGGAAGCCGATGACCTGATGGCGCTGCTGACGCCGATCGTCAAGGGCTTCATTACCGAGAACTCCTACGTCTCCACCACCTACGGCATGCAGGTGTTCGGCGGCCACGGGTACATCAAAGAGTGGGGCATGGAGCAGTACGTGCGCGATGCCCGCATCAACATGATCTACGAAGGCACCAACGGCATTCAGGCGCTGGATTTGCTGGGCCGCAAGGTGTTGGGCGACATGGGTGCCAAGCTGATGAAGTTCGGCAAACTGGTCACCGACTTCGTGAAGGCTGAGAGCGGCAACGAAGCCATGCAAGAGTTCACCAAGCCTTTGGCTGAGATTGGCCAAGACGTGCAAAAGGTGACGATGGAAATCGGCCAAAAGGCAATGAAGAACGCGGATGAAGTCGGCGCTGCTTCCGTGCCTTACATGCACTTGGTCGGCCACTTCGTGTACGCCTACTTCTGGGCCCGTATGGCGAAGATTGCGCTGGAAAAGCAGGCGGAAGGCGACTTCTACAAGTCGAAGGTGCACACCGCACGCTTCTACTTTGCAAAGCTACTGCCTGAGACCGCCGCGCACCTGAAGCAAATCCGCGCTGGCTCTGAAACCTTGATGGCGATGGACGCTTCTTTGTTCTAAAGCGGTAATTAGCTGCAAGAGAAAGCCACCGAAAGGTGGCTTTCTCTTTTGCTCAGTGGTTAGGCCGAGCTCAAGGAAGGCTCGTCAGGCGCTGGTAATGCCTAGCCCTACTAACTCCGCGGCTGTCAGGTTGCGCCAATAGCCCAGCTTGAGGTTGCCCAGTTCGACATTGACGAAGCGTACGCGGCGCAGGGCCAGTACCTCAGCCCCGAAGTGCTCGACCATGCGCCGTATCTGCCGGTTAAGCCCTTGCGTCAACACAATGCCAAAGCGATCAGCGCCCTCCTGCCAGGTCTTGCAGGGCAAGGTGCGGGTGCCGAGGATGGGCACGCCTGCGGCCATCCGCGCGAGGAAATCCGCGGAGACTGGGCGGCTGATGCGCACTACATATTCTTTCTCGTGCTCGTTTTCCGCGCGTAGCAGCCGGTTGACGATGTCGCCGTCGCTGGTCAGCAGGATCAGGCCTTCGGAATCCTTATCTAGGCGGCCAATTGGGAAGATACGCTGAGGGTGGCCGATGAAGTCGATGATGTTGTCCTGCACGCGGCTCTCCGTGGTGCAGGTAACGCCCACCGGCTTATTGAAGGCGAGGTAGACATGGGCCGCAGCCCGCGCGAGCACCACCCGGCCATCGACGCGCACCTGATCGCCATCCTCAGCCTGCGTGCCTAGCGTCGCAGTGACACCGTTGATGGCCACACGGCCCGCTTCTATCCATGCATCGGCCTGACGGCGGGAGCACAAACCCTTTTCGCTTAAGAATTTATTGAGTCGCATAAGCGAGATTCTAAAAGCCAAGCCCGCTTAGCCGTAGAATCTCCGGAATGCTGGAACAACAAAAAGATGTGTTTTCGTGGCCGATTCGCGTGTACTTGGAAGACACCGACGCCACCGGGGTGGTCTACCACGCCAACTATCTGCGCTACTTTGAACGGGCGCGCAGTGAGTGGCTGGTCGCCCGTGGCCTGAGCCATGCGCGGCTATTGCGGGAGCATGGCGCGGTGTTCACCCTTACGGAGGTCAATGCTCGCTACGTTAAGCCCGCGCGTCTGGGCGATGTCTTGGAGGCTACGGTGCAAGTGCAGGCCACTAGCCGAGCCAGCCTGACTTTTGCCCAAACGCTGCGCAGAACCAATTCTTCAGAAACTTTGACTAAGGCCAGCGCAACCATTGTGTGTGTCTGTGCAGATACCTTTCGCCCTCGGGCTTGGCCCACCGGCTGGTTACCTACCGTATGAACCCACAAACCGTCCCGCCCGCTGACTTCTCCTTCAGTGCTCTGATCCTTGCAGCCAGCCCGCTCGCCCAGCTGATTTTGCTCTTGCTGCTGATGGCCTCGGTGTACTCATGGACGGTCATCTTCGCCAAGCGCAATAGCCTCAAACGCGCGAGTACCGAGGCACAGGACTTCGAGAACCGCTTCTGGGCCGGTGGCGCGATGAGCGAACTGTACGCTGCGGTCAATCGCCGTGATCAAACCAGCACCGGGCTACCCGGCATCTTCAAAGCGGGCTATGAGGAATTCGTCCGCCAACAGAACTTTGGCAGCCGCACCACGCCGGAGGATGCTCTGGCCGCGGTGACTCGCCAGATGCGGGTGGCGCAGGTGCGTGAAATGGAATCCCTAGAAGGCGGCTTGTCTCAGCTCGCAACCATTGCCTCGGCTAGCCCGTATGTCGGCCTGTTCGGAACCGTCTGGGGCATCATGAGTGCGTTTATTGCGATTGGCCAAGTGAAGCAAGCAAGTCTCGCGATGGTCGCCCCCGGCATTGCCGAGGCGCTGATCGCCACGGCCATGGGCTTGTTCGCGGCCATCCCAGCGATGATTGCGTACAACACCTTCTCGCGTGCGGTGGATCGCCTTGAATCGCGCTACCACATGTTTGCGGAAGAGATGTGCAGCGTGCTCGACCGCGGCCTACGCGCCCAACGCCAGTAAGCCATGGCTAGCCCTCTGCCCACGCGCCCCGGCAAGCGCCGCTTGAATGCGGAGATCAACGTCGTCCCTTACATCGACGTGATGCTGGTCTTGCTGATCATTTTTATGGTGACGGCACCCTTGCTCACGCAAGGCGTGGAAGTGGATCTACCGACCGCCAGTGCAGATAACGTCAGTGTCGCGGCTGAGCCGATTACCTTGTTTGTCGACGCCAAGGGTTCGTTCCGCCTACAAATCGGGAGCAGCGATGCTGAGCGCGTCGACGACGCCGATTTGGTAGGGCGTGTGGCGACCAGTTTGGGCGCTCAGCCAGACGCAACCGTTTTGCTGCGCGCCGATCGCCGTGTCGATTACGGCCGGGTAGCACAGGGCATGGCGCTGTTGCAGAAGGCTGGGGCCCGCAAGCTTGGGTTTGTTACTGAACAGGCCGAGCAGTAAGCCCAGCGCCCTTTTGCAATGAAGTTAAGCACCCGCCATCTCGCCGCCGCCGCAGTGCTCCATTTGGGAGTTCTGGTCCTGCTGATGGGCGGCATGCAGTGCAGCCGTAAAGTAGAGCCCACAACCCCAATTGAGGCGGTGCTGATCAGCGCCGATCAATTGCCCAAGGACGGTGCGCCGACCGCAGCTGCGACCCCGCCGCCCAAGCCTGAGCCCATCCTTGAGCCTAAGCCGGAGCCGCTACCGCCGCCTGAGCCTGAGCCTGAGCCCAAGCCACTCCCGGAAACGCCGCCAGAGCCAAAGCCAAAACCCAAAGTGGAGCCCGAGCCAGAGCCTGAGCCACCACCCAAACCTGTGGCCAAACCGGAGCCTAAACCCGAGCCGGCTCCGGATCTGATCGCGCAAGAGGCGGAGCGCGCGGAACTCAAGCGCAAGCGCGACGAAGCAGAGGCGGCTAAAGCCAAGGCTTTAGCAAAGGAAAAAGCCGAGCGTGCCGAACGCGCTGCCTTAGATCGCATCGCCGAGGAGGAGGAGCAATCACGCCGCGACCAGCAAATCCGCGATGAAGCCTTGGCGGAAGAAGCCTCGCTGATGGCGGCAAAACGCAACGAGGCCGCTGCGATGGCTGCCATCCGCGCCAGAGAGCGCAACGCCGCACTCAGCGCTTGGGCCGCAGAGATCACCCGCGTGGTGAAGGCCAACTACCAGCGCCCCGCGTCGAGCCTCGAAGACTTTAGCTGCAAGGTCGAAGTCACACTCGCACCGACCGGCGCAGTCCTTGCCGCCAAGGTCACCAAAAGCTGTGGCTCTGAACCCCTGAACGATGCCTTGTTGCGGGCGGTCTACCGCAGCGACCCACTGCCGACGCCCAGCGACCCCAGCGTCTTCCAACGCACACTTACTCTGAACTTCCGCCCCTAATGCCACACACCATGCGTTCAATATTGTTGTCTTTGGCCCTGCTCTGCGCCCTACCTGTTCAGGCCCAGCTGGAAATCACCATCGACGGCGGCAGTGTCACCGCCACCCCGATTGCGGTGGTGCCGTTTGCGGCGACCTCCACCATGACGATCACCAGCAGTGGCGCACCCGGCCAAGCCCCGAGTGTGAGCAGCCAGACGATCAACGCAAGCTTTAGTACCGACATCGCCAAAATCGTGCAGAGCGACCTCGAAAGCAGCGGCCTATTTGCCGGCGCACCGCGCTCGGCCATGCTGGAGTCCCCCAGCAGCCCGTCGGCGGTGGATTACAGCAACTGGAAATCTTTGGGCCGCGACTACCTGATTATTGGCTCGGCGAGCAAAGCTGCCAGTGGGCTGATCAGCACGCAATTCCATCTGCTCGATGTGCTGCGCCAGCAAGAAGTGATGGGCTTTGCCATGCCGGCAGTGCCGGAGTCGCAGTTGCGCGACGTAGCGCACCAAATCTCCGACCTCATCTTCGAGCGCCTCACCGGCACGCGCGGGGTGTTCTCCACCGAGATCGCCTACATCACCGCCAGCGGCTTTGGGTTCTCCCGCAAGTTTGAGTTGCTGATCGCCGATGTCGATGGCTTTAACCCACGCACAGCGGTGACCTCCCGCGAGCCGCTACTTTCCCCGGTCTGGTCGCCGGATGGCGCGCAAATCGCCTACGTGGGCTTTGAGCAAGTGCGCTCTGCAGTCTGGCTCTACACGCCGGAGACCGGCGAGCGGCGCAAGGTTGTTTCTGAGAAGGGCATCAACGGCGCGCCGGCGTTTTCGCCCGACGGCAAGAAACTACTGGTGACCTTGAGCTTTGAGACCAACGCCGACATTTATGAAATCGACCTCGCCAGTGGCAACCGCAAGCGGCTGACCAACCACCGCGCCATCGACACCGAGGCGAGCTACTCGCCCGATGGTAGCCAGATCGCCTTTACCTCTGACCGCGGCGGTAGCGCCCAGGTGTATGTGATGAACGCGGACGGCAGCAACCCCAAGCGCGTGAGCTTTATGGGCAAGCAAAATCTCCGCCCACGGTTCTCGCCGGATGGCAAAAAGATTGCGGTCGTCAACGGCGAGAAAGGCCGCTACACCATCGCACTGGTGGACCTCACCAAGGGCAATGCGATGACCAAACTCACCGCTGGGCCGCAGGAAGAGAGCCCGAGCTTCGCCCCGAATGGCGCGGTCATCATGTTTGCTAGTGCTAACCGCAGCGGCGCGTCACTCGGCACGGTGAGCGTCGATGGCAAGGTACAGCAGAGCCTGCGTCAATCCGGCGAGGTGCGCGAACCCGCTTGGGGACCGTTTCTGACTAATGCCGCGCCACCCATCGCGGATGCCGCGCCAGCGCCGATGCAACTACCCCAAGCACCCAGTTTTTCGGAATAAATCAATAAAGGATTGTGAACAGAACGGGCCGATTTATTCCTCGTTCACTTTTTGTTCGCACCCTGACGTCATACTCATTACCGCATAGAAGCCCACTCCACTCCAAGGAAGCTGCCATGAATAAAACGCTCTTCGCCTTCGCCCTTTCCGCCCTCGTCCTCACCGGTTGTGCCAGCAAGGGCCAACCCAGCACTGGGGATGCCACCGATGGCGGCGCTACAGCCGGCAGCGGTAGTGCGGACGGCAGTAGCAGCTCGGCTGCCGGCGGCTCAGGCATAGGCTCTGGGCAGGCGCTGTCCTCTGGCACAAATAGCGGCTCAGGTGCTGGCAACAGCAGCCAAAAGCCCTTGTACGACTTGAACGCCAAAGTTGTTTACTTCGACTACGACATTGACGAGATGCAGGCCGAAGGCATGGCCGTGGCCGACAACTGGGGCCGCTACCTTGCTGCCAACCCGGCGCTCAAGCTGCGTTTGGAAGGCCATACCGATGAGCGTGGCTCCCGCGAGTACAACTTGGCACTCGCCGAGCGCCGTACCCAGAGCGTATCCCGCGCACTCAAGGCAGCGGGCGCTACAGACGGCCAACTGAGCAGCGTGAGCTACGGTGAAGAGCGCCCCGCCGTTCCCGGCAGCAGTGAAGAAGCTTGGTCGCAAAACCGCCGCGTTGAGCTCGTTCGCTAAACTTCATCATCACCCAGTTACGGTTGCCCGCCATGCGGACTTTTGCCAGTGCTCTACTCCTCCTTTCCTTAGGCCTTGCCGCCTGCACGCCGATCGCTCGGCAGACAGGGCCTGAGCCGGTTTCGCCGGAGGAACTACGCATGCGCGCGCTTGAAGCGAAGCTCGCCGAGCTTGGCCGCCGCACGGCCGCAGTGGAGAACAAAGACGACAGCGCCACGTTGGACGAGCTGCGCCGACTGCAAGGGCAGATCGAGCAACTGCGGTTTGAAAAGGAAACGCTGGAGCGCCGCAACAAGGAACAGTCTGCTGATTTGGATCGCCGACTCGCCAAGCTAGAGCAGCTGCAAGCCCAGCAACAAGCCTCAGCGTCGGCCTCCGTCGGTGGGCCCACTCCGCCGCTGGCCTCATTGCCTGCCAACCCCGCATCCATCCCGCAGCAGGTCACGTTGCCATCGGCGGCGAGCGTGGTGCAGGCAGCTACCTCTAGCGCGGAGGAAGAGGCTGCCTATCTGCGTGCCTTCGACTCCCTAAAAGCGGGCAAGTACGACAATGCCATCGTCGGCTTCCGCTCGGTCATCGAGCGCTGGCCGCGCGGAACTTATACCGACAACGCTTGGTATTGGTTGGGCGAGAGTCAGTACGTGAAGCGCCAATATCAACCCTCCTTGGTGGCGTTCACCACCTTGATCGAGCGCTTCCCTTCGTCAAAGAAGGTTCCGCTCGCCTTGTTCAAGGGTGGCTTGGCCCAGAACGAGCTCGGGAATACCGAAGCTGCGCGCGCGCTCTGGAAGCGGGTGGTTAAGGACTATCCGCAAGACAACGCGGCGAGCCTTGCGCGCCAGCGCCTCGCGCAAACGCCGTAGCGCCTTTACGCGTGGCGGATCTCACTCCGGCTGATGTCAGCCCCGCAGCGCTGCGGTTAAAAATCACCGAGACCTTTGTTTCTCTCCAAGGGGAGACACGCTTTGCGGGCTGGCCGACGCTATTTATCCGCCTGACTGGCTGCCCACTGCGCTGCACCTATTGCGACACCACCTATTCTTTCTATGGCGGCGCTTGGCGCAGCCTAGACAGTTTGGTCGATGAGGCCCGCTCGGCGGGTGTGCGCCACATCTGCGTCACTGGCGGCGAGCCGCTTGCGCAAAAGAATTGCATCGCCCTGTTGGCAAGGCTTTGCGATCTCGGGCTGGAGGTCAGCCTAGAGACCAGCGGCGCTATCGACATCCGCTCCGTGGATACCCGTGTCGCCCGCATCGTCGACCTCAAAACACCGGATTCCGGCGAGTGCGCGCGCAACCTGTACAGCAACTTAGAGCAGCTCACCGCGCACGATGAGGTCAAGTTCGTCATCTGCTCGCGCGCCGACTACGACTGGGCCAAGCAGCTGCTTGTCGAGCGACGTATCCCTGAGCGTTGCGCCGTGCTGTTCTCGCCGAGCTTTGGCCAAATGAGCGCACGGCAACTGGCAGATTGGATCGTCGCGGATCGGGTACCAGTGCGCTTCCAAACTCAGCTCCACAAACAGCTCTGGGGCGAGGAACAAGGCCGCTAAGTGCGGGCCGTTGGCGGTTGGCATTTCGGGCTTTGAACTTTTGCCGAATCTCGCCTAAGTTGCGGCATGCGCACCATCCTGCTGCCCTTGCTGCTCACCCTCAGCGCGCCCCAATGGGCGCAAGCTGAGCCCTTGTCGCTGCTTGCCCCAGCCGCGCTCGGCGGCAGCACACGCGCGGAACTACGAGGCAGGTATGAGCACGTCAGCACGGATGCCGATCTGCAAGATGCCACCGCACTCACCGCAAGGCTGAAGCTCGATTACCAAAGCTCCAAGTGGAATCGTTTGGACTTTGGCGTGGAGGGGCACTACACGGCAGCGGCGGCCGCCGAGGAGTACAACAGCCTGCGTAATCAGAAGCCACAGTTTGCCGTCGTTGCCGATCCCAATGGTGGCGCGCTCACCGCGGCATGGCTGCGCTGGCAGGCCCCGTATGCGTTTACCGTCACCGCCGGCAAGCAGGCCTTGGATTTTGAGCAAGGCCGTTACCTAGGCAGTGATGACTTCCGCCAGCGGCCGCAGCGTTTCACGGCAGTGACCGTCGTCAACGACTACCTGCCGAACACGGAAGTCGAGGCGACATGGCTCAATGCCGCGCATCCGGTCATCGGAGGCCATGTTGGGCTCAAAGGCCAAGTCCTGCGTGCGCGCTACCAACTGAGGCCTGCGCTGGTCGTCGGCGGCTACGCTTATCACTTGGATTTTGACGCGCCGCAGCGTACAGATACCCGCACCCACGGACTGCGGGCCGAAGGCGAGTTGCCGTTGCCGCCAACGCTGCCGCGCCTTGCGCCACGCGGCCTACAGTTGAGCTACCACCTAGAAGCGGCACGGCAATCCACCTACGCCGACGCGCTATCGCGGGAGCACGCCGCCTATGGCTTGGCGCAACTGGGCCTGCGCGCGGATCTAGGCGGCGCTTGGAAGCGCGTCGAAGTATTTGGCCGCCTAGAGGCCTTGGGTGGCGACGGCCGCTACGCCTTCCAGACCCCACTGGCCTCGCTGCATGCATTCCAAGGCCCGAGCGACCAGTTTCTCGTCACCCCTGCCAATGGCCTCTTGGACATCTCACTCGGCGCGCAAGCGAGCCTAGACAGCCGCATCGGCAGCACTATTCTTGCTGGCGAATGGCACCGTTACGAAGGTATTGAGGACTCCATCCTCTACGGATTTGAGTGGGCTGTGAGTGCCGAGCACACCCTGAATCGCTACCTCTTGCTCGGTGCGCGCTATGCCCACTACCAAGCAGAGGCATTGGCCGCTGACACGGACAAAGTCTGGCTCTACAGTCGCGTGCGGCTGGGCAAATAGCCGTCGGTTTGCGCCTGCTGGGCGGCTGCCAGAAGCAACTACTCCTTAAGCCGATGCAGCAAGCTGGCAAAGTTGCAGGGCTTGGTGCGCGCATCCAACTGCGCCTGCAGGATGCCGTCCCAAGCGGTTTCGCAGGCGTCCACACTACCCGGCAGGCAGAACACATATCTACCGTTGGCAACCCCCGCCAAGCAGCGGCTCTGTAGCGCGCTGGTGCCAATCCGAGCGTAAGACAGGCTGCGAAACAACTCTCCAAACCCCTCTAAGGTTTTGTCCAACAAGGGTGCGATTGCCTCAGGCGTGCCGTCGCGGCCGGTGACCCCCGTACCGCCGGTGGTGATGATGACCTGAACCGCGTCATTGATGAGCCAGTGGCTGATGACCGAACGGATGGCGTAGCGGTTGTCGCGCACCAATTGACGCTCTGCAAGCACATGACCCGCTGCGGTAAGCCGCGCCACGAGGGTGTCACCACTGCGGTCGTCGGCTAGGCTGCGGGTGTCTGAGATGGTTAAAACAGCGATGCGCAACATCGAGTGCTATTCCATATCGTGCATGCCTGGGCGGCGGTTCTCGGGGCAATCGACCTGAAACAACTGCCGGTCGTCCAGCCGCAATGCCGTCAAGCGGCCGCCCCAGACGGCACCGGTATCCAAGCCCCAGACGCGCGCTTCTGGCCAATGCACCTTGCCGAGCGTGGACCAGTGCCCAAACAGGATTTCCCGGTCGATGGGGCAACGGTCGTCCGCAGCGAACCAAGGCTTAAATTGCGCAGGCGCTTCTGCCGGTGCGGTTTTTTGTTTGAACTCCAAACTGCCGTTGTCTTGGACGAAGCGCATACGGGTGAAGGCATTAATGGCAAACCGCAACCGGCGCTTACCGCGTAGGGCCGGCGTATAGAGCCTAGGCTCATCGCCATACATCTCGGTGAGGAAGCGTGCGTGGTCGGGGCCGCGCAAGGCGTCCTCACACAGGCGCGCGGCACGGCGTGCGGTGGGCAAATCCCAAGCGGGGGCAACACCGGCGTGCACCATCAGCCAGCCGTCATGCTCGTACATCAGCGGCAAATGCCGGAGCCAATGGATGAGCTGGTCACGGTCTGGGGCGCTTAATAGTGCGTCTAAGGTGTCGCGCTTGCCGCCACGGCCACCATAGGCACGCGCCAACAGGTGGAGATCATGATTCCCCAGCACCGCCCGCACCTGCCCGCCCAAGGCATAGAGGTAGCGCAGCGTCTCTAAAGACTGCTCGCCGCGGTTTACGAGGTCGCCCGTCAGCCAAAGGTAGTCTTTGGCGGGATCAAAGGCGCAAAGCTTGAGCAAACGCTGGAGCGCGTCGAAACAACCCTGCAAATCGCCAATGGCGTAGGTGGACATGAGTACCGAGCGAATCAGATAAGCGGCTAAAAACCGTCGGCCAAAGCGGCTAGGTTTGAGCGCGCCATAGACGCATACTGCATGCACACTTGTAAAGAGCGCCGCCTCAGGCGTGAAGGAATTGGCTTACATGCTGAACAACATCAAGGCGTTTCTCAAGGATGAGAAAGGTGCCAGTGCAGTGGAATATGGGTTGATTGTCGGTCTGATTGCGGTGGCTGTGGTCGCGGTGTTGGGCACCTTGGGTGGTGGGCTCAATGGTTTGTTCCAAGCCATCTCCGACTCGCTACCCGGCTCGACACCCTCCGGCCAGTAAGCGTCCTGCGCGGCTCATTGGCAGCTTGTAATGCCTACTCAAGTCATCGCCATCGCCTTGGTGCTGAGCTGGGCTGCGACCATCGCGGTGGTCGACTACCGCAAGCGGCGCATCCCCAATGTATTGCTGCTGCTCGCCCTGCTCGCCACCATCGCCAGCCTCGTTGCATCCGGTGCCACACCGCTTGGCATTGGCTGGTTTGATGCGGCCTGCGGCGCTTTTGTTGGCTTCTTCCTAGCCCTGCCGGGCTACCTCACCAACCGTCTCGGCGCGGGCGATGTCAAGCTCGCCGGCACCTGTGGCTTCCTCATCGGCTTGCACGGGGTATTGCTCACCTTGCTCATCGCCGCCTTGGTCTTGGGCGCTATGGCATTTTGGGTTTTGCGGCATTTTGGCGCTCAGGACTCCAAGGCTCTGGAACTCCCCGCAGGCAGTGCGCTGTGCGCTGGCCTAGGGTGCACCATTCTCCTGCGCCATCTTTTGGTCGCTTGGTAATGCCGAATCTTTCGAGCAAGCAGCGAGGGGCATCGGCGGTCGAGTTCGCTTTTGTCTTCCCGGTTTTGTTCCTGCTGGTCTATGGGGTCATCGTTTACTCCTACGTCTACGTGCTACAGCAGAGCATTACCTTTGCTGCGCAGCACTCGGCAGAGTCCGTTGCGAGTGTTGACCCTACCCCACAGGCGAGCTTCGATAGCCGCGTGCGCGAGCGCGTCCGGCAAGTTGCCGTCGAGCAACTGCGCTGGCTGCCAGTCAGTCAGCGTGACCGCGCGCTCGGTGCGAGCGGCGAGAAAATTGGCATCGAGTTCATCGAGGTCGAGGGATCATCGGTGGTTCGGGTGCGGGTGAGTTTCGAGCTAGAAGGCCTATTCCCCAGCATCGCCCTGCCATTGATTGGCAACATCCCACCCTTGCCCGCGCAGCTCCAAGCGCAGGCCAGCGCCCGCACTTAACCCGCATCGCCAGGGTGCGCGCGATGCGCGCAAAACGCCGGTTTGCTGCACGATGTAATGGCCCCTGTAGGCGCATTATTTGCAGGTGCAAATTCCCCCCACAGAGCTAGCGGCATTGTGTAAAAATGCCTCGGGGACTCCACAACTTTGACGACTAAAGCGAACCATCAATGAGTAGCGCTGCGCTGAAAGCCACCGCCGTGGTCCTCGTGCTGCTGACTCTGGTTCTCGCCACTCTGGGCTTCTTAGTTTCGCGCAACTACGCCAACCGCAGTTTGGTGGCCGAGCAAACGGCGCAACAAGCGGTCGCCGCGCAAGCTGAAGCCAACAAAGCCCTAGCTGTCGTAGCGCTGCGTGCCCTGCCCGCGTTCAAGGGCATCAATCGTGACGATATTCGACTGGTGCCGGTGGCCGTGGTGCCCGAGGGGTACTTTGCCAGCGTTGAGGAAGTCGCAGGCCGCATACCACTGACCGATATCGACATTGGCGCGCCGGTGACTAAACGCTTTTTCAAAGAGGCTGGCGGCTTAGCAAAGCTCATCCCCGCAGGGCACCAAGCACTGGCGCTCGAAGTGAACGATGTCATCGCCGCCGGCGGCTTTTTGCAGCCCGGCGATGTGGTCGATGTGCTGGTGTATCTGCGCAGCGGCCCCGGTGTGCCCCAGCCGCAGGCGCGTAGCTTGATCGAGGGCATCCGCGTGCTGGCTTTTGAGGAGCGGCTGCTGGACCGGCCCCAGAACCCGGTCGGCACCGAGGACGACGCCGGTGGTTCTCGCCGCCGCCAACGGACGGCAGTGCTTGCGGTGCCGCAGCCGGAGGTGACCCGGGTGCTGCTCGGTGCTGGCCTCGGGGAGTTGCGCTTAGCCCTCCGTGCCGATGGCCCCGCCAATCCACGCGGCGACACGGCGGATGCGATCAGTATCGCCGCTGGTCTGGGTGGCCCAGCGCGAATCATCACGGCGGAAGAACTCGCTCGGGGCGGCAACCTGAGCACAACACCGCCCGCGTCCACACCGGCACCGCCCTCAGCGGCCAACACTGCCAGCACTGCGGCGGCCCCAGCCCAGCCCAGCAAGCCGCCACGCCCGACCGTCGAGGTGATTCGTGGCAGCACCAGCGAGCAAGTCCCGCAATGAAGCACTTACTCGCAACCGCTCTGCTGGCAATGGTCCTCGCGGCAAGCGCCGCCAGCGCCAACGTTGACGATGGTCGGATCGTCGCTCTGGAACTCGGCGTCCACAAACTCCTGCGCGAGCCACAGGCGATCGCTCGGGTTGCGGTGGGCGACCAAGCCATCGCCGATATCACCGTCATCAATGGCCGCGAGTTATTGATCACCGCCAAAAAGACCGGCATCACTAGCCTGCTGGTTTGGCCAAAGGGGAGTAACGCTGCACCCAAGGAATACCGGCTGCGCGTGGCTCCAGCCACAGACCCACTCAAGGCAGCGAAGAAAGACCCTGCGCTTGCCAAAGCGGTGATCGACCCCGAAGCCGGGTTGTCGGGGCAATTGCCCGATCTACCGAGTCATCGGCGCGCCAAGCAGGCGACCGCGCGAGCGGCCGCCGCCAATGGCAACCCCAGCGCCAAACTGCCGGATCAGAGCACGGTGGACATCGAGACCCAAGTCACTACCGAAGTGCGCATCGTTGAGGTCAAACGCTCAGCGATGCAGCAGTACGGCTTGAACATCTTCAAGAACGTCGGCAACACCGTGGCGGGCTTGAGCGTGCCGGGCGCGAATGTGAACGTCACCACCAACGGCGGCTACACCAATGCTGGCTCGAATCTGCCAATCGCCAATGCCTTCAATTTGGCCATCGGCAACCCGATGGCAGGCTTGCTCGGCATCTTGAGCATTTTGGAGAGCAAGGGCCTTGCGCGCACCTACGCAGAACCCGCACTTACCGCCATGAGCGGCCACACGGCGAGCTTCCTCGCGGGCGGTGAGTTCCCGGTACCGGTCAGCCAAGGCGGCAGCACTGGTGGGGTGACCATCCAATACCGCGAGTTTGGCGTGCGGCTTTCGCTCACCCCGACCGTGCTCAGCCGAAACCGCATTGGTTTGAAGGTCGCACCCGAGGTTTCTGACCTCGATTTCTCTGCGGGCATTTCCACCGGCGGCGTGGCGGTTCCCGCACTCTCGATCCGCCGCACTGACACCACCGTCGAGCTGGCCGACGGTGAGAGCTTTGTGATCTCTGGCTTGGTATCCAACAACCTCGTCAACAACATCAACAAAGTGCCGTGGCTGGGCGATGTGCCGGTACTGGGGGCCTTCTTTAAGTCCGTCAGCACTTCGCGGACGGACAAAGAACTGATCATGATCGTCACCCCGCATTTGGTTCGGCCACTCAAGCGTGGCTCGACTCTGCCACCGCTACCGGGTGAGAAGGCACAGGCCTTCCGCCCAGGGTTTGGTCACCTCATCTTTGAAGAACGTGGTGCTTTTGGGCAAGAAGAATATGGCTATTCTCGCTAAGCGCTCAGCCTATTTTTGGTGCTCGGAGCGCCGTTGCAGGGCGAGCCTATGAGTGGAAAAAACAGCTTTCTATTGCTGAGCAACGACCCAAGCCTGAGCCAGTGGCTGCGCCAATGCACGGGCAACAGTGCAGAAGTCCTCAGCTCCGAGAACTTCACTGCCGATGCGCTGCTCACGGAGTTGCAAACACGCAGGCCGACGATGTTGTTCTGCGAAGTGGAGGACTACAACCTGCCGGAGCGGCAAGCGTTGATTGAGGCGGTTTCGGAGCGCTTGCCGGAGCTGCCCGTCGTCGGCCTTGGCCGTGCCGACCCTGCGGACGTAGTGCTTGCCATCATGCGTTCGGGCGCACGCGATTTCTTCGTGATCGGCCGCGACGACACCAAGCTCGGCGCGCAAGTCAACAAAACCCTACGCCGCGTCGGTGCTGCTGCCGGCAGCGCGGTTGCCAGCAATGGTGGGCAAGGCAAGCTGTATTTAGTGATGGCGGCGCAGCCAACGGAGAGCCTCGCCTTCCTCGCCAGCCACTTGGCACTCGCCTTCCACGCTGGCAGCAAAGCAGGAGCGCGTAGCCTGCTGGTAGATGCCGCTCTGCCTGCGGGTGCATCCGCAGTGATGCTCAACCTCACGCCCAACTACACGCTGCCCGACGCCATTGCCGACGTCAGCCGCTGCGATGCTACGCTGATCGATACGGCCTTTACTAAGCACGCGAAAGGCATGCATTTGCTGAGCATGCCGGAGGACGAGCTCGCCCGCCCGACGCTGCCTGAGCACGAGTTTGTGCGCTTGCTGCAAATTTTCCGCAGCCTATTTGCGGTGACGGTCGTCTGCTGTGATGGCTCAGCAGGCGCGGGCTTCTTGCGCGCCTTGATCCACGAGGCCGACCGCAGCCTCTTGGTGACCGATCAAAGCATCCTGCGCTCGCGCCAGTGCAAGGTGCTGCTGCGCAATTTGCGCCTTGAGGACTGCAACCTCTCCCGCACCTCGCTGGTGGTGGATAACTACCGCCGCAGGTTGGGCTTAGAGCCGGCCAATCTGGCTGACCTGCTGGAATTACCACTCGGTGCCAGTTTGAGCGCGGATGCCGTGGCCAAAATACAGTCCATGAACTCCGGCGAGAGCATGTTCGACACCGCGCCCAAAGACCCATACTGCGACGCAGTGCGGCGCTTGGCGGCCGCGCTCGGCAATAGTCAGGAGCAAGTCACACTGGTGGAGAGCGGCGGGCTGCTCAGCCGCTGGTTTTCTTAAGGGCATCGCATGTCTCACGCCGATGCGCTGGAGCGCTTCCGTCTTAGCGACCACTACCAGTCGCACAAGCGCAATCTGCACCGCTTTTTGATCGCTCAGATTGAGGAGCGCAACCTCGATGTCGGCACTTGGGACCCAAGCAAGCTGGAGCGGTTCGTCCAAGAGCAAGTGCGGCGCTTCATTCTTGACAACCGCCTGCCGGTCAACCAACGCGAAACCGATGCCCTCACCGAAGACGCGGTGCATGAGTTAATCGGCTATGGGCCGATCCAGCAACTGGTGGACGATGAGAGCGTCAACGACATCGTCGTCAATGGGCCGGAGCGCATCTTCGTCGAGCGCAATGGCCGATTGGAGTCCGTGCCGCTGCGCTTCAATGACGACGGCCACGTC
The DNA here is from genome assembly GCA_964535755.1 of uncultured Salinisphaerales bacterium. Taxonomy (GTDB): domain Bacteria; phylum Pseudomonadota; class Gammaproteobacteria; order Nevskiales; family Nevskiaceae; genus Stagnimonas. Next base: position 29,897 of record CAZHTI010000002.1, on the reverse strand, counting down.
ATCCGCATTATTCAGCGCATCTTGGCCCCAATTGGCCGCCGCGTGGATGAGTCGACGCCGATGGTGGACGCACGCCTGCCGGATGGCTCGCGCGTCAACGCCATCATTCCGCCGATTGCGCTCAACGGCCCATGCTTATCGATCCGCAAGTTCCGGCGCGAAGCACTCACGGCGGAAGCTTTGGTCGCCAACGGCACGCTGACGCAGCAGCAGTTGCTGTTTCTGAAAGCGCAGGTTGAGGCGCGCAGTAACTTGTTGATCGTCGGCGGTACCGGCACCGGCAAGACCACCCTGTTGAACGTACTAAGCCAGTGGATTCCGGAGTCTGAGCGGGTAATCTCCGTCGAAGACGCCGCCGAGTTACGTCTCGCCAATGCACACGTCGTGCGCTTGGAATCGCGCCCACCCAACCTAGAGGGCGAGCGCGCCGTGAGTGCACGCGATTTGGTGCGCAATGCCTTGCGCATGCGGCCTGACCGCATCATCGTCGGTGAAGTGCGTGGCGACGAAGTGTTAGACATGCTGCAAGCCATGAACACCGGCCACGACGGCAGCATGACCACCCTGCACGCCAACTCGCCCGAGGATGCAATCCATCGCTTGGAATTACTTGCAGGTTTTGCTGGCTATAACGGCTCGGCGCTGACCTTCCGAGGCCAGGTCGCATCGTCGATCGACCTCATCGTCCACATCGTGCGGGATGCCTCCGGCAAGCGCCGCGTCGCGGCACTCACCGAGATCACTGGGCTCATCGGTGAGCGCCTCGGCCTCGCGGACATTAGCGCCCCCCACTAGACCATGGGAGCGCCCGCGCTAACACTGTTTTTCTTAGCACTGCTTTGCGGCGGCGCGCTGCTGTGGGTTCTGGCTCGGCTACGCGCAGCGCAGGCCGACAACGCCGCGCAATTACGCAAGCGGGTGCTCGGCGTCGATGCGGCTCAAGCGCCCCAACAGCGCCTGCAAATTAACGGGCTGCATCGTCTCGCCCAGCGCTTGGTGATGCGCTCCGGCTTGGAGCTAACGCCCGCGCAGATCGACCGTGGCATCGTGCTGGCCTTGGCCATCTTCCCGCTGCTCTGGCTGCTGCTGGGTTGGCTCGCGGGGAGTCTGGTCGCGGCGGTGGCCTTGGTCTGCGTCTACGGCGCTTTGAGCCGTGCGGCAGCGCAACGACGCTTAAAGCTGATCGACCAAATGCCCACCTACTTGGAGTCCGTCATGCGGATTTTGGCGGCGGGCAACACCCTGGAAGAAAGCCTCGCCTCCGCTGCCCGTGAAGCGCCGGAGCCGATCCAAAGTTTGTTCGTCTCGATTGGCCGCCAAGTGCGCTTAGGGGCTTCGGTCGAGGGGGTACTCGCGGAAGCGGCGGACATCCACGGCCTGCGGGATTTGCGCGTCATCGCACTCGCTGCGGCGATCAACCGCAAATACGGTGGCTCGCTGCGGCAGGTGCTCAAGAGCCTGATCACCGCCATCCGCGCACGCGGTACCGCCGCCCGGGAGTTACGCGCGCTGACGGCGGAGACTCGCTTCTCCGCATTTGTGCTGGCGGTGATTCCCATCGTGCTCTCGGCCTACATTTTTGCCCGCAATAAGTCCTATTACGCCGGCATGTGGGCGGACGGCACTGGCCGTGTGCTGCTGGTGGCCTCGGTGCTTTTGCAGATAGCCGGGGTGGCGATGATCTGGCGGATGATGAGCCGCACGGCTGGCCCGGAAGCCGACGCATGAGCTTGAGCCCGGCGAGCTTTGGGCTGATCGTGGCACTCGGCGTGGCCTTGGCGGGCGGGATCATCTTGCTGGTTTTGCTGCTCGGCGCGCGCAGCAACGAGGAGCGCAAATTATCGCGCCGCGTGCTGAATAGCTTTACCGATGTCCGTAGCGAGGTCGCGGTCCACGGGCCGCTGATGCAGGCGTTGATGAACGCAGGTGCGCGCGCTGAGCGCTGGTTGGATCCCAAGGGCGAAACCGCGCAGAGCCTGATCCAAGCCGGTTGGCGTGGCGATGAACGCCGCGCGCTGTTCTACGCCGTGCGCGGCGCGATCTTTGTGCTCGCCATGCTGCTCTGGCTGATGATCAGCAGCTTCGGTGAGGTTCGCCCCAGCCTGCTGCCCTTGATGGGTTTTGCCGCCGCCGCCTTGGGCTTGCTCATCCCCAACTGGGGGCTGCGCTGGGCGGCCAACAATCGGCGCGAGCGCATCCGCGAGGAAGTGCCGATGTTCGTCCACGTCTTGGTGCTGCTGTTTGAGGCGGGGCTCTCGACCCGTCAAGCGGTGGCCTCTTTGGTGCGCGAAGGCCGCGGCGTGCTGCCCAAGCTCGGGCTGGAGATGGAAGGCGTTTTGCGGCAGCTCGACGCCGGTGACGACATCGCCAATGTCTTTAAAAATCTGAGCGACGTCCTTGCGGTGGACGACCTCAACAGCGTGCTCGGCGTGCTGCGCCAAGTAGATCGCTATGGTGGTGAGGTGCGGCAACCGCTGCTGGAGGCGCTCGCCGTGATCGAATCGCGCAACACGCTCAACCTGCGCGAGAAGGTCAATCTCATCTCCGGCCGCATGACGGTCGTGATGGTGTTGTTTTTCTTCCCTGCGCTGCTGATTTTCGTCGCGGGGCCTGCGGTGATTTCCATCCTCCAAGCCTTTGGCAGCACAGGGGTGCGATGAGCCCTCTCGCGCCCGCCGCGCTGCTCTGCCTAGCACTCGCCGGCTGCGTGCCGGTGCAGCCACGCGCTGAGCGTCCGAGCACCCCGCAGCAGAAAAAATCCGAGCAAGCCGCCATATACCTAGATGCCGTGCGCGGCCTGATGGCCAAACAGCAGTACCTAGCGGCACTCGCACATATCCAAGAGGGGCGGCGGCAATCGGGGGATAGTCCTGCGCTGCGCTTACTGGAGGCCGATGTCCGTCGCCACTTAGGGCAGCGCTCAGCAGCCACGGCCATTTACCAAACTTTGCTGACCCAGCCCGAAGCCGCCGAGGCCTATCAGGGCCTAGGCCTGTTAGAAGCACAGCAAGGCGGAACAGCCTTGGGTGCGGCCATCGAGAACCTCAAGCGTGCGGTGCGCCTAAAGCCAGTCGACGTCGAGAAGCGCAACGACCTAGGCTTTGCCCTACTGCAAGCAAGGCGTTTTAAGGAGGCGCGTGCGGAGCTCGCCACTGCGGTAGAGCTCGCCCCCAATGAGGCCAGAGCGCGTAACAACCTGCTGATCTTGCTGATGGCGGAGGGCGATCGCCCCGCGCTTAAGCGGGTGTTAAGCACCGCTACTCCGCCCATAGAGCCCGCCCTGCTTGCGCGGCTATACCGGCAGGCGCAGAGTCTCAATAATGCGGCGATTGCCCCTAAGGCCGCTGCTATCCAACCCGCAGACACGCTCTAGCCACCCTCCGCCCGCCCATAACCCATGACCCTAAAGCCCACCTTGGTATTTGCAGGCTTGATGGCCGCAGTCGGTGCGGCTGTTGCCGACCCCCCCGTCACCCCAAGCGGCCGCCCAGCGGCAGAGGTCGCCGCTGAGCCCGTCATCGGCACCTACACCAAGGCGTGGTTGGATCTGCAAAAAAGCGGGCAGATGGCGCAAGGCGAGGCGCGCCCGATGGACGGCGAGGCGGCTGAGGCCAGCTACCAACGTTACCTCGATAGCTTCAGCCACCCTATTCCGCAGAGCCTAGGCCGTGGCGAATCCGCGAGCAGCGGCTCCGGCAGCAGCGCTGGCGCTGGCGCCAGTCCGGCCCAATAACGCAGCCGAGAGCGAGGGCGTATGAAGCACCACCCATCGAAGAGGAGCTACTCGCTGCCCAAGCGCCAGCGCGGCGTCGCGGTGATCTTCGCGGCGGTGAGTTTGGTGGCCTTGATCGCCGCACTGGCGCTGGGGGTCGATACCGGCCGCCTCTATACCGCCCAGCGCGATCTGCAACGGCTGGCGGACTTGGCGGCGATCGACGCAGTGCGCGTCGCCAGTGGCTGCTTTGCAGGGCTAGCCAGCCGTGACGATGCCCCAAGCGAGGCGCGCGC
>CAZHTI010000002.1:14960-25789 GCA_964535755.1 uncultured Salinisphaerales bacterium | reverse complement strand
CAAACCGTGCGCGGGCTGTTGTTCCGGTTAGTCGAGTTGCTCAAGCAAAGTGGGGATACGGCAACCGCAGCGGCGGTCGAGGCCTTGGCGCTGAGTACCGATGCCTCCAGAACCCTCGTTCCCTCCCAGTTGCTCGGCATCCCCACCGGCACACCACGCGCGCTCTATGAGGATGCCGTGATCAACGTCGCGGCACTGCTGACCGCCATCACCACCAGCGTGAACAACGGGCTGACGGTCGTCCAAAACCTAGACCTGCCGCCTGCGGTGTGTGGCCTTACGGCGGATCTTGGCGTCGGACTCTGCGATACCGAGACCTCCAATACCGTCACCCAGCCCGGCACGGGCGGCATCACCACGCCAGCCATCGATACCCGCACCAGCATTGGCGATGACTTTGCGTTCTCGGTCGGCGGGGTGGCTGAGTTCAATCTCAACTTGGTCGAGCCGATCACCGGCGCGCGCTTCTCACTGCCCATCAACATCCGCCGCGAGCCGGTGCGGGTCAGCGTCGCCGAGATGCGCTGCGCGCGGCGCGGCCAGCCGCAATCGCAAGTCAACTTGGATGCCCGTGGCGGCGCGGTGGAAGTCTCCATCGCGGGCGCGCGCAGCGGCATTGAAGTGCCGCTTACCGGCCTGCTGCCGGCCCTGCCGGGTGTCGAGAACACCACCGTGCGCATCAGCATCCCTGCCCTGCAAACCCGTTACGGCGGTGCTGCCACCGAGCTTTGCTTCGCTGGGCCGCCATTCCCCGTGCGGCGTCAGTGTGACGGCAGCCTGCCGTATGTCGGCGGCACCAGTGCGGGCGACATGGCCAACGCCATCGCCGGCCTAGCACCGCAGGTGGCGATCACCGTTGACGGGCTGCCACAGGGCCTTGACAGCGCCTTGGTCAATGCGGCGCTAGCGCCCATCTTGGCCAACCTGAACCGTATCGTGCCGGCGGCGGTCACCGGCTTTGCCGCACAAGCGACACCGCTGCTCATCAACACCAATCTGCCCGTGGATGGCACGCTCTGGCAGCTTGAGTCGTTTATCGCCAAGTCGCCGATTGTGTATGCCCGCTAGTGGCCTGCGGGCGCTGGCAGGCGGACGCAAGTCGACCCGCACAACCATCTCCATTGGCGTTTTTGCCAGCCTCGCCGCTGGAGCACTCTTATTACTAGCGGTGGTGTCGACACAGGCTTTGGTGCAGAGCCGCGATCTGCAAAAGCAACTCGACCGTAGCCGCGCGTTGGCGCTGTTGCAGTCCCGCGTGCAGGACGCCTTAGTCGCAGCCGGTGTGCAGGGTTTACAGATGGCAGTCAATCTCGCGCTGCAAGAGCGCTGGGGACTGCGCGAGATTGCCATCCGTGAAGACAATGGCCGCATCTTGGCCTCCGGCAGCGCCAATCGGCAGGCCGTTCCGCAATTGGTGTTGCTGCCTTGGTTCCCACGGCAAACCCTGCAAGATGGCCGCCTCACCGCGCGCGCCAACGGCACCGAAGCCGTCATTGAATACCGCTTGGGCGACAGCGAGCAAAGGCTGGTGCATGACGAGGCGGTGTCGCAATTACAGCTGTTTGGGATGATCGGCGCGCTGGTCGCCGTACTCTTTGGGGTCGGTTTGGTGGTGCTGGTACGCACGGCGCTACGCGGCAGCGTCATCTTGGACCTCACCAACGCCGAGTCGGCAGCGCATTTCGAGCAGCTGCGCAGCGCTGGCCGCCAGTCCACAGCACCTGCCCCCGGCGTGTCGGAGGAGCTCGCACTCACGCTCGATGGGGTGGAGCAAGCGCTCATCTTGGTGGACGCCGAGTTGCATGTGCTGCAACTCAATGCCACCGCCGAGAGGCTGACCGGCTGGAAGCGTGACGACGCGACCGGCCAATTGATTTACACCGTCTTCCACTCGCGGGACGAAAGTGGCGCACCGATCACCAGCCCTGCGGAGCGCTGTGTGAAGGATGCGCTCGACATGCCGCCTGAGGAACTCTGGCTGCGACCACGCGGCGAAGCCCAGCCTGATCGCGTGCTGGAAGTGATGGCCTGCCAACGCTTACTGCCCGATGGCAGCTACGGCGCGCTGATGCTGTTCTACGACATCCGCTCGCGGGTGCTCAGCCGCGAGGAGCTCAAGGGCAAAGCCAAGATGGTCGAGACCGTGCTCGACCAACTCAGCGAGGGCGTGCTGACCACCGACGGCAATGGCATCGTCCGCAGTGCCAATCTGCGCGTGCAGCGCATCTTTGGCTACTCCGCCGATGAGCTCAGCCGTATGACGCTGGCGCGGCTGCTGCCGGTGCCGTTTATGAACACGCCGGGCATCAAACTGGCGGATTTCATCAACCCGCGCGGTGCTCGCTTACCCAAGGTCGCCGGCTGGCGCAAAGACGCGACCACCTTCCCAGCGGAAATCTCGGTCAAGCCTATTCAGATCGGCAATGAAGTGCGCTACGTCGTGGTGGTCAGCGACGTTACCGAACGCCAGCGGTCGCTCTCCCTCACCCAGCGTCTTGGGCGGCTGCTTGATCAAGCCAGCGACGAGATCTACATCTTCGACGCGCAAACCTTGTACTTCCAAGACGTCAATGCCGGTGCCCGCCGCAATCTCGGCCTGAGCCCCGAGGAGCTGGCGCGGATGACGCTGAGCAACATCGCCACCGACCTCGACCCCGCGACCCTAGAAGGCTATTTGGTGAAGCTGCGCGGCGGCGATATCGACCACCTCCAGTACCACGCCCGCCACCGCCGCGCCGACGGCAGCAATTATCCGGTGGAGGTGCGGCTGAGCTTCTCGCGCGACGAAGAGCCCCCCGTGTTCATCGCCATGGCACAGGACATCACCGAGCGCGAAGCCAGCGAGAAGCGCATGCGCCAGCTCGCCCACTTTGACACTCTGACCGGCCTACCCAACCGCGCCCAGTTGTTCGACCGTTTGAAGCAAGCGATGTCGGTCGCACTGCGTACCAAGCAGACGCTGGCGGTGTTTTTCCTCGATCTCAACGGCTTTAAGCCCGTCAATGACAACTACGGCCACGAGGCCGGTGACGATGTGCTCAAACAAGTCGCCGAGCGCCTCACCAGTGGCCTGCGTGCGGTAGACACCGTAGCGCGCTTAGGCGGCGATGAGTTCGTCGTGCTTGCCCAACACTTGAATGACGTCGCCGACGTCACCGCCCTAGCTTGGAAGATTTTGGAGCTGTTCGACCAGCCCTTCGAAATCCGCAACCGCAATGTGCGCCTGAGTACCAGCCTAGGCATCACCCTCTACCCGCAAGACAACAGCGAGCCCGAAGCACTGCTGCGCCACGCCGATGCAGCGATGTACCAGAGCAAACAGACCGGCCCCGGACGCCTGCATTTTTATGAGACGGTGGGCGAGCCCGCGACCAGTCGGCGCAGCAAAACCCGCCGCAATCTCTCGCGCGAGATTCAATCCTCACTCGCTGCAGGGCAATTCCAAGCGCAGTTTTGGCCGACCTTCACCAGCCATGACCACACCCTCGCAGCGGCTGAGGCGGACTTCCACTGGACGCACCCGACCTTTGGCCGCATCGAGTCCGGCGAGACGCTCTACGCAGCAAGGCGCTCCGGCCTCAACGTCGCCTTGGAGGCTTGGCTGCTGAAGGAAATCATCGCGCAACGACGCTATGCCGAGCTGCAAGGCATCCCGCTCATCCCGACCGTGGTCAACATCACCGGCCGCCAATGGCGAGACCCTGAGTTTGCGGATCAGCTCTACTTGGATTTGCGCGAAGCCAACGCTCCGGCACAGGGGCTCATCTTGGCCATCTCCAGTGAGGATTGGGTCGATGCCGCAGGTGCGGTGCAAATGCTCTGGCTGCGGCTGCTTGAAGCAGGGGTGCGGATCGGCGTGCGCGAGCCCGACCCCAAGGGCCCGCTAGAGTCCATCGGCATGATTCTGCTAGGCCCGGCCACCGCCGAGCGGGTGCTCGAAGACAGCAAGTGCGTGGAGCGCGTGCGCGCCTACACCGCGCTAGGCCTGCCCGTGCTGGCCGAGGGCGTGAGCACCCGTCAGCAACGCGAGCGTCTAATGGTGCTGGGTTGCAGCCACATCAGCGGCCCCATCTGCGGCGGCCCCTATACGCCGACGGAGTTCGCCAGTTGGTTCGGCGTGCGCAAAGTCCGGCCAATTTGAGCCGCAAGCTGCGTGCCTAAGGTGACCGCGGTCATCCTCGCCGGCGGCGCCAGTAGCCGCTTCGGCGGCGCGGACAAAGGCCTACTGACGCTACGCGGTGAGCCGCTCATCGCCCATGTGCTGCGCGTGGTGCGCCCGCAAGTGGACGCCATTGGCATCATTGCCAACCGCAATCTGGCGGCCTACCAAAGCTTTGGCTACCCGGTGTTTCAAGACCACGACTGGGCCAGCGGGCAGCACCAAGGGCCAATGGCGGGCCTGCGCCGTGCGTTCGCCGTCGTGCCCTCTGGCCAGATATTGATTGCCCCCGTGGATGCCGCTGTCCTACCCCATGACCTCTACGCGCGCCTCAACGCGGCGGGTGCTCCCGCCATGGCGGCCAACACGCCGGTCTGCGCCCTGTTGGATGCCTCACTGCGCGGCGCATTTGATCGCGCCTGGGCGCACGGCCAGCGCAGCCCAAAACACTGGCTCGCGCGCATTGGCGCACAGTCCGTAGTGTTTGACGACCCCGCTCTGGTCTGGAGCCTCAACACGCCGGAGGAACTCGCGGCCTGCGAAGCATCCTATGTAGCCTTGAACCGCCCCAGTCGGCACTAAAGTTTTGCGCAAAGTGGCGCGCGCAAGCCTCACAATCGGCGGCAAACCTCACCACCATTTCTCCCATGAAAGAAATCATCCACACCGAGCAAGCCCCCGCCGCCATCGGCACCTACAGCCAAGCGGTCAAATGCGGCAACACCGTGTATCTCTCCGGTCAAATCCCGCTCGACCCCACCACTATGACGCTCTGCAACAGCAGCATTGAGGAAGAAATCCACCAAGTCTTCAAAAACCTGCGCGCCGTGTGCGCCGCAGCCGGCGGTAGCTTGGCGGATATCGCCAAACTCAATGTCTTCCTCACCGACCTCGCGCACTTCCCCAAGGTCAACACCATCATGGGCGAGTACTTCCAACAACCCTACCCAGCGCGTGCGGCGATTGGCGTCGCAGCACTGCCCAAGGGCGCGCAAGTCGAGGCCGATGGGGTGATGGTTTTGGCGGGCTAACGCAAGCAGCCACCCAAAGCAAAAAAAGCCCGCTTTTCTGCGGGCATTTTTTTATTTCTTGAGCCTGGGAGTTACTCCCATTCAATCGTCGCTGGCGGCTTGCCGGAGATGTCGTACACCACGCGGCTGACGCCGGCCACTTCGTTGACGATGCGGCGGCTGCAGACGTCGAGCAGGTCGTAGGGCAGATGCGCCCAATGGGCGGTCATGAAGTCCACGGTCTGCACAGCGCGCAGGGCGATCACCGGCTCGTAGCGGCGGCCATCGCCGGTCACACCGACACTCTTCACGGGTAGGAAAACGGCGAAGGCTTGCGAGACTTTGTCGTACCAACCGGCGCGGCGCAGTTCCTCGATAAAGATGTGGTCAGCGCGGCGCAAGACCTCCGCCGCCGCATGCGTGACCTCGCCCAAAATGCGCACGCCCAAACCGGGGCCGGGGAATGGGTGGCGGAATACCATCTCGCGCGGCAGGCCGAGTTGCAGGCCAATCGCCCGTACTTCGTCCTTAAACAGCTCCCGCAGCGGCTCGACGAGCTGCATGCGCATGTGGGCGGGCAAGCCGCCGACATTGTGGTGGCTCTTGATCACATGGGCCTTGCTGGCCTTGATGCTGCCATCCGGCAGCTTGATGCTGGTGCCCGCGCTCTCGATGACGTCAGGGTAAATCGTGCCTTGGGCGAGGAAGGACACCTCGGTGAGCTGGGTGGCCTCTTCCTCGAATACCTCGATGAAGGCTTTGCCGATGATTTTGCGCTTGGCTTCAGGGTCTGCGACACCGGCGAGCTGCCCTAAAAACCGTGCGGAGGCATCGGCGCGGATGACCTTCACCCCCATGTTGTCGGCAAACATTTTCATCACTGCGTCGCCTTCGTGCAGGCGCAGCAGGCCGTTATCGACGAACACACAGGTCAACTGCGGGCCGATGGCCTTGTGCAGCAGTGCCGCAACGACGCTGGAATCGACCCCACCGGACAGCCCGAGCAGCACTTTTTGGTCGCCGACCTGAGCACGCACGCGGGCGACGGCATCGTCGACGATGTTGGCGGGGTTCCAGCTATTGCCGCAGCCGCAAATCTCGTGCACGAAGCGGCTGTAAATTGCCGCACCCTGCGTCGTGTGGGTGACCTCTGGGTGGAACTGCACGGCGTAGAACTGGCGGCTTTCATCGGCCATGCCGGCGAGCGGGAGGTCAGGCGTTGAGGCGATGCTCTTGAAGCCCTCCGGCAGCGCTACCACGCGGTCGCCGTGGCTCATCCACACGTCGAGCAGGCCGTGGCCTTGCTCATTGCTGCGGTCTTGGATGCCGGTTAAGAGCTTGCTATGGCCGCGTGCGCGCACCTCGGCGTAGCCAAACTCTTTTTGATCGTGCGCCTCGACCTTGCCACCCAGTTGCATGGCCATGGTCTGCATGCCGTAGCAAATCCCCAACACCGGCACGCCGAGCGCCCATACGGCATCGGGCGCGCGCGGGCTGGCGTCGGCGAGTGTGGACTCAGGGCTGCCGGAGAGGATGATGCCCTTGGGTGCAAAGGCCTTGACCGCCGCATCGCCGCAATCCCACGGGTAGAGCTCGCAATAGACGCCAGCCTCACGCACCCGCCGCGCGATCAGCTGAGTGACTTGGCTGCCGAAGTCGAGAATCAGGATGCGATCGGCGTGGATGTCCGTCGGGGTAGCGGTCTGAGTAGCAGTCATGGCGAAAGGGCTTCCGGCAAAACGCGAGTTTAACGTTTGTGCCGGATGCCCCGCCGATTTTCCGGTACTGTCTTGTACCTGCGCGCGCCGATTAATGCGCGTGCAAACCGCTGATTTACTGCGGTTTTACAAAGCGCAGCGTCATGCGGTCGGACTCACCAATGGCGACATATTTCTCGCGGTCGACTTCTTTCAGCGCCAAGGACGGCGGCAGCGTCCAAACCCCCTTGGGGTGGTCCTTGGTATCGCGCGGGTTGGCGTTGACTTCGCTCTGGGCATCGAGCTTAAAACCTACGGACTTCGCCATTTCTATGACCAAGGCTTCGGTGACGTAGCCCGAGGTCTTCATCACTTCGATGTCGGTGCCGGGTGCTGCACGGTGCTCGACGACGCCCAAGACGCCGCCCGGTTTGAGTGCGGTAAAAAATGCCGCAAACATCTCCTTCTCATCGCCGTCCTTCATCCAATTGTGGACGTTACGGAAGGTGAGCACGGCATCCATGCTGCCGACCGCGACCGGTTGGAACCGATCTGGCTTACCGATGCTGACGACTTCCACTTTGTCGTAGAGCGCTGGGCTGGCGGCGAGTTTTTCTTGGTACTGGCCGCGAATCCGCTGGAAGTACTTGGGCGCTTCGGGGGTATCCACCACGAATGCAGCCGCCACATAGCGGCCCTTGTCACGCAGATACGGCGCGAGGATCTCGGTGTAATAGCCAGCACCCGGCCAGATTTCCATCACCGCCATCTCTGGCTTTACGCCAAAGAAGTTCAGCGTCTCCGCCGGATGGCGATAGACATCGCGGACGCGATTGGCCTCGGCGCGCGACTGGGCAGCGACGGCGGTCTGCAACGAAACGTTCATCTCCGGCAGCGCTGGCGCAATCTCTGGTGCGGAGGTGGTCGCACAGGCGCTCAGCAGTGCAGCGGCAAGAACACAAGCGGTTTGGCGGATCATGGTGTGAGCCCTTAGATAAGTTGGATAGCGACTGGAGTTTCAGCAACTAGGCTGCATGCTCCGCATTGCCGCTTAGTGGCAGCGCATTCGGCAGAAAGTTCCGCCACGGCGCAAACATACTGCGTGGCACTGACCACTGGCTTAGTCGGCAAAAAAACGCAGCCCCCAGCGCAAAACACGCTGGCGGCTGAGTGGTCAGGGTGCAGCGCTAATCGACGCGATAGTTAGGTGCTTCTTTGGTGATCGTCACATCGTGGACGTGACTCTCGCGCATGCCGGCCGAGGTGATCTTCACAAAGCGGGTCTTGGTGCGGACTTCCTCGACGCTGCGGCAGCCGGTGTAGCCCATGCTGGCGCGCAGGCCGCCGACCATCTGGTGCACGATCGCCGCCATCGGGCCTTTGTAGGGCACACGGCCTTCGATGCCCTCTGGCACGAGCTTCTCGACCTCACGCGTGGTGTCTTGGAAGTAGCGGTCTTTGCTGCCCTCCGCCATCGCGCCCAGAGAACCCATGCCCCGGTAGCTCTTGTAGGAGCGGCCTTGGAATAGCTCGACTTCGCCGGGCGCCTCCTCGGTGCCGGCGAGCATCGAGCCAACCATCGCACAGTAAGCCCCTGCGGCAATCGCCTTGGCGAAGTCGCCGGAATAGCGAATGCCGCCGTCGGACACTAGCGGGATGCCACGGCTGGCGAGTGCCTCAGCCACACCCATCACGGCCGAGATTTGCGGCATGCCGACACCGGCAACGATGCGCGTGGTGCAAATCGAGCCCGGCCCGATGCCCACCTTCACTGCATCCGCTCCGGCATCGACCAAAGCCAGAGCCGCTTCAGGAGTAGCGATGTTGCCGCCAATGACTTGCAGGCGGTCGCCGTAGCGGGCTTTGATCGAAGCCACGCGGTCAATCACGCCTTGGCTGTGGCCGTGGGCGGTATCCACCACCACCACGTCCACACCGGCCTCGACCAAGGCTGCAACGCGCTCTTCGGTCTCAGGCCCAGTGCCGACGGCCGCACCAGCGCGCAGATGGCCTTGTGCGTCCTTGCAGGCGTTCGGGTGGTCGGTGGACTTCTGCATGTCCTTGACGGTAATTAAGCCGCGCAGGGAGTAGTCGTCCTTAATCACCAGCACTTTCTCGATGCGGTTGGCGTGCAGTTTATGGATCACCTCATCCTTGCTCGCACCCTCGCGTACCGTCACCAAGCGGTCTTTCGGGGTCATCACCTCGGAGACCGGCGCATTGAAGCGCGTCTCAAACCGTAGGTCGCGGCTGGTGACGATGCCCACCAACTGGCCGTTCTCGACCACCGGCACGCCGGAGATTTTGTTCGCGCGGGTCAGTTGCATCACCTCGCCGATTGTCATCGACGGCGGCACGGTGATGGGGTTCAAAATGATTCCGCTCTCGTGCTTCTTCACCGCCAGCACTTCTGCGGCTTGGCGGGCGATGCTCATATTCTTGTGGATGATGCCCATGCCGCCTTCCTGCGCCAGCGCAATCGCCAGTTTGGACTCCGTCACGGTGTCCATTGCCGCACTTAGCAGGGGGATATTGAGGCGGATCGCCTTGGTCAAGGCGGTGGAGGTATCGACTTGGCGCGGCAGCACATCAGAGTACGCCGGTAGCAGTAAAACGTCGTCGAAGGTGAGGGATTCCTGGACGATTCGCGTCATGATGTTGAGCTCCAAAAACCTATTATAAGTGCATGAATCCCTCCGCCTTAGGGCAAACCCAACAACCCAGCTATCAAGTCTCTGAACTCACGGAGATTCTGCGCAGCTTGTTAGAGGACAGCCTGCCGTCGGTTTGGGTGGAAGGCGAGGTGTCTAACTTCTCGCGGCCCGCATCCGGCCATTGGTACTTCACCCTCAAGGACAGCCGCAGCCAATTGCGCTGCGCGATGTTCAAAAACCGCAACTACTACGTGCGGCCGCAACCACGCGATGGCGATACCGTCCGGGTGCGGGCCACCGTGAGTCTCTACGGTGGGCGTGGCGACCTACAGCTGATCTGCGAGGCGATGGAAGCCGCAGGCGCCGGTGCCCTGCTCGCAGCCCTAGAGCGGCTCAAGCAAAAACTACAGTTAGAAGGACTATTCAACGCCGAACGCAAGCGACCCTTGCCGACGCTGCCGCGCCATATCGGGGTAATCACCTCCGGCACGGGTGCGGCACTTCAGGACATTCAAGCCACGCTCCAGCGCCGCTTCCCTTTAGTTCGCGTCACGCTCTACCCGGTGCCGGTGCAGGGTGCTGAGGCCGCGCCTGCCATCGTTAAAGCGCTCAAGCTCTTGCCTCAGACTGCGAATGTCGAGGCGATTCTGCTCGCCCGCGGCGGTGGCTCACTAGAAGACCTCTGGGCGTTTAACGAGGAAATTGTCGTGCGCGCCGTTGCTGGCTGCACGGTGCCGGTGGTGACGGGAATAGGCCACGAGATCGACTTCACCCTCGCCGACTTCGCGGCCGACCACCGTGCGGCGACGCCCACGGCTGCGGCGGAAGCCTTGGTGCCGGATCGCCAAGCCCTGCTGCGCCGCATCGGGCAACAGCAGGCCAGCTTGCAGCAGCAGACCCTCGCCCGCTTGCGGCTCGCCCAGCGCACTTTGCAGGGCAGCCTGCAAAGGCTGGCCCATCAAAGCCCGCAACGCCGCTTGCAAGAGCAAGCGCAGCGCCTCGATGACCTGAGCCAGCGCTTGCTGATCGCCACCCAGCGCCGCAAGCAGGCACTCGCCCAGCAGCTCGCATCGCTGCGGCCACGGCTAGCCACGGGTTTACAGCGCAGCCTGCACAGCCGCCGAGCCAAACATGCAGCCCTCACTGCGGCATTGGCGGCGCTCAACCCCAAAGCCGTGCTACAGCGTGGCTATGCGATTGCTTTGGCCGCCGACGGGCAGTCCATCCGCAATGCGGATCAGCTCAGCCTAGGCAGCGCCGTGCACCTGCAATTCGCTGTAGGCGCTGCCGATGCGCGGATAGAACGCAT
>CAZHTI010000002.1:0-14860 GCA_964535755.1 uncultured Salinisphaerales bacterium | reverse complement strand
AGCAGGCAGCAGGCAGCAGGCCCTAGAATCCTTGGCAATCCACCGCCAAAGCCTGCTCATGAACAACGAACTCGAACTTTTTAGAGACACCGTAAGGCGCTTTCTAGCGGCCGAAATCGCTCCGCATTACGCCGATTGGGAGAAGAGCGGCATCACCCCGCGCAGCTTCTGGACGCAGATGGGCGAGGCCGGTTTGCTCTGCGTTGACTTACCCGAGGAATACGGCGGCATCGGCGCGCCGTTCGCGTTCTCCTGTGTGGTGCTGGAGGAAGTCGGCCGCGCGGGCTTCGGGGCACTGGGTGCCAACCTCGCCGTCCACTCCGACATCGTCGCCCCCTACATCTTGCATTTGGGTACGGAGGCGCAGAAGCGCCACTACCTGCCCAAGCTCGCCTCTGGCGAATGTGTCGGTGCAATTGCGATGACGGAGCCCGGTGCGGGCTCCGACCTACAGGGTATTAAGACCACCGCGACGGCACACTTGGATTGCTACCGCATCAACGGCAGCAAGACCTTCATCACCAACGGCCAGCACGCCGACGTGGTGATCACCTTCACCAAAACCGACCCCAAAGCCGGGGCTAAAGGAACCACGCTGTTCTTGGTCGATAGCACCCTGCCCGGCTTCTCACGGGGCCGCAATTTAGAGAAATTGGGCCAACACTGCGGCGATACCTCCGAGCTGTTCTATGCCGATGTGGTGGTGCCTGACGACGCCGTCTTGGGTGCCGTCGGCAATGGGTTTGGTCACTTGGTCGATGAGCTGCCGCGCGAGCGTCTGACACTCGCTGTAGGTGCGGTGGGTGCCGCCGACGGCATGCTGGAATGGACCATTGATTACGTCAAAAACCGTAAGGCCTTTGGCCAGCCCTTATCCAGCTTCCAAAACACCCGCTTTGAGATTGCCAAGATCAAGACCGACATCGAAATCACTCGCGCCTTCGTCGCGCAGTGCGCGGCCCGCTATGCCGAGGGCAAGCTGGACGTGCCCTCAGCAGCGATGGTGAAACTGGCCTCCACCGAGATGCAGTGCCGCGTCGCAGACGCCTGCCTCCAGCTCTTTGGCGGCTACGGCTATATGTCCGAATACCCCATCGCCCGTGCCTTCGCCGACGCCCGCGTGCAGCGCATCTACGGCGGCACCAGCGAAATTATGAAAGAAGTGATCGCCCGCTCCTTGCTCGGGCGCTAGCGGACGACCCTAGGTCGGGGGGATGTCCGATTTATTCACCCCCGAGGCCGCAGCGAGGCTATCGGCAATAGGGGCAAGGGACTACCTTCGCGCGTCCTCTAAAGAGCGTGCGCGACCATGACCCATTCCCAACCGCTGGCAAAGCCCATCATCGCAATCATCGGCAGTGGCTTTGGTGGTTTGGGGATGGGCTACTACCTCAAGCAAGCGGGTATCCACAGCTTTACGATTTTTGAAAAATCTCAGGGCCTCGGCGGCGTTTGGCGCGAGAACACCTACCCAGGTGCCGCCTGCGACGTCGCATCCCACCTCTACAGCTTTAGCTTTGAACCGAACTACCCGTGGCAATCGCGCTATGGCAAACAGGCGGAGATCCTAAGCTACCAGCAGCACGTCAGCCGCAAGTACGCGCTGCAATCGCACATGCGCTTCGGTGCGCAGTTGCAGAGCGCAACATTCGACGATGCGCGCTCACTCTGGTGTCTAGAGTTCGCGGATGGCAGTCGATTTGAGGCGCATATCCTGATCACCGCGATGGGGCAATTGCACCGCCCGCAGTTGCCCAAGATCGCTGGGCTGGATCGCTTCAAAGGCCCGGCTTTCCACTCCGCCACATGGCAGCATTCGGTGGATCTCAGCGGCAAAACCGTCGGCGTGATCGGCTCAGGTGCGAGTGCTGTGCAGTTTGTGCCTGCGATAGCGCCCAAGGTCGCGAATCTCAAATTATTCCAGCGCTCCAATAGCTGGGTACTGCCCAAGAGCGACCGCCGCTACAGCGCCGCTGAGATGTGGTTGTTCCGCAAGCTACCGCAATTGCAGGTGCTAGACCGCCTGCGCATCTTCTGGACCTATGAGCTATTAGCGAGCGCCTTGCAGCCCAACCGCTGGTTGTCCAAACCTACCGGCGTTGCCATGCGCGCCGCCTCGCGGCTCATGGCGCGTAGGCAAGTGCGCGACCCAAAGTTACGCGCACAACTTGCCCCCGACGGCCCCTTGGGCTGCAAACGCATGTTGCTCACCAACGAGTGGCTGCCTGCGCTCGCGCGTAAGAACGTCGCCGTCATCAGCACGGCGATCACCGAAGTCACTGAGCGCGGCCTCATCACCGCAGACGGTCAAGAGCACGCAGTGGACGTATTGATCTACGGCACGGGCTTTGCCGCCACCGAGTTCCTAGCACCAGTGCAGGTCACTGGCCGCGACGGCAAGACTTTGCAGCAGGCTTGGGCACAGGGTGCAGAGGCGTACTTGGGGATGACCGTGGCGGGCTTCCCGAATCTGTTCATGCTCTACGGGCCCAATACCAATTTAGGCGCTGGGTCGATCATTTTCATGCTGGAGCGCCAGCAGCGCTACTTGGTAGCCCTGATCAACCACTTGCAAGCGCGTGGGGCCAAGCAAATCGAGCCCGACCCTGCGGTGCAGGCGGCGTACAACCAGCAACTGGTGGAGAAGGGCAAGCACTCGCCCTTCAAGGGCGGTTGCCACAGTTGGTACATCAACGCGCAAGGGCGCAATACCAACAACTGGCTGGGCTGGATGTCCGAATTTGCGCTGCGGGTGAAAGCCCCGAATTTGCAGCACTTTTTAATTCGCAACTGAGCGGCACTCGGCGGGCTCGGTCCGCACATTGGCAGGGATTGCGGCGCGCTGTTGGCCCATTGCTCGTGCTTGAGCAGCCATTGCCTTAGCGGCACACTCTTGGGCCACCGGCTGCGCGGTGTGACGCCTGCTCGGCGCGAGCGGGTCTGCCTAGAGTAAGGATGCATGAGCCAAAACACTGCCCGCGACGGCCTGACGCGCCGCCAAATCCTTCAAGCCGGCGCGGCGATTGGTGGCGCTCTTGCGGCCCCAAGCCTGCTGACCGCTTGCGGCAAAGAGCTGCCACCGGCGGGTGTGAATGCCAACGGCGAGTGGCGTAATTGGTCGGGCTCGCAGGTCTCCCAACCCAAAGCCTGGCTACGCCCCACCACTGAGGCCGAATTAGCCCAGCAGCTCCGCGCCGCCAGCGGCAGCGTGCGGGTGACCGGCGCAAGTCACTCGTTTAGTGCGGTCTGCCGCACGGACGACACGCTGCTGTCGATCGACGCACTGAAAGGCATCGTTGACCACGACCCTGAGTCACTGCAGGCGACGATTTGGGCGGGCACTAGGCTGCGCGATCTGGGTGAGCCGCTTTGGGGCATCGGCCAGTCGCTCATCAATCAAGGCGATGTTGACCCGCAGTCGCTGGCTGGCGCTTGCGGCACCAGCACCCACGGCACTGGCGTCACGCTAGGTTCGTTCTCCGCAACCGTGCGCGGCCTTCGTGTGGTGACGCCGCAGGGTGAGGTCATCGACGCCGATGCTGACCATAACGCCGAAGTGTTCCGCGCCGGGATGACGTCGTTAGGAGTGCTGGGTGTCATCAGCCAGCTCCGCATCCAGAATCGCAAGCCCTACAAACTGAAGGAGCGCGAGTACGTCGAAACCCTAGACACCGTGCTCAGCACGCTGCCGACCTTGATCGCCAGCAATCGCCATTTCGAGTTCTTCTCGTTCATCGAGACTGATCAGGTCATCGTCAAAACCCTCAATGAAACCGACGAGGCTGACACCCCTCCCCCGCGCTTTGCGCTGCCGGTGGATGGCGTGCTCGACCTTACCGCGACCATCGCCCACACCATCGAAGGCATGGATGCGCCCATGCAGAAGCTACTGACCCTGCTGCACTCTGAGACCCATCGCATCGGCCCCGCGCACCGCATCTTCCCCAGCCAACGCAATTCGCGCTTTAACGAAATGGAGTACGAGTTGCCGCTGGAGCGCGGCGCCGAGTGCCTGCAAGAAATTATCGCGACCATACGGAAGTCGGCGATTCGCACGCTGTTCCCCATTGAGTTCCGCACCGTGGCGGCCGATGAGGCTTGGCTCTCGCCGTTCTATGGCCGCAGCTCCGCGTCGATCTCCATCCATCAGTTCCATCGCGTGGACTACCGCCCCCTGTTTGATTTGGTCGAGCCGATTTTTTGGAAGTACCAAGCGCGCCCGCACTGGGGCAAGTTGCATCGCTTGGATGCTCAGGCTCTAGCAGAGCTCTACCCGAGGTGGGAGGACTTCCAAGCGGTGCGCAAGCGGCTCGACCCGGAGGGGAAGATGCTCAACGCCCACCTCAAGCGCGCGCTGCTGAGCGCATGAACCGCCGCCGCTTTTTGCTAGGCGGCCTAGGCTTAGGCGCGGCTGCATTCGGCGCGGGATTAGCATTGCGGCCGCGTGACCGTGGCGCGCCCCACAAGGCCTACTTCGCGACGCTGGAGGCGGAGCTCCAAGCGCATGGCCCGATGCGGCCTTGCTTGCTGATCGACCTCGATCGCTTGGACCACAACATCGCGGTCGTAGCAACCTCAGTGGCACGCGGTGGCAAGCAGTTGCGGATCGTCGAGAAGTCCCTGCCCTGCGCAGCCTTACTGCGTTACGCCATGGGCAAAGCCGGTACCGAGCGTTTGATGTCCTTTCACCAGCCGTTTCTCAACCAAGACGCGCTGTCGTTTCCGACCGCCGATATCCTGCTCGGCAAGCCGCTGCCCGTGCGCGCGGCGGCGCAGTTTTATGCGCAGCACCGTGGGCCTTTCGACCCTAGCCGCCAGCTGCAATGGCTGATCGACACGCCTGAGCGCGCGCAGCAATATCTCGCGCTCGCGCAGCGCCTAGGCAGCACGATGCGCATGAACGTCGAGCTCAATGTCGGCCTTCATCGCGGCGGCGTAGCGCACACCGAGTCCCTCGCCGCGATTCTGAAGGTCATCAGTGCCAACCCCGCTCATTTGCAGTTCAGCGGTTTTATGGGCTACGACCCCTTCGTCGGCATGGGTGTTCCCACGGTACTCGGTACGCCGGAGACGCTGCTCGCGAAGGTACTCGCGCGCTACCAAGCGTTTACCGAGTACACGCGCGCTGGGTTCCCCGCGCTGTGGTCTACGGCACTCACCCTCAACACCGCCGGCAGCCCCAGCTACCGCCTGCACGAAACCGAGCGCCTGAGCAACGACATCAGCGTCGGCACCGGCCTGCTCAAGCCTTCCCACTACGACCTCCCCAGCCTTGCCGAGCACCAGCCAGCGGTGTTTATCGCGACACCGGTGCTTAAGGCTACGGGCGCGGTGCGCATCCCTGCGCTCGATGAGCGCTCGCAACTCTTAGCGTGGTGGGACGTCAATCAGCGCGAGACTTTCTTCATCTACGGCGGCAACTGGCTCGCCGACTACGCATCACCCGAGGGGCTGCAAACGAACGCCCTGTACGGCCGCAGCTCTAATCAAGAAATGGTCAACGCATCGGCTACAGCAGGGCTCAAGGTGGATGACCAAATCTTTCTGCGCCCTACCCAAACCGAGAGCGTGCTGACGCAATTCGGCGACATCCTCGCGGTGCGAGCGGGCAAAATCATCGAGCACTGGCCGGTCTACCCAGCTTAGTCGGCCCAAATGCCGCGCGGTGGCTAAGCGGAATAGCTCGCTTAGGCGCTGAGAAATTCCGCGTAACCGCGCAGCGAGGGCACGCGTGCGAAGTAGGACTTGGCCGTCACCAAAATCGGCACCGCCAGCAGAGTGCCCGCCAAGCCCCAGAGCCAACCCCAGAACAAAATACTGATGACAATGGCGACCGGGTTGAGCCTAAGACGGCGGCCCAAGATATGCGGGGTGATGAACGCGCCTTCGATGCCGGTCAGCAGCAGGAACACCGTAGGCACTGCGAGCGCTTGCAAGAGGCCGTCGAAGCTCAGCAAGCCGACGATACTCAGCACCGTAGCACTGACGACATCGCCCAAATAGGGGACGAAATTTAGGGCGCCGGCGAGCGCGCCCCATAGCGGCGCATTGGGCACACCGAGGAGCATCAATGCTCCGGCGGTGGCGAGGCCTAAGCCAATGTTGATCAGCGTGACGGTGGCTAGGTAATGCGACACCTCGCCCTCAATCTCGCGGCTAATGCTGACCGCTCGCTTGCGGTCGGATAAACGCGGGGTGACGGCCACCACCTTGCGTAAGAAGAAATCGCCGGCAGCGAGGAAGTAATAGAGCAAGACCATCACACCGGCGAAGGACATCACGAACTGCTGCGCCGCTTCGAGCACGGTCACCCCCCAGCTCGCGGGCTTAATCACGACCGAGGTAGTTCTCTCGGCGGTGGACTCTGGTAACCAGTAGGCGGAGATTTTTTCAATCTGCGCGCTCGCCTGGGAGACGCTCTGCATCGGCAATCGAAGCTGTTGCAGCTTTCTGCCAACATCGCGCAAGGTTTTGGGGGCCTTCTCTATCCAGTCCTGCGCTGGGCCGGCCAGCAACGTCGCAGAGACTGCCAGCACGCCGACCAAACCTGCTACCACCAGCAAGGACGCGAGCCCGCGCGGCAGCCAGAGGCGCTCAAGCGCGCGCACGAGCGGCGACAGCACCAGCGCCAAAAAGATCGCGAACACAATCGGCAAGACCACCGCCTTAGCAACATACAGGGCTGCGAGCACCGCGAGGGTCAGCAAGCCGTATAGCGCGCCGGTGCGGCGGTGCACCCTGTCCACCGTTTGTGAGAGCCGCTCAGCTGGCTGTAACAGCGCCGCTTCTGAGGTTTCCGCAGAGGGGTCTTGGGTCATGGGCGGGTAGCAGCGGCGGGAGGCAAGTGGTAGGGATCGCCGCCAAGCTACGGGCGCGCGCCCAAGCACTGGCTGAACCAAAACAGCACTCTGCTGCTCGGCTTAGGTTCAGCTTGGCCTTGCCAAGCTCCGGCCTATGAACACCGTCAAGGCAAAGGAAATGCCGCGCCTGCCGATCCTCAGCGGCCTCATCGCCACCGCGTTGGTTTTGCTGTTTTTGCTCTGGGATTGGAATTGGTTCAGGCCGATCATCGAGCGCAAAGCAAGCCAAGCGATTGGCCGAGAAGTGCGCATCGGCCACTTGGATGTCGCGCTCTCGTGGCACCCCACGGTGCGCCTCCTGAGTGTGACGGTGGCGAACCCCAAGGATTTCACCGGCAAGCAACCCTTGCTGACCGGCAAAGACCTAAGCCTGACGATCGACCTCGCGCAACTTTGGCGCTCCCGCACGCTGTTGCTTGAGCAGGTAAGCCTGACGGGCTTCGATGGGGCGCTCTACAGAGATCCCAAAGGACGCGCCAACTGGCGCTTGCAACTGGCAGCGTCAGACCCCGACCCAAGCTTCGCCACCGTAGTCCAAACACTACGCGTCGTGGACTCAGGGCTGCGGTTTTCTGACCCAAGCTTGGCTGCCGAGTTGCAGGCCGAAGTGAAGACGGTGGCGGGAAAATCTGGTGAGGCGGGTTACCTACGGGCAGACTTTAGTGGCCGCTATCAGCAAGCGCCTCTGACGGGTTACTTCATCGGCGGCGATGTGCTGGGGCTAAGGGCAGCGAGCAAGCCCTATCCCGTGGAGGCAAAACTGGTCAATGGCCGTACGCAGGTGCAGGCCAGCGGCAGTATTCACGACCCCCTTCGCCTCGGAGGAGTCAATGTGCAAGCGACTATCCGTGGCCAAAACCTCGCCGATCTCTATGCGCTGACGGGCTTGCCCATGCCGGAATCCCCGCCGTATGCCTTCAAAAGCCGGGTGGACTACCAACAGGGACGCATCCTGTTGCAAGGCTTACGCGGTACCGTCGGCAGCAGCGATTTGGCAGGTGATTTGGTCTTGGACCTCACCCAAGCGGTTAAGGACTTGAGCGGCAGGCTCCGGTCGAAATCGGTGCATCTTCCAGACCTCGCAGGCTTCATCGGGGCACGCAAGGCGGCAGAGGATGCCGCAGCGAATTCCGAAAAACTCATCCCAAACTTCCCCATCAACCTGCCTAAGCTGCGCGCTGCGAACATCCGCCTAAAGTACCAAGCAGATCGTATCCGTGGCGAAAACATGCCAGTAGACGAGCTCAGTGCCGATGTCGCCCTCGTCGATGGCCGCTACCAGCTCAAGCCGCTTCAGTTCAAGGTCGGCGCGGGCCAAATTAAAGTGAATTTACTGTTGGATGGCAGTAGCACCGTCCCGACATTAGATGCCAAGGCAGAGTTCCAACGCGTCGATGCGAGCCGCTTTTTAGAGGCGGTGCAGGTAAAAGGTGCGGGCACCATTGCTGGCCGTATCGCTGTCAAATCGAGCGGGAGCGACGCTGCTGCGATGATGGCGCGCGGCAATGGTGAGCTACAGTTGTTTGGTGAGGGCGGCAACCTCTCGGCCCTATTGGTCAACCTCGCCGGCATCGATCTTGGTAACAGTTTATTTGCCTTGCTCGGCATCCCGCGCCGCACCGACATCCGCTGCATGATTGCCGACTTCGAGCTACGCGACGGCGTGATGCACAGTAAGACCGGCCTCGTCGATACCGAACTTGCGAACCTCAAAGTCGACGGCAAAGTGGACTTTCGCGATGAGTCGTTACAGCTCCGCCTGACCACCGAGCCCAAACGCCTGAACGTCGCCTCGCTGGCAGCACCCATCGGCATCCGTGGCAGTTTGAAAGACCCTTCCATCAAGCCGGACTACGCCACCATCGGCATCAAAGTCGGCATTGCGGCGGTGGTCGGTGCGGTGGTCAGCCCACTGGCAGCATTGCTCCCCACCTTGCAACTCGGCCTCGGCGAAGACAGCCAGTGCGCGCAGTTGATCAAGGACGCAAAACTGGAGGCGAAAACCCCGGTAGTCGCCCCCAAGACAGTCCGCCAAAAATCGCGTCGCTCGCGTTAGCTGCGCACGGCTCGGCCGCCTTGGGCGCAATCTGCTGCCATCGGCCTAGGCGCATCTGTTGAGCATCGCGTAAATTGCCGCCACTCTTCCCAAAAGTCCAAAGTCCTAGCCGCGATGCTGCCGCCCGCACCTGCCTCTGCGCCGAAACCGAGCCTCGCTGAACACATATTGCGATGGGCAGAGCCATTGGTGTATCGCCGACGCTGGCTGACGTTTAGTGTGCTGATGCTGGCGACGCTATGCCTCGGCTATCAGGCCACTCTGCTGCGCCCAGATGCCGGCTTTGAGAAGCAAATACCGCTCGCCCACCCCTACATGGAGGTGTTCCGCAAGTACCAAAAGGCCTTCGGCGGGGCAAACTTGATCTCAGTGGTGCTGATGCAAAAGCCCGATGCCCATGGCCAGCGCCCGCAGATCTACAACGCGGAGTTTCTGGACCGGCTGCAAAAAATCACCGATGCCACCTTTTTTCTTCCCGGAGTCGACCGCACCCGTGTGAGCTCTTTGTTCACACCCGATATGACCTATTTCGAGGTGGTCGAGGGCGGCATCAATTTGGGCACCGTCATGCCGCGCAACTACGTGGCAAGCGAGGCGATGCTGGAGGACCTCAAGGGGCGGGTCGCCAAGGCAAAGATCGTCGGCCGCTACGTCTCTAGTCAGCAAGACGGAGCGATGGTGGTGGCGGAACTGTTGGAGCACCACCCGACCACCGGCGAAAAGCTCAACTACAAACGCTTGGCCGATCAGTTAGAGGACCAACTACGGCAGCGGCTGCAATCGCCCAAGGCTTGGGAATACCGGCTGAAAGCCGCGCGGCCACCGTATCAAGCGGGCGACGTCGTCTGGCGCGGCTACACCGACTACGGCTGGAAGTTGCGCTGGCAGCGCTTTGAAGCGGAGCAAAAAGACGCACAAGGGGCAGCGATACTGATCGGAGGCGATGAAGTGATGGTGCAGGAAGTCGCCAACCCAGATTATTCGCCCAACATCTCGGTGCACATCATCGGTTTTGCCAAGGTCGTCGGCGATGTCACCGATGCCAGCGCGCAGGTGGTGGCTTTTTTCTGGGTCGCGATCATGCTCACTGCCCTGTTGTTGTGGTGGTTCTGCGGCAGCGTTCGGCTCTCAGTTTTAGTGCTCGCAACCGCACTGGTATCGGTGGTCTGGGAGCTCGGCCTGCTGCGCTTGGTGGGCTTTGGGCTCGACCCCTTCGCCATCTTGGTGCCCTTCCTCATCCTGAGCATTGGCGTTAGCCACGGTGTGCAATACATCAACGCTTGGGCGTCCGAGGTCGCCGAGAACGGCGTCAGCAGCTACGAGGCGAGCGTAAGAACCTTCCGCCGCCTATTCCTGCCTGGTTTCGTCGCCATTCTGACGACCGTCATCGGCTTCGCCACCCTCGCCTTCATCCAGATCGACATCGTCCGCGAGATGGCGATCAACGCGGCACTGGGCATGGCGGCAGTGATCCTCACCAACAAAATGCTGCTGCCGATTGTGCTCACTTGGGTCACGCTGCCCAACCCTGAGGCCTTCCGTGTCGCGACGCGACGGCGCATCGCCAAGGGCGATCGGCTCTGGGCCGCCATCAGCAAGATCACCGAACCGAAGCTCGCCCTCATCACGCTGGCACTCGCAAGCGCAGCGCTGATCTGGGCGCTGGCGATGTACCCAAAGCTGACAGTCGGCGACAGCCAAGTCGGCGTGCCTGAGCTAAAGCCCGATGGCCGCTACAACCAAGACTCGGCGGTGGTAGTCAACAACTTCGCCATTGGCGTGGACGTCCTCAAAATCATCGCCGAGACGACGCCCTATGGCTGCGTTGATCATCGCGCTATGGGTGCGATCGACGATTTTGTCTGGCGCATGCAAAACACCCCCGGCGTCGCGCTGGCGATTGCACTCCCCAGTGTGGCGCGTGAGGTGCGCGGCCTACTCAACGAGAACGCTCTGAAGTGGAAAGTGCTACCGCGCAACCGCGATGCACTGGCGCAGATGGTCGGTCAGATTCCCAGCAGCACGGGCTTACAGAATGTCGATTGCTCCGCCATGCCGGTGCTGATCTTCACCAAAGACCACAAAGCGGAGACGCTAGACCAAATTCTGCAACGGGCCAAGTCCCAAGCGCCTGAGCTCAAGCAGGCAGGTGTGAGCCTCGCATTCGCCTCAGGCAACGTCGGTGTCATGGCCGCCACCAATGAAGAAATTCGCGCCCGCGAATGGGTGGTCATCCTCTGGGTTCACCTCACCCTGCTGATCTTCGTCTGGATCAGCTTCCGCTCGTTCGCCAGCGTCGTCTGCATCATCACCCCGCTGGTCTTGTGCTCGTTGCTCACCTACGGCTGCATGGCCGTCCTCGGCATCGGTATGAAGGCTGCAACATTGCCAGTCGCAGCCTTCGGGGTCGGCATCGGTGTGGATGACGGGGTCTATTTGTGGGGCGCACTGGTCCGAGAAATGCGGCCAGATCGCAGCCTGCGCGAAGCTTTTCGCCTCGCGCTGCGCGCAGCCGGCAAAGCCACGACTTTTACCTCACTCACCCTCATCGTCGGCGTTGGCACTTGGCTGTTTAGTGGGCTGCAATTTCAAGTTGATATGGGACTGCTACTGGTGTTCATGTTCACCACCAACCTACTCGGTGCCATTCTCTTGATGCCCGCGCTCGCGTGGCTGTGCAATCGCGTTCGGCCATTGCAAGCGGGAAGCGGCCTATTAGTAAAGTAAACGTTTTACCCCAATCACGGTCAGACCCATATCTAACGTCTGTTTTTGAATAGGCAAGAATCCCATGTTAAAAGTCTGGATGTTCGTTACCGTTGCCGCACTGCTGAGCACTGAGCTGCACGCCAAGGTGAGCGCCGATGAGGCAAGCAAACTCGGAACCACGCTCACGCCGATGGGCGCTGAAAAAGCCGGCAATAAAGCCGGCACGATTCCCGCGTGGGATGGTGGCTTGCCGAAAAAGGACTATCCACGCGGTGCCGACCCTTATGCGGACGATAAACCGCTGTACACCATCACCGCTGAGAACCTCAGCAAATACGAAAAGCAACTCACCGACGGCCAGAAGGCGCTGTTTCGCACCTTCCCTAAAACCTACAAAATGCCGGTGTATCCGAGCCGCCGCAGCGCGAGCTACCCAGATTGGTTTTACGAAGCAACCAAAAAGAATGCGACAGTCGTTGAACTGACCAATTCCGGGTATGGGTTTACCGGCGCAGCACAAGGTTATCCCTTCCCTATCCCGAAGAATGGCACCGAAGTGATGTGGAACCACATCATGCGTTACAACACCAAGGGGTTTCGCGGCTACGGTGCCACCATCCCCACCCAATCAGACGGCAGTTATGCAACCGAGCGCGCTTATTTGGAGCTCACCTATATCTACAATAATCAAAAAACCACAGTAGAGACCCTGAATAACCAGAATCTCTACCTTATGGTAAAGACTCTCTCGCCACCAAATAAAGCCGGCACCAGTGATTTGGTGCGCGTACCAATCGACAGAAAAAAAGAAACTACCGGAGTTTGGCAATTTAACCCCGGTCTCCAACGTGTACGGCGGATTGGCGAAGTCGGCTACGATAACCCACTTTTCGACGGGCTGATGACCCATGACCAACTCGATATGTTCAATGGCCCTCTCGATAAATACGATATCAAGCTACTAGGGAAAAAGGAGGTACTGATTCCCCACAACAGCTACCGCCTATATAGCCCTAAGCTGAAATATAAAGACATTATTCAAGTAGGCCATATCAACCAAGACCTAACCCGTTACGAACTGCATCGGTGCTGGGTCATTGAGGCAGTGGTAAGGGCTGGCGAAAATCACCGCTACCAGAAACGCACATTCTATCTAGACGAAGACAGCTGGATTGTGCATTTACAGGACATCTACGATGCCCGTGGGCAGTTTTGGCGCACGGCAGAAAGCCATTCCATCAACTTTGCCAATGTTCCCGTTGTCGTCAATGGCGTGCAGGTCCATTACGATTTGCAGTCGCGCCGCTACGTGGCCATTAATCTGACCAACGAAGAAAAAAACCTCATCGAATACGATTGGGAGAAAGACCCGAAGTACTTCAGCCCACAGCAACTCACCAAATTTGCCACCGCCGGTAAATAAGCATGTCCATCCGCACCATATCTACCGCAGCATTTCAGGACCAAAAGTTTGGTACTGCAGGCTTAAGAAAAAAAGTAACCGTATTCCAGCAGCCGCATTACCTTGAAAATCTGCTACAAGCCATTTTTGACTGCGCTCCCCAATTAAATGGGAAAACCCTGATTGTCGGTGGCGATGGCCGTTTTCATAATCGCATCGCTATTCAAACGACGATTGCCATGGCGATTGCCAATGGCGTAACACGGGTAGTAGTCGGCCAAGGCGGCATCATTTCGACTCCGGCGACTTCACTACTCATCGTGCAGGAGCAAGCTGCAGGCGGCCTGATGTTCTCAGCGAGCCATAACCCAGCAGGGCCAGATGGCGATTTCGGGGTTAAATTCAATATCGCCAGTGGTGGCCAAGCGGGTGAAGACCTGACCAATGCCATCTTTGCGAAGACCAAGGTTTTAACCGCCTATCAGATTGCCGAGGTCGCCAATATAGACCTTGACCGTCGGGGTGTAACAGAGATTCTCGGCTGTCGTGTGGAAGTCGTCGATGGCGTTGCCGCTTACGCGGAACATATGCAGCGTTTGTTCGACTTCCCCAAAATGCGGGAATGGTTAAAAAGCAATCGAATCTGCTTTGACGCGATGCATGCGGTTACCGGGCCATACGCGCGGCGAATCCTAGTGGATATTTTGGGCGCTCCAGACAGCAGCGTCATCAATGGCGTGCCCTTGGAAGATTTTGGTGGTGGGCATCCTGATCCCAACCTGATCTATGCCAGTCATTTGGTGGAACTGTCCCAACAAGCGAACGCACCTGCACTCATCGCAGCCAGCGATGGCGACGGTGACCGCAATATGATTCTGGGCGCAGGCATCTTCATCTCACCTGGCGATTCACTCGCATTACTGGCGGCGCATCTCGCCAAATTGCCCGGCTACTCCGCTGGGCTTGCGGGAATTGCGAGGTCCATGCCGACTTCGCGGGCAGCAGACGTCATCGCTCGCCATTTGGGGATTAGCTGCTATGAAACACCCACCGGCTGGAAGTTCTTCTGCAACCTGCTTGATGCCGGAAAAATCACACTCTGTGGTGAGGAAAGCTTTGGCACCAGCTCAGTCCACGCTCGCGAGAAGGACGGCCTCTGGGCGGTATTGGCATGGCTGAACGTCCTTGCTGCGACCGGCCAGTCCGTACTTGAGTTGGCCCTAACGCATTGGCAGCAACACGGCCGCCACTACTACATGCGACACGACTACGAGGATCTTCCTGCGGATGTCGCCCATAATGTGATGTCACAGTTGAAGCAGAAACTTGCTTCCCTGCTAGGAATCAGTTTCGGCAGCTTCACAGTCAGCTCAGCGGATGAGTTTGAGTATCGAGACCCCATCGACGGCAGCCATGCCACCGGCCAAGGGCTCAGAGTAGTTTTTGGTGAATCAGCACGACTCATTCTGCGCCTGTCCGGCACCGGCACCCAAGGTGCGACGCTCCGCGTGTATTTTGAACGTTATGAGCAGGCCGCAGACCGTCTCCTACTCGCCCCCGAAGTCGGCATTGAGGCTCTAGAGCAGGTTTCCGAGGAGATCATTGGCATTGCGCGGCTTACTGGCAGAAAGCAGCCAGATGTAAAAACCTAATGCCCCGGCGTCTCTGCAACTTCAGCGAGGGGCTCAGAGGAAAGATACTCTCCCCCTAGATTTCACTCCAAGACGCTCAATCGTTCTGAAGTGCAGATGCGCATTTGCGCCGCCCACCGTGCCAATATTTTCAATCACAGGCTAGGCAACTTTTGTGCGCTGCTTTGACGGGCACTTGAGG
>CAZHTI010000001.1:86429-114953 GCA_964535755.1 uncultured Salinisphaerales bacterium | reverse complement strand
GATAAGCGGCTAAACTGAGCGGCTTACAGGAGTGTGTGATGACCCCAGAACTCGGCCACTTTGCGTTGATCTTGGCCTTGGTGTGCGCGCTGGCGCAGACCCTAGTCCCCGCGTGGGGTGTGGCGCAGAAAAACCCTCGCTTGATGGCCGTGGCGGCCACCGCCGCACAAGCGCAGTTCTTCTGCTACTGCGTCGGCCTCGCATGCCTCACTTGGGCATTCGTGCAGATTGATTTTTCGGTGGCTTATGTCGCTGCCAACTCCCACACCGCCACGCCGCTGATGTATCGCATCTCGGCGGTTTGGGGCGCGCATGAGGGCTCACTCTTGCTCTGGGGCTGGATGCTCGCCGGTTGGGCCTTCGCAGTGTCGATCTTCAACCGCAAATTGCCGCAGGATTTAGTCGCTACCGCATTGGCAGTTTTAGGGGCGATTGCCGTGGGTTTTTTGCTGTTCATGCTGCTGACCAGCAATCCGTTTGAGCGCCACTTCCCGGTCCCTGTTGAGGGCCGTGACCTCAACCCCCTGCTGCAAGACCCCGGCCTCATCATCCACCCGCCCTTGCTGTACATGGGCTACGTCGGCTTCAGCGTCGCCTTCGCCTTCGCCATCGCGGCCCTCATAAGTGGCAAGTTGGACACCGCTTGGGTGCGCTGGACTAGGCCTTGGACGACCTCGGCTTGGGCCTTCCTCACCATGGGCATCACGCTCGGCAGTTGGTGGGCGTACAACGAACTGGGCTGGGGCGGCTGGTGGTTTTGGGACCCCGTCGAGAACGCTAGCTTCATGCCTTGGCTGATTGGCACCGCACTGGTGCATTCGCTCGCGGTGACGGAGAAGCGCGGCCTGCTCAAGAGCTGGACGATCCTGCTCGCTATCCTCGCCTTCGCCCTGTCCCTACTCGGCACATTTCTCGTCCGCTCGGGTGTCTTGGTGAGCGTCCATGCTTTCGCCAGCGACCCAGAGCGCGGCGTGTTCATCTTGGGCTTCCTGTCGGTGGTCGTCGGCGGGGCTTTGAGCCTCTACGCCTGGCGCGCACCACAGCTGAAGTCCGAAGGCAGCGTGCAGCTCTATTCGCGTGAGGGCCTGCTGCTGCTCAATAACGTCTTCCTCGTCGTCGCCTGCGCCGGAGTGCTGATCGGCACGCTATACCCTCTAGTGGTGGACGCCCTCAACGCCGGCAAGATTTCCGTCGGCCCGCCCTACTTCAACGCCATTTTCTTCCCGCTCATGGCCCCGCTGTTCGTGCTGGTCACGATTGGTGCCGTCACCGCTTGGAAGAAAGGCCGTTGGGCTGCGAGCAAGCAACAACTGATCAAGCCCGCGATCTTGGCCGTGATCGGCGCGTTCGCACTGCCCAGCCTGATTTACTTCTTAGGCCCGATTTCCACCGGCTGGGCCACCCATGCCACGGTCGCTGCGGGCTGCGGCTTGGCCATCTTCACCTTGGCGGGTGCCGTGCTGGAAGTCAGCAAGCGCCTTGCCGCCAAGCGCGCCTTTGGCGTGGCTTGGCCTAGCGCACTGGCCTCCATCCCGGCGGGCGCTTGGGGCATGACGATGGCGCACCTGGGTCTAGGCTTCTGGATGCTCGGGGTTGCCTTCGCCACCGGTTATTCCTTCGAGAAGGACGTGCGCCTAGGCCCCGGCGAGAGTGCTGAGATGGCGGGCTATCGCTTCCAGTTTGAGCGCCTGACGCAGGCGGAGGGGCCGAACTTCCAAGCTGATCGCGGCGAGATGACGGTCTACCAAGGCGCGCGCAGCTTAGGGCCGCTCTTCCCAGAGAAGCGCTACTACCCCAGCCAAGGCAGCGTGATGACCGAAACCGGCGTCGACATCGCCCTCTGGCGCGACCTCTACGTCGCCTTGGGCGAGCCCATCAACAAGGCCGAGCCTGCGGGGGATTGGAGCTTCCGCCTCTATTACAAGCCGATGATTCGCTATGTCTGGCTCGGCGGCTTGCTGATGTTTATCGGCGGCTTGGTCGCCATCTGTGACCGCCGCTATCGCCTCGCTAGCCAAGCGAGTACAGAAGCCGTCGGCAGCAAGGTAGCCGCCTGATGAAGTTCGTCTTGCCCATCGTCATCCTGCTGGCCTTGGTCGGCCTGTTTGCCGTCGGCTTGCAAAAAGACCCGCGCGTGGTACCCAGCCCGCTGATCAATAAGCCTGCGCCGGTGTTCTCGCTGCCCAATTTGGCGGACCCTAGCTTCAAATCCACGCCAGAGCAGTGGCGGGGCCGCACGGTGCTGGTCAACTTCTTTGCCAGCTGGTGCGCGGGTTGCCAAGTCGAGCACCCCTTGATGATGCAACTGGCAGAGCAGGGGGTAGAGATCGTCGGCATCGCCTACAAGGACGACGCGCTCGATGCCCAGCGCTGGCTCGCCCGCCACGGCAACCCGTACCGCAGTGTCCTGATGGATTTGAATGGCCAAGTCGGTATCGATTGGGGCGTGTACGGTGTGCCTGAGAGCTTCGTCGTCGACGGCAAGGGCCTGATTCTCTACAAGCAAATCGGCCCGCTAACTGAAGGCGATTGGCAGGCCAAAGTCCGGCCGCTGATGGAGCGGAAATCGTGAGCCGCCTGAGCGTCCCTCCCATGCTCGGGTCTCGGCTCGTGGCCATCTGCGCGGGCTTGCTGCTATCGCTGAGCGCCTTGGCGCAACCGACGCCCGCGACGGCTGCCGCTGACCCGACCGCTGGCTTCACGGCCGAGCAGCAGGCGCGCTATGTGCGCTTTACCAACGAGCTGCGCTGCTTGGTTTGTCAGAACCAGACCATCGCCGAGAGCCAAGCGCCGCTGGCGGTGGATCTGCGCGAGCGCGTCGGCGCACAGATTGCCGAGGGCAAGACCGACGCGGAGATCGTCGATTGGCTCACCGCGCGCTACGGCGACTTCGTGCTCTACCGGCCGCCGTTTAAAGCCAGCACCGCCATGCTCTGGCTTAGCCCATTCTTGTTGCTGGGCGTCGCACTGCTGATCGCATGGCGAGTCACCCGTCGGCGCGCAACCGCAGTGCCTGCGGAGGCTGCCCCTGATGCGGCCGCGCTGCAACGGCTGCTCGATGAGCACCACCGCCGCTAGCGTTTCAGCCCTCTAATTTCTCTGTTATTTGGTGTTGTTTCATGACCTATCTTGCGATGGCCGCGCTCGCTGGCCTCACCTTGCTCTGGCTCACCCGTCCGCTGTGGCAGGGCCTGAGCAGCCATGCGGCGCGCCGCGCGGCCAACGTCGCGGCCTATGAAGGGCGGCTCGCAGAAATCGCCAACGAGCAGGCCAGCGGCCTGATTGGCGATGCCGAGGCGCAAACGCTTAAGCAGGAGCTCGCGGTGCGCTTGCTCACCGATGCCAATTCCCTCACGGCCGACGACGCCGCTACGAGCAAAACCCCAGCAGCCAAACCGCTGCTGGCCGTGTTGTTTGTGCTGGTTTGCGCGGGGCTTTCAGCCGCTTGGTATTGGCAGGCAGGTAGCTGGGAGCTGGCTGCACAAGTTGCCCAAGCACCCGCGCCGGTCAAAGCCAGCGAGACCACGCAAACTGCGGCAGCCAGTCCGGACGCTGCCGTGCCGACCGACCCAGAAGTCGAGGCCATGGTGAGCAAGCTCGCCACACGTTTGCAGGAGCAACCCAATAACCCCGACGGCTGGGCCATGCTCGGCCGCAGTTACGCCGTGATGCAGCGCTATACCGATGCCGCCGCAGCCTACGCCAAGGCCAATGAACTGGTGCAGCAAGACCCAAACCCTGAGTGGCTGACGGGCGAAGGCGAAGCGCTGGGCCTATCCCGCAACCGTGACCTACTCGGCCGCCCCGCGCAGCTGTTTGAAGCGGCGTTGGCGATCGACCCGCGCTATGACAAAGCCCTGTGGTACGGCGCGCTCGCAGCAGAGCAGGGTGGTGATGTGCGCAAGGCGGTCGGCTACTTCAAGCAATTGCTGGCGGGTGAGCTTCCGGATGAAATCCGCAGCGTCGTGCAAGAGCGCCTAGGCGCGCTTGACCCCGCTGCGCTGGCGGCTTTGCCCGCGCCTGCACCGACCGCCTCGGCTGAGTCAGCGCCCCCGCCCGCTGCGATAAATCCAGCACCCAGCGCTCCGACCGTCGATGGCCCACGCCTGACGGTGGAGGTCGCCATCCGTTCTGAACTCGCGCAAAGAATCCCTGCTAATGCGGTGCTTTTTGTCTTCGCTAAGGCCGCCAATGGCCCGCCGATGCCGCTCGCGGTGCAGCGCTTGCCGGGCGCGCCCAAGTTGCCGCTCACCGTCACGCTCGACGACAGCATGGGCATGCTGCCCAGCCTGAAACTCTCGCAATTCCCTGCTTGGACGATCACCGCCCGCTACAGCGCGAGCGGCAATGTCACCGCGGCGGCAGGTGACCTTGAAGGCAGCGTACAAGTCCGCGCCGACGACGCGGCCAAGCCGCTCCGAGTGACCATCGACCGCGTCGTGCCATAAGCAAGCGTCGCTGATGCTTGCGTAATTTGCAGCGTTTGTGACGCTGCGCACGTCAGATATTCCCCGACATGAACCGACTGTGAAGCAGTCGGCATTTATCAGAAAAACCCCGACCAACGGTGGTTGACGGTAGGGTGGGCGCGACCAAATATGCGGCCCAGAGATAGGTTTGCCGCGGACAGGTCGTAAGGGAACGATGGTCGTCGCAGTCGCAGTCTGACTCCCCCTAATACCAATCCACGGGTTCAAGCCACGGTTCAAGCTGCGGGTGCTGATGCACCTGTTACCAAGGATGGTCCTTTTCGGGGGAGAGCAAGATGCTCGATGTCGCGCTAGGGTTTCTGGTCCGCGAGCTCAACAGCTATTTGCTGTTGCGCACCGGACAGGAATTCGGCAGCGCGCTCGCCTGCCGCTTGGTCGATGACACCGGCAAAACCACGATCCCTCAAGATCGCTTGGCGATCAGCCTGATTCACCTTGAGGAAGAACGCGTCTTCCGCGCGCAGTTGCCGCAGACCACCTTGGTCAATGGCGTGCATGTGCAGCAGGAGCCGGAGCTCAAGCTCAACGTGTTTGTGCTGCTGGCCGCACAGTTCCAGCAATACGATCAGGCCTTGAAGTACCTAAGCTTGGGCTTGGCGTTCTTTCAGTCGCACAGTGTGTTTACGACTGAGAACGCGCCTGCCTTGGACACCCGCATTGGCCGATTAACTGCCGAGCTGCAGAGTCTGAACTTTGAGCAGCTCAACCAGATTTGGGCTTTCGTCGGCGGCAAGCAGTTGCCCTCCGCGCTCTACAAGTTGCGGATGCTGGTGCTGCAAGACCAAGCACCAAGCGGCCTTGGCCCGCCGATTTTGACCGTCAACATCCGTGGGCAGCGCGTATGAGCTATCAAGCGTTGCTCCATCTCAAGCTCGATCACGGCTATCAGCACGCGCCGTTTTTGGCGTTTGATGTGCTGCTGCCTAGGGACAGCCAAGCCTTGCTAAAACGTGGCCGGGTGTTGCTGCGGCGCACGTCGACTGGCATCAGTTTGTTTGCTGAGCATGGGGTGGGTAATGCGCCCGCTGTGAACCTCGCGGGCCAGCGTCTGCGCCTGCTCCTGGCGGCGACGGACCCTAGCTTTGCAGCGATCACCGAACTGCCGTTTGGCTTGGGCTCTGAGTGGGGGCTGTACCGCGCGCAGAACGGCCAAACCACGCTCGCCGACCCAATCGCCGTGCGGCCAGTTGGCTCGGTTGTCCGCCACCGACTCAGCCTGCCGCAAAGGCCAGTGACGGTGCGCCTGCGTGATGCCGATAACCACCTGCTGACGAGTCAGGTGGTGCTTGATGCCGAGCAATCTGAAATCAGCTTTGACTTGAGTGCGTCGGCGCCGGGTGCTATCCGCTTGCACGAAGATGCTGGCGGCTTGCCGAATACCAGCACTGTGTATTTGGAGCCAGAGCTGCGGTCGTCGGCGGTGTTTGCGGCCGTGGAGATCGACCTCAGCAGCAGCTATTACGACGCCGCACCGGAGTTTGTTCTGCCACTCGCCGCCCGACGCGAAGTCCTTAAGTACTACTGCGTGGTGCGCGGCTTCAACCCGCTAGAGACCTCGGGCTTCGCTGTCCATGACGCCGGCGGCCACGGCATTGGCTTTGCCCGCAGCTTGCTATTTGCGCCGGATGACCTTCCGGCTACCACCTTGGGCGAAGACCCCAGCACCAATACGCAGGTGCTGCTGTTTAAGTCCCTGTTGCCAGTCGCGCGTCAGGCACTGCCGCGCCGCCGCATCCAACTGCGTCGCAATGGGGAGGTGCTGCTGCAAGACCTACCCAGCCCTAATCCGACGAGTCCGCACGCGGACCTCGTCATTCACCTGAGTAAGTAGCCCGCAAGGAGAGCATCATGGCGTTCAAGACCCCCGACGTATATGTGCAGGAAATCGCAGTCTTCCCGCCCTCAGTGGCAGAGGTCGGCACCGCAATCCCCGCCTTTGTCGGTTACACCCAAAAGGCCACCGGCACAGCGGGTGAACCCTTGCTGCTGAAGCCGACGCGCATTACGTCCTACACCGAATACGTCCAGCTGTTCGGCAACCCGCCGGAGGTCAGCATCGCCGTCACCGCCATGGCCGATGGCACCGTCACCAGCATCGCGCCCACTGCGCCGGGCCATCTGCTGGCATACAGCCTGCGCATGTTCTATGACAACGGCGGCGGCGCTTGCTACATCGTCTCGGTCGGCGATTACTCGGGCGCAGTTGCGACCGGCGACGGCACTCCGGGCGGCACCACCGGCTTGCTCGATGGCCTCGCCGCACTCTCGATGGAAGACGAGCCAACCATCCTCGTCATCCCTGACGCCGTACTGCTCTCCGGCACGGATTACCAAAATGTGGTGCGCGCCATGCTGCTGCAATGCGGACGCCTTGGTGACCGCGTCGCGTTGATGGACGTCCATGCTGGCACTACCCCGCTCAACCCCAGCAATGTCGACCCTCAGCGTGCGTTCTTCGGCAGCCAGCACCTCAAGTACGGTGCGGCTTACTACCCCTTTGTTAAGACCACGCTCAACCCCTACTTAGGCCCTAGCGATGACGGCGCAGAGGTCGATGTCGTAGTCGGCGGCAATCCAGCAGCCGCCTTGCCGAGTTTTAAGGACAGCAACCCACGGCTGTTCAATAACGTTAAAGCCGCCCTGCGCGGGCACTTTGTCACGCTGCCGCCCTCTGGCGCGGTCGCCGGCGTTTATGCCGCAACGGATCGTGACCGCGGCGTTTGGAAGGCCCCAGCCAATGTCGCACTCAATAACGTGATCGAGCCGATAGTGCGCCTCGACAACGAAACGCAGGGCGACCTCAATGTCGACTCCACCGGTGCCGGCAAATCCATCAACTGCATCCGCGCATTTGCGGGCCGAGGCAGTTTGGTTTGGGGGGCGCGTACGCTGGCCGGCAACGACAACGAGTGGCGTTACATCAGCGTCCGCCGCTTCTTCAACACGGTGGAGGAGAGCATCAAAAAGAGCACCTATTGGGCGGTGTTCGAGCCCAATGAGGCGAATACCTGGGTGAAGGTGCGCGGGATGATCGAGGCCTATCTCACCTCCAAGTGGCGTGATGGTGCGCTGGCAGGTGCCACTACCAAGGATGCCTTTTTCGTGCGTTGCGGCCTCGGCACCACGATGACCTCACAAGACATCTTGGAAGGCATCTTGAACGTCGAGATCGGGCTCGCCGTGGTGCGGCCGGCGGAGTTCATCGTGCTCAAGTTCAGCCACAAATTACAGACCTCCTAAGCCCTGCTAAGCCCACGTCCAATCATTGAAGGAGTAGCACCATGGCGATTTATCCACTGCCGGTTTTCCACTTCACCGTCCAATGGGGCGGCAATCGGGTTGGCTTTACTGAGGTCACCGGCTTAAACCAAGAGAATCAGGCCATCGAATACCGCGACGGCAGCTTCCCAGAGTATTCGTCGATCAAGATGCCGGGCTTGCGCAAGTTCAGCAACGTCACGCTCAAGCGCGGCATCGTCAAGGGCGACAACGACCTCTTCCGCTGGCTCAACACCATCCAACTCAACAAGGTGGAGCGGCGTGATCTCGTCATCAGCTTGCTCAATGAGAACCACGAGCCGGTGATGGTCTGGAAGATCCACAACGCCTTCCCGGTCAAGGTCGAAGGGCCGCAACTCAAGGCCATGGGCAACGAGGTGGCGATCGAGAGCATAGAGATCGCCCACGAAGGCCTAGAGCTACAGAACGAATAGACCCGCCCGCCCCGCCCGCGCGCATCGCGACGCAATCAGGAGAGCCCGCATGAAATACCCTGGCAAATTACTACAGCTTGGCTTCGTTGATGCCAAGGTGATGAAAGCGCTGAAGACTCAGTTGAACCAGACACTCGTCTTGGGAGCAGACACCACTCCGCCTAAGCTCGACAGCAGCGACCCATCGTTTGATGCCCCGACCAAAGCGGCGGTGAAGTTGTTTCAGGCGCAGCGGGTGGATGCCGTCGGCAATCCCTTGAGGGTAGATGGCAAGGTAGGTGCGCTGACTTGGGGCGCTTTGTTTGGCGAGCAAGCGCTTAAGTCCCACCACGAAGCGGGCGACCCCTTGCTTACCCTGGTGCTAAAAATCGCTGGCCAGCAAGCAGACATGGGCGTACGCGAGAAGCCCCGCAACTCCAACAAAGGCCCCGAGGTGAGTGAATACCTCGTTCGCGCGGGGGTGTGGCCAGGTTTGGCCTGGTGCGTGGCGTACGTCTATTGGTGCTTTGATGAAGCGGCCAAGCAGCTTGGCCGAGCCAACCCGATGGTGCGCACGGCAGGCGTGCTCAACCATTGGACGCGCTGCGTGGCCGAGAAGGGTGCTAAGCGCATCAGCAAATCGGAAGCCACCGCGAACCCCGCTCTGGTGCTGCCCGGCATGGTGTTCGTTATGGACCACGGCGGTGGCTTGGGCCACTCCGGCTTGGTTGAGCGCGTCGAAGGCGGCCTGATCCACACCCTTGAGGGCAATACCGACGCCTCCAAAACCCGTGAAGGCGGCGGCGTGTATCGGCTCACGCGCAAGATCATCGACATCAACAAAGGCTTCGTCGACTACCGTGGCCGTTAAGCGCTAGCCCCAGTCCTCGCCATGGCCGCCTACTACCCCCCCGTTGGCTTTTACTTCCGCTTGGAAGTGCTTGAACTCGACCAAGCCAAGGCCGACGACGTGCGCTTTTCCGAGGTCGGCGGCTTGAGCTTAGAGCTCGCTACGGAGGAAGTCGCCGAGGGTGGCGAGAACCGCTTTTTGCAAAAGTACCCCGCACGCAGCAAGTACCCGGAGTTGGTGCTCAAACGCGGCTTGTTGATGAAATCCGCATTGTTCGACTGGGTGATGGCCGCGCTACAGGACTTTAGCTTCTCACCCAAACAGGCCAATTTGCAGCTGCTCAATGAGCAAGGCGAGCCTTTGATGAGTTGGCACTTCACCGGCGTCTATCCCACCCGCTGGTCGGTGTCGGACTTCAACGCGCAGGCCAATACTGTGGTGGTCGAGAGCCTCCAGCTGTACTACCAAAGCTACACCGTGACCAAGGCCTAGCCATGCCCGTACTCATCGAAGAAGTGGTGATTACGGTCGAGGTCAGCAACGCACAGGCAGGTGGTGCGAGTAACGCCGCCAGCACTGCCGACGACGAGCACATCGTGCGCACCTGTGTCGAAAAAGTGTTGGAGATCCTCCGCCAACGGGAGGAGCGCTAAATGACTGCCACCAGCGGCGAGTTGGAAAAGCTCCGGATCGAAGCTTTTGACACGCCGGACTGCCGGGGCAGTGCCATCGGCGTGTTTGAGAGCTACGTCAACCCGTCGGAAATTACGCTCGCCTACGAGATGGAGTACGACGCGGCACAGGGTGCAGGTACGACTGGCAGCCGCATGAACTTTAAGAAAGTGAAGCCCGGCGACTTAGCCTTGAGCTTCTTTTTAGATGGCACCGGCGTCAACCCGCCAAAGCCCGGCGCTCCGGCCAGCGTGCAGGAGATGGTGCAGAGCTTCCAAATGGTGACTGGCTATAACGGCAGCATTCATCGGCCCAATTACCTGCTCGTCGCATGGGGCACGCTGACGGTCAAACGCTGCGTGCTCAAGAGTGCGTCCATCGCCTACAAATTGTTCCGGCCTGATGGCGTGCCGCTGCGTGCGGTGATCACCGCCAACTTCACCGATCAGTCGGATGACAACACCCGCGTCGCCCTCGCAGGCGATGAATCGCCCGACCTCACCCACCTGCGCCTGATCAAGGCGGGGGACAGCCTCCCAGTACTCTGCCAGCAGATTTATGGCGACGCGCAAATGGCGCCCTTGGTCGCGCGCGCCAACGGGCTAGCGCAGATGCGCGCAGTCGCCGCCGGCACGCGGCTGTACTTCCCGCCGCTGCGGAAGTAACCATGGCCGACGCCGACCGCAGCCTGCCCA
Source organism: uncultured Salinisphaerales bacterium (assembly GCA_964535755.1). Lineage (GTDB taxonomy): Bacteria > Pseudomonadota > Gammaproteobacteria > Nevskiales > Nevskiaceae > Stagnimonas. Next base: position 104,554 of record CAZHTI010000001.1, on the reverse strand, counting down.
TCGCTAAAGAGCACCGTGAGTTCACCGTGCTCTGCGATGGCCAAGAAGTGGGCCGTGAGCATCAATTAGTGTCCGTTGCAGTGCATCACGCAGCGAACCGCATCAGCTTTTCCACCTTGGTGTATGTCGATGGTGAAGCAGCACGCGCCGACTTCCCCTTGAGTAACAGCGCGCTGTTTGCACCCGGCACCAAGGTGGAGATCTTTGCAGGCGTCGGCGGCGAGCGCAGTCGGCTCTTTGTCGGCATCGTCGTCAAGGTAGCGATCAAAGCCTCCGACCATGCGGCCCCGATGCTGCGCATCGAGTGCCGGCATGCGGCCTTCCGGCTGCATCTTGCCGATGAGAGCCAGGCTTACTTCGACCAAACCGATAGCGAAGTGATGGAGGCCTTGCTCGCCCGCCATAACCTACCCGGCACGGTGGCCGCCACCAGCCTGCGCCACGCTCAGTTGATCCAATACCGTGCGACTGCTTGGGATTACCTGCTCACTCGGGCGGAGGCCAATGGTTTTTGGCTGCGCTGCGAGGACGAGCAATTGCATATCGAGCCACCGCCGCGCTCGTCGGCTGCCGTGCTGGCATTGCAATACGGCGCGACCATTCTGGAGTTTGAGGCCAGTGTTGACGCCCGCCAGCAATACGCCGTGAGCAGGGTCGATAGTTGGGATGCCGCCCAACAGGCACGCACTACGGCTGAGTCCGACGCCGATCACCTTGCGAGCCCCGGCAACTTTGCCCGCGCAGCATTGGCGGGCGTGGGTGCCGCCGCCGCGCAAGTCTGGCAGCACAGTGCACTCGGTGCGGAGGAAGCACAGGCATTGGCCGACGCCGCGCAAAGTAAAAATCAGCTTGGCCTAGCCCAAGCCGAGTTGCGCTGCGAGGGTGTCGCAGCACTCAAGCCTGGCGTGTTCATCACCCTTGCTGGCCTAGGCGAGCGCTACTCGGGTGCGGCCTTGGTAACGGCTACTGCGCAGCATTTTGATGCCAATACCGGTTGGCGCAGCAGCCTGCGCATCGGCATGGCACCCGATTGGTTTGGCGACGCGCCCAGCGTCCACCGTACGGCTGCCTCAGGCCTGCTGCCTTCCGTCAGCGGCTTGCAGATTGGCGTGGTGACGGCGCTGGAAGACCCCACCGGCGAGGATCGCGTGCGGATCCAACTGCCCTTGGTGGATGGCTCCGCCGAGGGCGCTTGGGCGCGGCTGGCAAGCCTAGATGCCGGCAAGGATCGCGGTTGGGTGCAGCGGCCAGAAGTGGGTGATGAAGTGGTCGTCGGCTTCTTTGACAACGACCCCCGCCGCCCTGTCGTACTCGGCATGGTGCACTCCAGCGCGCATCCTGCTTGGGCCCCTGGCAAGGACGACAACCCTCAGAAGGGCTACCAAAGCCGCGAGCAGCTGCAACTCCTCTTTGACGACGAGAAAAAATCCATCGTCATCGCCACCCCTGCTGGCAATCAATTGCAGCTCTCGGAGGACGCCGGTGCGGTGCAACTGCAAGATCAGCACGGTAACCGCATCGTCATGGATGCCGACGGTATCCGCATTGAGAGCCATAAAAAGCTGGTGCTGTCCGCCGAGATGGGCGTAGAGCTCAAGGCAGGCTTGGGCCTGACCGCAGAAAGCGGCACCGAGTTGAGCTTGAGCGGTGGTACCACCGCAGAAGTCGCAAGCGCCGGGGTGACGTCGGTCAAAGGCGCCACCGTGATGCTCGGCTAACGCGACCTAAATCTAAGGAGCCTCCCATGCCCCCAGCAGCGAGAGTTGGCGATGTCAGCACCCACGGCGGGGTCATCACTGGGCCGGGCAACCCCAAGGTATTGGTTGGCGGCATGCCGGTGGCAGTGGTGGGCGATTTGCACACCTGTGCCTTGCCGCCTAACGGCCATCAGCCCACCGTCAGCCCGTTCACCACGGGTGCCTCAAAAGTGTTGATTGGCGGCGTACCGGCACTGACGACCGCCAGTCTCTGCGCCTGCGGGGCGGCTCCCGCCCTCGGCGCGCCTACGGTCATCTTTAATTGACGGGAGCGCGCCATGGTCAGCCTTGATGATCCCCAGAGCGCATTGCCCAATGCTGGCTTTCTGGGCACAGGGTGGGGCTTCCCGCCGCGCTTCATCCCCAGAGCCATGGTCGGCGGGCAGGTGGCGATGGTCTCGGCAGAGCAAGACATTGCCGAGAGCTTGCAGATTTTGTTCAACACCGTGCGCGGCGAGCGGCCCTTTGCGCCGGACTACGGGCTCTCGCTACAGCCACAGCTATTTGAGCCGCTGACGACCACTGGCAAGACCCTGCTGGAGGATCGCATCCGCATCGGCGTGTTGCTCTACGAGCCGCGCATCCTGCTGCTGGGCCTTGCCGTCGATGTACGCCGCCAAAACGAAGGTGAGTTGCAGGTGCAACTGCACTACCAAATTCGGGCGACGAACTCGCGCTACAACCAAGTCTTCCCGTATTACCGGCACGACGGCAATCAAGGCCGCGCCGCTTTGGGGGTCGGCCCATGAGCTTGGACGCCATCGCCAGAATGGCGGCGCTGCGCCAAGGGCAGACGCAAGTCGAGCGCGCCGCCGCTGCGCTGGACGCCGGCAGCGTGGCGATCGAACCACGCGATGCCGTAGAGCTATTGGGCCAGTTACGCAGTCTGGCGGCAAACCTCAAGTTCTACCAAGGGGGGATTAGCCCCGCCGACGTCATCGGCGATTGGGCGTCCTTCCTGCCTGAAGACGCGGAGGCCGCGCAGAGCCTCTTGCAGCAGGCCGATGGCGGCGTCAATCCGCAGCAGTCACTGTTGCTGGCGTTCTTAAAGCTGCGCGAGCTGGTGCGGCTTGAGGCTAATCAACTCAGCCACCGCCACTTGGCGTTTCAGATGCAAGCCGTGCTCGGCTTCGCACCCAAGCCCGCCGTACCCGATCGCGCCCACGTTTGCCTCACCCTCAAGCCGCGTGCTCAGGCCTGCCTGCTGACGCCGCAGCACCGCTTCAGCGCCGGCAAATCGGCAAGCGGCGTGGAGCTGCTCTACGCCCCAACGCAGGAGACGCTGATCCAGCCTTGCCGGGTGGCCGCGCTCAAGGCCCTATATCTAGATGACGATGGCCGCGCGCGCGCAGCGCCAGTCGCCAACTCTGCCGATGGCCTCGGTGCGCCGCTAAGCCCAGAGCTGACTAGCTGGGCTCCGTTTGCCGATGCCGCGTGGCCAATGGCCCGGCAAGGCCTAGCACTCGCTTCGCCCTTGCTGTTTTTGGCCGAGGGTGAGCGGCAAGTGCAGGTGGATCTGCGCCTCGCAACACCCTTGCCTGACATCAGCGCGGCGGCTTGGGATGCCGCGTTTGTTGCGACCCTCACCACCGCCAAAGGCTGGACCGACGCCCTGCCGGTGGAGTGTCGCGTGACGTCCGCCTCAGAGCTGCGCTGCACGCTTCGCCTCGCGGCGGACGCCCCTGCCATCGTCGCCGCCCAAGCGGCCATCCATGGTGACGCCTACGGTGCAGGTTACCCGGTGCTGACGCTCTGCCTCGCGGAGGACGGGCCGGTCAGTGCCGGCACGCTGCGCGGCTTGCTCTGGCAGCAGCAGCGCATTCACGTTGCCGTGCAGGGCATGCAGAAGACCGTCGCTGGGCGCAACGACCTAGGCGCCATCAAGCTCGACGGCAGCTTCCTACCGTTCGGCCCAGCACCGGAGGCAGACGCCAGCTTTAGCCTGCAATGTCCGGAGCTATTTGCGAAACCGTGGCAGCGCTTGGAGCTGCGCTGGCAATGGCAGGGCGCGCCGGAGTCCCTACGCGGGCATTACGCGCACTACGGCCTGCCGCCGCCGGAGCGCTTCGGGCGCGTCAATCAAGACCCCAAGCGGCTTGGCCGCGACCAAAGTTTTGATCGCCTAGGCCGTCTGCCAGCCAGCCATGCGAAGGGCTTGTTCGTCGCTGAGGCTCGGGTGGGTACGGCGGTGTTGGCGAGCACCGTTGATCTCTTTAGTGGCACCGGCAAGTCCGCAAGCTTTAGTTGCACACTGACGCCACCACCAAATCTGCCCGCTGGCGCTGGCACCGGCTTGAGCCTGCACTTGGACCGCGGCTTCCTCGCCAGCAGCTATCAAAAGCTCACCTTGGAATACGCCCTTAAATATGCCAAGGACGGCGGCGCGCTGGTGACGCTCAACCCACCGTATCAACCCAAGGCCTGCGCCTTGTCTTTGGACTACACCGCGAGCAGCGCTTGGCTCAGCGCCCAGCAGGGCACCGCTGATGCGCGTTGCTATCACCTCGATGCCTTTGGGGCCTACCCAGCCGCCGATACGCTGCTGCCGCAGCAAAGCCCGTCGGCTTCCCTGCTGATTGGTTTGGCGGACGCGTTGCCCGGTGGCAGCTTGAGCCTTTACTTCGAGTTGGAAGCTTCCAGCCGTGACCCCGACGTCGCCATCGAGCCCTTGCAGTGGTCGGTGCTGGCGGGTGACCACTGGCAGCCGCTGACGCCCACCGAGCTGCGTGGTGATTCCAGCTTGGGGCTGCTGCAAAGCGGCATTGTCCAAATCCTGCTGCCCAGCACCGCCAGCCTCGCCCACAGCCGCATGCCAGCGGGCCTCATCTGGCTCCGCTTAGGCCTTGCGCGCGCCGCACTGGCGCAGAGCCGCTTGCGGCAGGTCAGCGCCAATGGGGTTGAGGTGCAGCTCGTCACGGACGACCCCGGCGCTGCCCACCGTGCAAGGCCACTTGCGGCGGGCAGCATCGGCAAAATCAAACTGGCACCTGAGGCCATCAAGAGCGTGCAGCAAAGTGCTGAGAGCTTTGGCGGCAGCCCCGCCGAACGCCCTGAAACCCTAGCCCAGCGTGCCGCAGAGCGGCTACGCCACCGCGCGCGCGCCATCAGCCTTTGGGATTACGAGCGTCTGGCGCTGCAAGCCTTCCCTGAGGTGTATCAGGCCAAATGCATCGCCCACACCAACGGTGCTGGCTGCGGCTTGAGCCCCGGAGAAGTGCTGCTGGTGGTGGTGCCACGCTTGAGCGAAGTCGCCGCGGCACAGCGCAATCGCCCCAAGTTGCCTGCCAACCGGCTGCTGGCGATTCGGGATTATCTCGCCGCCACCATGGGCTTGAGTGCCCAGCTGCGGGTGCAGAACGCGCGCTTCCAGCCGGTGCGAGTGCGGCTCGCGGTGCGCTTTCACGCGGGCTTGGAGTTCCACTACTACCAGCAGCAGCTGCAGGCAGATCTACAACGCCTGCTGAGCCCTTGGTCCTTTGATGATGCAGCCGCCCTGAGCTTTGGTGGCCGCCTCTCGCCCTCCGTGCTGCTGCACCAAATTGAGCAACTGCCGTATGTCGATTACTTGAGCGACTTCGCCCTCATGAGTGCAGAGATCGAGGCCGGCACCGGCGCTGCGTTGGCAGCCAGCGCGGACAGTGTTTTGGTCTCGGCGGATTCCCATCTAGTGCTGGAGGCCAGCCCATGACCAACGTCATGACCACCCCAAGACCAAGCCCATGAGCAGCAGCCGTTTCAGTTTGCCCAGTGCGGCCAGCCTGCCGGTGGTACAGCAGCCACGCAGCCTGTTTGTGCGGGGGCTGGAGCACTTGCGCCAGCAAAGCGGTGAGGTCTGGACCGACCACAACCTGCACGACCCCGGCATCACTTTTTTGGAGGCCTATTGCGAGGGTTTAGCGGACTTAGCCTACCGAGCGTCGCTGCCGCTGCCTGACCTCCTGCACGCTGGATTGCCGACCGGGCAGACGCTCGCTGAGTGCTTCTGGACAGCCCAACAAATCCTGCACACACGGCCCACCACCGATGCCGACTTCCGCAAGCTGATGGTCGATGTCCCCGGCGTACAGAACGCTTGGTTAAAGCCGGTGGCACTGACGTACTACGCCGACGCCAAGCGCCAAGGCTTGCAGCACGCGGCGAGCAACGACGCCGTGCCGGTGGCCATCCAAGGCGTCTACCAACCGCTGCTGGAGCTTGCCGGCAGGCCGACTGCCACCCAGCGTCGCGCCCTACAAGCCGCTGTGTTTGCCGCATTGCAGGCTAATCGCAACCTGTGCCAAGACTTCCTGCTGCCGCAGGAGGTCGCCGTCGCGGGGTTTAGTGTCTGCGCGGAGATCGAACTACAGCCGCAGGCGGATACCGCGAAAGTCGCCGCCGCCATGCGCTACGCCCTAGAGCAGCACTTCGCCCCACCGATCCGCCGTGCGAGCCTGCAAGAGCTACTCGCCGAGGGGATGGTGGCCGAGGATATTTACCAAGGCCCGCGCCTCATGCACGGCTTTATTCGCGACGCCGATCTTGCCGCCAGCGCCTTGCGCAGCGAGCTGAGGCTGTCTGACATCATCGCCGTGCTGATGAACCTGCCCGGTGTGGTGGCGGTGCGGCGGATTCACCTAGGTGGTGCGGCCCCAGCCGAGGCTGAGCGCGCGCGCAGCTTGGTAGACCCGCTCAAAAGCAGTTGGCGCGTGCCGGTGCCAGACGGGCACCAAGCGCGCCTTTCGATGGCAGGCTCACGCTGGGTGTTTTACAAGCGCCAAGTGCCGGTGACTGCGGACCCTGACGCGGTACAGGCCGCCTACGAGGCTTTGCTCGCTGCGCAGACTGCCGCAGCGGCGCGCTGCGAGGACTTGCCGATCCCTACGGGCACTGCGGCCGCAGTTGCCGACTACCCCCCAGTGCAGGCGCAGCTGCCTGCGCTCTATGGCACCGGCCCGAGTGGTTTTGTCTCAGGCAGCAGTGCCATCGAGCAAGCGCAGGTGATGCAGCTCAAGGCCTATCTGCATCTGTTTGATCAGGTGCTTGCCAATGACTGTGCCCAGCTCGCGCATCTACCCAAGCTTTATTCACGCGATGCCGCGCAAACGCGCGCAACGGCCATCCAGCCGCTGCACTACCTGATGGTGGAGCGCATCCTCGATGCCACCACAGCGGAGGCGCTCGCCGAACTGATGGAGACCGAGGCCGACCAAGCCCGCCACCTAGCGCGTCGCCATCAAGCGGTAGACCACCTGCTTGCGCGCTTGGGCGAGGACTTCAGTAGCTACGCCCATATCAATGCGTCCTTGTTTGGCACCGGGTCTGACGCACTGCTCGCGGATAAGTGCCGCTTTTTGCAGGACGCCCCCAGCGCCGGCGCCGACCGTGGCGGCGGCTATCGGCAGTTCGCGCCGGAGGCGACGCTGTGGAACTCAGCGGCCAATCTCTCGGGTTTGGAGCTGCGCATCGCTCGGCTCTTGGGACTCAAGAACCCAGCCCGCCGCAACTTGAGCCGCCTCGCCACCGACATCTACGCGCAAATTGACAGCACGCCGGACAACCAATTTCGCTTCCGCATCAAACACCGCGACAGCGGCAAAATCATGCTCTCGGCGGATAGCTATTCGGCGACACGCGAGTTGGCGGAGGCGGCGATGGCGACTGCCATTGCCCGCGCGCAAGTCGATGCCGCCTACCAACGCAGGACCACGCGCGATGGCCGCGCCTATTTCAATATTCTGGGCGAGGAAGGCAACGTCGTTGCCCGCCGCATCGAATACTTCAGCAGTGAGGCGCTGCGCGAGGTGGCGATCGCCGAGCTCAAGGACTACCTGCGCAGCAACTATGACGAAGAGGGCTTCTACCTCATCGAAAACCTGCTGCTCCGGCCCGAGCCCAGCGGGGTGCCCGATGCACTGGCCGAGCCCTTCTTAGACTTCTGCAACAACGCGGAGTGCAGCGGCGATGGTCAGTACGACCCCTACAGTTACCGCCTGCATTTCATCCTGCCCGCCTACGCGGGGCGCTTCGCCCAGTACGACTTCCGGCTCTGGGCCGAGCAAGTCATCCGCGAGCAAACGCCCGCGCACCTCATCCCGAAGATTTGCTGGGTCGAGCGGGACGCCATGCAGGCCCTTGAGCGTGCATGGCGGCGTTGGCTGCTAGTGGCAGCGGGCCACGTCACTGGCCGTGATGCCCGGGCCGAGGCCTTGGCGGCGCTCAAAGCCGCGCTGCAAAGCAGCAAGAACAGCTACCCACCTAGCCGCCTGCGCGACTGCGTGGGCGAGCAGGACAAATTCATCCTTGGCCGCAATGCGCTCGCGCGCGGCCCAGCTGCCTGAACTCAAGGCGTACTCGGAGCCCTTCATGAACAGCGAAATCACCTACAGCCTCGGCCAAATCGCCAGCGCCTACACGGTGTTCGAGGCCGACCAAGTGCTCTCGGCCGACCAGCTCAACGCGCTGGCTGAAGTCCACGACGATCAAATCCGCCTAAGCCGACAATCGCTCATGGGCGTAGGGCTCATCACCGGTCTGGTGGCGAGTCTGCAGGGCGATGTGCTCAGCCTCTCGCCCGGCTTAGCGCTCACCACCGACGGCGACCTGCTGCGGGTGGCAAGCCCGCTGCGCTACACCGCCTTCAAGCCCTACGACGACACCGCCCCTGCCTATGCGCCTCTGCGCGCGCGCGATGGCAGCGTCCTGCCCGGCATTTTTGAGCTACTAACTGAGCGGCGCGATGACGATGCGCAGGCCCTGAGTTCGCTCGCCAGCGCCAGTGGCGCACCGGCTGAGCAAATGCTCGCGCTGCTGCTGGCCGAGACCAGCGTCAGTGACGCCGACCTCTGTACCGCCACCGATTGCGACAACCTCGGCAAGCAAGCACAGACGCGGCTAAAGCTGCTGTTGGTGCCGGCTGCTATGGCAGAGAGCCTCAATCCGCGTCTGCGCACCCCTACTGCGGTGTTCGAGCAGCTTGCTGAGGTGCCCCTCCCGAGGTTGCGCGCGCTGGGCAGCATCGGCAACGCTGGCCAATTGCGCCAGCAATGGCTGGCCGAGGCCCGCGCTTTGGCCACTGCCTTAGAGGCTGCCTTCGCCCCAGCTCACCGGCTATGCCGCAGCTTTTTGGGCGATGGCCTAGAGAGCAACCCCGCCCCGCGCTGGGGCAACCGGCTGCGGCAGGCGCTGGCCTCCGAGGCCAATACCATGGCCGGCGTGCTGAGCCTATGCGGCTGGCTCAAAGACTTAGCGACGGCGTGGAATGATTTCCGCGAAGCCTGCGCCGAAAGCGGCGCGCTGCTGTGCGCGCCGGTCGATGCCTTCCCCAAACATGTGCTGCTCGGCGCGCCCCTACGCAGAGCGGCAGCACTGCAAAGCCCAATCCGCCCGAGCCTGGGCAACGTCAGCATCAGCTTGCTCGATGTACGCAATGATGCGCTGGTCGATAGCAGCGAAATTCGCCTCGGCAATAGCGTGCTCGACGGCATCGAGGGGCGCATCAGCCTGACCAGCAGCGCACTGGGGCCAGACCCCTTGCACGACGGCAATCGCACGCCTTTCTACCCAGCGCCGGTGGTCGATCAGAGCCTAGAGCGCCTGCGCTTTTGCTGGCGTCGCATCGACACCCTCATCCGCTGCTTCGACCCCAGCCCGCGCGGGCTGAGGATTACGCCGAGCCAGTCCGAAGCCCAGCCGCTGGAGCAGAGGGCGATCCCGCACTATTACTTTGGCGCGCAGACTGGGGTGCAGGACTACTGGAACCAACGCCTAAGCCGATCGGGCCGAGCGCGGTGCAACTATGGCTACGCGCCCGAGGCCTACGGTGCCACCGGCGCTGCCGCTTTGGGCATCGCTGGGCCACTAGCTCAGCAGGGGTTTTTCCGCGTCGAGGGGCATGTGGGCCAGGACGTGAACACGGTCGCCAGTAGCCTAGAGAAGCTGATCACCGACCACGGCCTGCCGATCAAAGTGGAGGCGCTGCTGCTGGGCGACGTCGCCAGCCGCGTGCGCTTGCTGCCTAAGCCGCGCTACACGGCGCTACACCGCCTGCATCAGATTTTGCGCCATGACCTCGCGCACCAATTGGAGGAGGTGCAGGGCTTTGCCAGCAGCTTTCGGCGCGATGTCTTTGCAGCGGTCGAAGCCCGCCAAGTCGATGACGACGAGCTAGGCGACGGCACCCTGCGCGGCAATGTCGATGCGCGCAGCCTGCAAGTGCAGGCGTCGGTTGGTCGCAGCACGCAAAAACTGCGCGCCAAGCGGGTAGGGCGCGAGGACCTCAGCGCCGCCCTGCAAGAAAGCGAGGAGGCAACGCTCCAAGCGACGGGGCTGAAGGCGCAGGTCGGTCGCGTCACCCGCACTGACTTTCATTCGCCGATTGACGCCCTTGCTGGCAGCCGTAACAGCCTGCAACTGGCCTGGCTGGAGGAGCATCTAGAGCACCAACGGGCGAACGCTGCTGCGCACCGGCTGTATCGCAAGTTTTTGCTCGCTCACCCCGGCTTAGAGCACTTGGGCGGCGTACCTGCGGGCGGCACCTTGGTGCTGCTCTACCAAGACGAAGACCCCACCGACGGCAGCGCCGGTGGCGTGGTTCTGGCAGATTTCTGTTTGCCGTATCGGCTCAGTGAGGACGAACTCGACGACGCCGATGAGCCCGAGTTGAGCCAGAAGCCCCCGCGCTTCCCCAAGCTGCCGTTCAAGCCCTTAGTGCTGCAACCGACGCGCGAGAAGATGATTGGCCGCATCACCGACCAACGCTTCACCGAGCGCTTGGTGCCGAGCTTCCAAGCGGAGCTGAGCCGCCAGTACGTCACCGATTTCAAAACCGTGTTGCAGGATTTCCGCGCGCCTAAGGCGACGGCTGTCGATGGCATTCGCGACGACCTCAGCGCCGTCGATGCCTTAGCCGAGAAGATGCGGCTGGAGGCGGAATTGCGGGATTACCACGACCGCTACGCCAACGATTCGACCCAACCTGAGGACATCCGGCAGAGGGCCGCCAACACCCGCGACAAGTACGACCGTAGCATCGCCGAGAGCTTTACCGAGGGTGTGAGAACCCTCGCCGAGGTGCGTACCGCAAGCCCCAGCAGCGAGAAACTGGCGCTGGAACTGGGCCGGATATCCGGCGTAGCCGCTTTGAGCGAAGGGCGCGCGGACATCAGCCAACAGTTGAGCGGCCTCAACCTCAGCGGCGCGCACGCGAGCACGCTGCAAACGCTCACCAAGCGCTTTCGCTAGCGCCTGAGCGACGAGTACCCGCCCGTGAGCACTGCCGCGCACCAAATCCGCCGCCAACTCTGGCAGGTGCGTGTGCCTGACCTCGCCACCGGGCTGGCACTGCGCCAGCAGTTAGCCAAGGGCGGCACACAGGCCGTAGAGGCCGCACTGCAAGCAGCCTTGGATGCCTGCGGCGGGCAGGCTACGGAGTTGCGTATCGGCCGCTTGCGTCTCCACATCCGGCTCAACCCGGCGGAGACCAGCGGCGATGCGCTCGCAGCGATCAGCCGGCAATTACCGCAGCAGGCCCAGCAAGCGCTGGCGCAAGCGCTCATCGAGGCCGCGCCTGCCGATGTTGCTGAGCCCTTCGTGCCCAGCAAACTCCGCGACCCCCCTCAGCCCACGTCAGCCTCTGGCCCCAGCGCTGCGACACCTGCCGCCGTCGAGCGGCTACGCCGCTACCTCGCCACCGGCGGCTTGGACTGGCCCGAGGCCAGCCTTGAGCGCGACGAGGTTCTAGCGCGGCTGCGGCAACAGCTCATCGCCCACTGCCATGCCCTCGCCGATTGGCTCGCATCGACGGCCATCGCCGCGACCACTCTCGACGCCCATCAGGCCATTTGGTCGCGGCTATTGCCGCTACTGAGTACGCTCGCCGCTGACGACTCCGCGCGCTGCCTCGCCGCACTTGACTCAGCCTTTTCTACCGCCGCAGCGCGGGCTCTTACCGCAGCCGATGGGGCGATTGCCGCAGCGGCAAGCACCCTAGCCCAAGATGCGCAGCGCCTCTCCCGATGGCAGGCGCTGGTCGCCGCCCCCACCATCGCTGCGCAATACCGCGCCTTGCGCACCGTGCTGGAGTGCTACGGCGTTACCGCGGATGGCGCGCCGCTTGCGGCTGAGCTTGCCCGCAGCGGGCTGCCGCGGCCATCGTCCCTTGGGGCGGCAGAATCGACAAGCGCCCGGCGGCCACCGTGGGCCAGTCAGATCGCCGCCGCACTGGCGGCGGCTCAAGCCCTGCCGCTGGCCCCCGCTCCGCGCTCCGAGGCCAGCGCTGCCGACGGCGCAGCGCTTGCGGTGCCGCAGGCCGGATTACTGCTGCTGCATCCTTTTTTGCCGACGCTGTTTGCTGCCACCGGCATCAGCCAACACGGGCAAATCGCCGCCGCCGAGGCCCCGCGCGCAGCCGCCTTGCTTCAGTTTTTAGCCACCGGTGAGGATGCGCCTTGGGAGTTCAATGCAGCGATGGCCAAGCTCTTACTCGGCTTGCCGATGACGACCGCGCTACCGCTCGCCCACGGCCAACTCAGCGCGGCAGATCAGCAAGAGGCAGAGGCGCTGCTGGCGGCAGTCATCGGCCACTGGACTGCGCTTAAACGTAGTGGCGCAGGCGCGCTGCGGAGCGGCTTTTTACAGCGCAGAGGCCTGCTGAGTGCCACCGCCACTGGGCCATTGCTGCGGGTGCAACCGAGTGGGGTGGATGCCTTGCTCGCGCGCCTGCCGTGGTCATTGGCTTGGCTCAATCTGCCGTGGTTGCCACGGCCTATTGCGGTGGACTGGCAAAGCCCATGAAGCCGCCCAGCGTCGACACTCATTGGCAGGCCTTGGCGCTAGACCTCGACTGGCTGGCAGCTAGGCTCGATGCCCGCATCAAAGCCCACTTCGGCGATGGCACGGCGGTGGCCTTGCCCACAGCGCCTACGCTGCCGCCCGCGTCCGCTTGGGGAGCATGGGTCGCCGAGCTTGGGTTATCCATCGAGCAGCGGCTATTGCTGTTGCTGGGCTTGGTGCCGCATGTAAGGCCTAGCCTGCTGGACGTGTTGTTTGCCCAGAACCAGACCACAGGCCGAGGGTTCTCGGAGTTTGGCGGCGCACAGGTGGCGCAACACGGTGGCTTTATCCCCACCGGTGAGACCGCCGCGTTTCTGCTGGCGGGCGATGCGCTAGCCGCGCGCATGCGGGTGCAAGCAATGCTGGCGGCAGACGGGCAGCTCGCGCGCGAGAACCTGCTGCACCTGCTGCCGGTGCAGCCGCCGCAGCCGAGGCTCGCCGGTGCGCTCTGGCTGCCACCAGAGGCACTCGCGCGTATCTGCGGCGACGCTCATCCTGAGCCCAGCTACGGTGCTGATTTCCCCGCGCGGCGTTTACAAACAGCGCTGGACTGGCAAGACCTGGTGCTGCCACAGGCGGTGCTCACGCAATTAGAAGACTTGCGTCTCTGGGTCACTCATCGCCACACCTTGCTGGCCGATTGGGGCATGGCCGCGCGCTATCGTCCCGGCTACACCGCCTTGTTTCATGGCCCCTCTGGCACCGGCAAGACCCTCACCGCTGCGCTGCTCGGCAAGCTCTGCGGTGCGGCGGTGTATCGCATCGACCTCTCGCTCATCGTCTCCAAATACATCGGCGAGACCGAGAAGAACCTCGCCCGCGTGTTCGATTTGGCCGAGACCCGCGGCTGGATTTTGTTCTTTGACGAAGCCGACGCACTGTTTGGCAAGCGCACCAAGGTAGAGGACGCCCATGACCGCTACGCCAATCAGGAAGTGAGCTTTCTCTTACAAAGGATTGAGGACTTCAGCGGCGTCGTGCTGCTGGCGAGCAATCTGAAGTCCAATATCGATGATGCCTTTCTGCGCCGCTTTGCCAGCGTCATCGCCTTCCCCATGCCGCGTGCCGCTGAGCGCATGCGGCTTTGGGCGGAGTCCATCCCCAAAGCCCTCACGCTCGCCGACACGGTGGATCTCGCAGCCCTCGCGGAGGCGCACGAAGTCACTGGCGGTGTTATCGCCAACGTCGTGCGCTACGCCTGCTTGCAAGCGGCGGCACGCGGCACCACGGCACTGTCTGGCGATGACCTTGAGGCTGGTCTCAAGCGGGAATACCTCAAGGAAGGGCGCGCGCGCTAGCGCTGCGAGCGACGATGCAGAGCGCCCAAAAGAGCATCGTCAATCGCAGCCCAGTGGCCGTGCGCCCAGCTGCGGTCGCAGCCGCCAGCAAGCCCGCTGGCGTCCAGTGCCAGAGCTTGAGCAAGACCTCTTCAGCCAGTGACCCTGCTGAGAAGGAGGCCGTACAGACCGCGCAGAAAGTAATGCGCATGGCTGCTCCCGCAGCAGCGCCCGCTACTGAGCGGCGCTTGGAGCCCTCGCTACAGCGCTTTGCTGGCAGCGTGCAGCTGCTACATCGGGCCGGCACCAGCGCTGGTGCGGTGCCGGTGGCGGCCAACGTGGCAAGTGAAATCAACGCAGCACAAGGCTCGGGCCAGCCGCTGCCCTTGTCCGTGCGCCGCTTTATGGAGCCGCGCTTCAACGCCAACTTCTCCGGCGTACGCATCCACACCGGCGAGCAATCCGCCAAGCTCAACCGTGCCGTGCAGGCGCAGGCCTTCACCGTCGGCCAGCAGGTGTTTTTTGGCAAAGGGCAGTTCCAGCCGGAGACGCCCGAGGGCAAGGAGCTGATCGCCCATGAGCTCACCCACACCATCCAACAAGGTGCGGTCGTGCAGCGCAGCAGTGAGGCGGCGGTCACTCAAAGCAGCGCCCCGCAAGTCCAGCGCCTTGGGGTCTCTGATGCACTGGATTACTTCGCGGATAAAGCCAATCTCATCCCCGGCTTTCGGATGTTCACCATCGTGCTGGGGGTCAACCCCATCAATATGAGCGGGGTGGATCGCTCGGCCGCCAACATCCTCAGGGCCATCGTCGAGTTCATCCCGGGCGGTGGCTTGGTCACCCAAGCCCTCGACGCCCACGGCGTGTTCGATAAAGTCGGCGCTTGGGTGGAGCAGCAACTCAAAGGACTTGGCCTAGTTGGCTCGGCCATCAAGCAGGCAATTAGCCAGTTCCTCGACTCGCTGAGCTGGACCGACATCTTCGATCTGGGCGGCGTCTGGTCACGCGCCAAGCGCATCTTCACCGGCCCGATCGAGCAAATCATTACGCTGGCACGCGGGCTCATCACCGGCATCCTGCGCTTCATCCGTGAGGCCATCCTGCGGCCTCTGGGCAAGCTGGCCGAAGGCACGGCCGGCTACGACTTGCTCAAGGTGGTGCTGGGCTTTGACCCAGTCACCGGGGATGCGGTGCCGCGCACGGCCGATGCCCTAATCGGCGGCTTCATGAAGCTCATCGGCCAGGAGGAGGTCTATCGCAACTTGAAGCAGGGCAAGGCGCTGGAGCGCGCCTACGCGTGGTTCCAAGGGGCGATGGCCGGGGTGATTGCCTTTGCGCGGGAAATCCCCGGCAAGGTCGTCGAGGTGCTGACCAGTCTGACGATTGCCGACGTGGTGACCGTGGTGGGTGCCTTTGCCAAAGTGGGCCGCGCTTTTGCGGGGATTGCCGGGCGCTTCATCAGTTGGGCGGGCTCCACGGTGCTGGACTTGCTGGAAATCCTGTTCAGCGTCGTCGCCCCGGGAGTCATCGGCTACATCAAAAAAGCCCGCGGGGCCTTCGCCAGCATTCTCAAAAACCCCATCGGTTTCGTCGGCAACCTCGTGCGTGCTGGCAAGGGCGGCTTCCTCGCCTTTGCCCGCAACATCGGCAAGCACCTGCAAGCGGCTTTGATCAGCTGGCTCACGGGTGCTATGGCGGGCGCTGGGCTCTACATCCCCACCGCACTCAATCTGCGGGAAATCATCAAATTTGTACTCTCGGTGCTTGGCCTCACATGGGCCAATATCCGCGTCAAGTTAGTCAAGGCGGTGGGCGAGACGGCCGTCAAGGCGATGGAGACCGGTTTTGATCTAGTCAGCACGCTAGTTACCCAAGGCCCTGCCGCTGCGTGGGAAAAAATCAAAGAAGGCATCGCCAACCTGCAAGAAACCGTGGTCGGCGGCATCCGCGATTTTGTCGTCACCAAGGTGGTAGAACAGGCGGTGGTCAAGCTCGTCTCCATGCTCAACCCTGCGGGGGCGATCATCCAAGCCATCATCGCCACTTACAACACGGTGATGTTCTTCGTCGAGCGCATCCGCCAAATTGCAGCAGTCGTCGGCACCTTCATCGACTCCATTGCCGCGATCGCCAGCGGTGCCATTGGCGGAGCGATTGCGCGGGTGGAGAGCACGCTCGCGGGCCTGCTCAACCTCGCGATCAACTTCCTCGCTCGCTTTGCCGGATTAGGCAAGGTGAGCGATGCGGTGATGGGCATCATCAACAAGTTGCGTGCGCCCATCGATAAAGCACTCGATAAGGTCGTCGAGTGGCTGGTCGCGGCTGCCCGCAAACTGGGCCGTTTTGTCGCACAGGCCGGTGTGCCCAATGACCCCAAAGAGCGCCTGCGCCTTGCGGCCCGCGCGGCTGTGTTGGCGGCCAAGACACTCAAGGGCAGGGTGACCAAGCCGCTGCTGGAGACGACTTTGGCGGCGGTGCGCGTCCGCTACGGCCTGACCCAGATCACCGTCTACGAGCAGGCCAAACGCTGGTGGGTGCGGGCGGTGATCAACCCCGATACGGTGGTCGATACCGGAGTGGCAACGGGCGACAAACAAGGTGCCGACTTGAGTCAATTGGACGCTATCGTCCGGCCAATGCCGACCACCGTCGTGCTATTCAAAATCAACCTGAAGAAGTTCAACCCTGTGTCGTATCGCGGTCAGTTGCGGCAGCAGGAGCAGGGTATTAATGCGAGCCCAATGCGCCAATGGCAGGCCAATCGTCAGCAGTATTTGACGCTCGCAGCAGGCCCTGCCGCCACCGGCCGCAGCGAAGCCAGTGCGGATGACCAAGCGACCTTCCGCAAAGAAATCGAGCGCCGTATCGTCGCCCAACGACAAAAGCCACCCATCAACGAAACCTTGGCGCAGGCCGAGGCGTACGCCAGTAATTGGATGGCTAGCCGCGCGGCGCTACACGGGCCGGATCAAGTCGCCGGTGGCGGCCGCGCTGCGGGGGATGCCGGCAAGGCGGCCTTGACTGCGGCATCGACACCCGCAGAGTTCAAAGCCTTTAAGGAGCGCACCGGCTTGGTCGGCATGGGTGGTGCGAGAGTGAATAGCTCGGTGGGCTCGCAATGGGCCAAGGAGGACTCTGCACAGCCGGTTAAGCGCGTGGAACTGCTCGACGCGGGCGTGCGCGCCTACGAGGCCGCCGTGGCCCCCAAACTCCAGGCAGTCAAAGACGCCGCGCCGACGCCCGAAGCTAAGGCCATCTACCAAACTGAGTCAGAAGCTCGGCTCGCACAGGTCAAAATGAACAGCAAGCTGGACGCCGTGGAGTTCACGCCCTAGCGCAAACCCCGCTGCCCTGCTGCGCTTATTTGTCGACGAAAGCGCGCTCGATGACGTAGTCGCCCATCTCGCCGATGCCCGGGCTGATGACAAAGCCCCGCTCGTTGAGCATGGCCTTGGCGTCGGCGTTCATGCGTTCGCTGCCGCAAATCATCACGCGGTCGCGGGTAGGGTCTAGCGGCGGCAAGCCGATATCCGAGAACAGCTTGCCGGAGGCGATCAGGTCCGTCAGGCGGCCTTGATTGCGGAAGGGCTCGCGGGTGACGGTGGGGTAGTAGATCAGCTTGTCGCCGATCATCTCGCCCAACACTTCGTCCTTGTGCAGATTGGCGAGGTGGTCGTGATAGGCGAGGTCTTTGACTTCGCGCACCCCGTGGATCAACACCACCTTCTCGAAGCGCTCGTACACCTCGGGGTCTTTGGTCAGGCACAGGAACGGGGCCAAGCCAGTGCCGGTCGAGAAGAAGTACAGGTTGTTGCCGTGGTTCAGGTCATTGACCAACAGCGAGCCGGTGGGTTTGGAGCTGATCAGCAGTTCATCGCCAACTTGGATGTGCTGCAAGCGCGACGTCAGCGGGCCGTCTTGCACCTTGATGCTGAAGAACTCCAAGTGCTCTTCGTAGTTGGCGGAGGCGATCGAATAGGCGCGCACCAGCGGCTTGCCGTTGACCTCCAAACCCACCATTACGAACTGCCCGTTGACGAAGCGCAGAGAGGCGCTGCGCGTGCAGGTGAAGCTGAACAGGGTGTCGTTCCAGTGCTTGACGGACAACACTTTTTCGTGGGTGAACTTGGACATGTCAGAGGCTCAAAGAGGCAAAAAGCGCGCAATGGTAAGGCATGGCGAGCATAGATTGCCGCAGTGCAACAAAACTCGTCCGAATAAAGCGGGTTGGGAGGACGTGGGATGTTGGAAGTAGGGCGTCGGATGCGGTCAGCCCCGT
>CAZHTI010000001.1:17844-86329 GCA_964535755.1 uncultured Salinisphaerales bacterium | reverse complement strand
TGGGAGGACGTGGGATGTTGGAAGTAGGGCGTCGGATGCGGTCAGCCCCGTTTCCCGTTTCCCGTTTCCCGTTTCCCCCAAATCCGTCATTCCCGCGAAGGCGGGAATCCAGGATGCGCGCAGCGCAGCGCTTTGAATGGTCAAAAAATCAAAAATGCCTAGATTCCCGCCTACGCGGGAATGACAATGAGGTTTTGCTTTTCGCCCCACGCCCCACGCCCCACGCCCCACGCCCCACTTCCCACTTCCCACTTCCCACGCCCCACCAAAACTAAGCCGCTTGCTGCATGTGGTTGTGGAGCGGGTTGCGCAAGAAGCTCTCGGTGAACTCTGCGGCACTGACTGCTCGACCGTAGAGGAAGCCTTGACCATGCAGGATGCCTAAGTCCGAGGAGCGCTGTTGCTGGGCGATGTCCTCGATGCCCTCGGCGATGCAATCAAAGCCAAAGCTCTTGCCTAGGGTGGTGACGGCATCCAACAAGGCCGCGCATTTGGGGCTAGTGGGGAGGTCGCGGATGAAGCTGCGGTCGATTTTGACGCGGGTGAAGGGCAGGTCGCGCAGGATGGAGAGCGAGGAATACCCCGTGCCGAAGTCATCGAGTGCGATGGAGAAGCCGTCGTCGCTCAACTGCTGCATGCGCTTAGCGAGGCCATCGGTGTCCTCCACCACGATGCTTTCGGTCAGCTCCAACTCCACCCGCGAGGCGGGGACTTGGTTTAAATCCAGCAGCCGCAGCATCTCGCCGCGCAACTGTGGCCGTGCGAACTGCGCGGCGGAGACGTTGACGCCGACGCGGAAGTCTTTCGGCAGCAGGTGCTGCCAAGCGCGCATGGCCTGTGCGGATTGTCTGAGCATGGAGTCGCCCAGCGGCGTGATCAGCTTGGCGTTCTCGGCCACCGGGATGAAGCGCATCGGCGGCACATAGCTGCCATCCGGCAGCCGCCAGCGGGCAAGTGCTTCAGCACCGGAGAGTTGACCCGTGCGCAGGTCAAACTGCGGCTGAAAGTAGGGGCTGATTTCATCGCGCCGCAGGGCATGGCGCAGTTGCGCTTCCAGCAGCATTTCTTCGCGGAACTTGCGCAGTTGCTCAGGCCGGAAGACGCAGATGGGGTCGATCTGCGCATTGCGTTTGGCAAGCGTCAGGGCTTGCAGGGCGTTGCTGATGAGCTGGCCGCCATTGGCGTCGGCGCTGCTCTGGGCCACACCAATGCAGCAGGAGATTTGCAGCAGCTCAGAATCCAACGCCAGCGGCTCAGCCATCACGGAAAGAATGCTGCGGGCTTGATTCAGCAGGTAGTCCTCGATCTTGCTATTGGTCTGCACCTGCGGGATGCGCGAGGCCAGCAAATAGATGTCCGGCTCAACGTGCCCGATGAGATCGTCTTTGTTCGAGCAAGCCTTTAGGCGCTGGTTGATCTGCTGGAGGATCGCCCGACCTGCGGCGTGGCCGTAACCGGCGAGCAAGTCCCGAAAACGGTTGACGTCCATCATCAACACCGACCAAGCGCTTTGGTTCTGATCGCGGGCGATGGCGCTGTCTAACCGAGCTTGGAAGCGATCGATCCCCGATAGTTGGATGGTTTGGTCGTTGGCCTGCTCTTCAAGCTGATGCGCTTGGCGTTGCAACTCCGCCTCAATGCGATGGATTGCATCATTCTGCTTGCGGATTTCCTCGCGCTGGCGCAGCTGCTCGCGCGCTACATCGACACAGCGCAATAGGTGCGGCACCACGACCTCGGGGTCGATGGGCTTGGCAAACACCGCCGATACATGGCCCTCAAGTGCTTGCCGCTCGATGGCGGGGCTGCCTGCGGCGGTCATCAAAACAAATGGGGTTGCCTCGTCAAGGTCATTGCCGCGCAGCGATTCATAGAGTTGCAGGCCGTCTTCGGCGGGCATGCGGTAGTCACAGAGCACGAGATCAGGCGCGTTGGCGGCCTCGGTGAGCATCTGCCGCGCCTCTTTGGGACCAGAGGCGAGGGTGATCTGAAAGTATTCCTCCAGCAGCAGCTGCGAAAGGCGGCGATCCGCTGCGGAATCATCAATCAGCAGAAGATTGGGTTTGGCGTGGCTGTCGAACATGAGGGCATCCTTCCCGAGAAACTCGGCTCAGTAGCCCTATCGGCTCGGCAAGCCTCCGACTTAAGCGGCATTGGCCGAAAGTTGTGCGGAAAACCGGAAATTCTGAGCTCAGGCTTGTCCGCACAAGCGGCTTTTGTAGGGGTTAGCCTGATTTGAATCAGGCCGAAGCCTGAAACAATGCAGGCCGCACTAGCTGCGCAATGCTAGGCAATCCACCGTCGCCGAGCGGGTGCCATCCGAGAGCCAAATCTGGCCGTCTTGAATGCTGCATTGCAGTTGCATATTGCGTGCGAACAGTGCAGCAGGGGCTTGCTCGCCCACCGAAACCAATTGCATGACGCGCAGATTACGGGCGCGCTCCAATTTAGATGCGATGCCATCCCACCAAATGGCGGTGCTCGACGCATAGCTCACCACCGCGACTTGGCGCGCGCGGCCACAGGCTTTGAGCACGCGTTTGTCGTCGGGTTGGCCGAGATCAATCCAGAGGTCGATGGCACCGGTGAGGTCTTTTTGCCAAAGCTCGGGTTCGTCGGGGTCGGCCATGCCCTTGCTAAATGCGAGGTGCTCATGCGCGAACAAGGCAAACGCGAGCAGCCGTGCCATCAAACGCTCGTCAGTCTCTGATGGGTGCTGGGCGAGCGTGAGGCTGTGGTCCGCGTAGTAGCCGCGGTCCATATCCGCGATGTTGAGCTCGACCTTGCAAATGGTTGCCTTGAGTGCCATGGCTGTGCGGTCAGCGCCTAAGGCTTGGATTTGGCTTTGCTGGGCGGCGGCGTCCAAGTGCGGCCCATTGCCTCGCACAGAGGCTTTGACAGGCGCGTCGGGTGGCGCGGCTCGCAGTGCTCGGCGATAAAGCCAATGATCTGGGCTAAATCGGCTGCGTAGTCGGCCGTGGTGGTCAGCGGGACACCGAAGGTGAGCGTCTTGGTTTTGTAGTTGCAGGCGACGGGGAAGATGGGCACGCCTGCGCCGTGGGCGATGAGGTGAAAGCCGCGCTTAAAAGTTTCCGGCCCGCTACGGGTGCCTTCCGGGGCAATCAGCAACCACATTTTCTCGCTGCGGGTGATGGTGTCGATGGACTGCTCCACCACGCCCTTGGGGCTGTTGCGGTTGATGGGTAGCGCACCCGCCCAGAGCAGAAACCGCCCTAAAACGCCCTTAAACGCGGAGTCTTTGATCATCGTGTGGGCGTCCAAGCCCAGCGCGATCAAAGTGCCGATGCTGATGACGCCATCAAAATTGGTGGTATGCGGCGCGCCGATCATCACCACCTTACTCAAGTTGGGGATCTCGCCGCGCAGCTTCCAGCCGAGGAGCGTGAGCACCGTGCGACCTAACCATCGGGAAAATGCGTTGCCGCGCTGAGGGACGGCCGACCCAACGGTGATGCTCATGAAATAAACCTGTGTGCAGGGGCTAAAGGCGCGGCGATCTGACCGCGCCAATGGCCCAAAAATTATGGTGCTAACTCTGGGCTTAGCCCATGAAGAACGCACACAGCTTGTTGCCGTCAAGATCGCGGAAGTAAGCGCCGTAGAAGCTTGGGCTGCGCGCGCCCGGCGCGCCTTCGTCCGTCGCACCTAGGCTCATCGCCTTGGCGTGCAACTGGTCGACTTTCGCTTTGTTGGGCATCGCTAGGGACACCATCGTGCCGTTGCCGACGGAGGCGGGCGCGCCGTCAAAGGGCTTGATGACGCCTAGGGAGGGCTGCGCGGGGCTCACTGCCCAAGCGACGAAGCGGTCAGATTCCATGAAGCGCTTAGCGCCCAACTCGCCCAACAGCGCGTCGTAGAAGGACGCCGCACGAGCCATATCGTTGGTGCCGAGGGTGACGTAGCCGATCATGACAAACACCTGAATAGCAAAGGGGCGCGCAGCATAACGGGGCAGAGCGGGCGGCGTCTAAGTGCGGATTCGCCGCAGGCGCGCCGGTGGCTGATCCACACTACTGTGCGCTTTGGGTTTAGCGCCCCAAACCGGCACGGAATTGGGCTAGACCCTTGGCCGCCTCGCCTTGCACCTTTTTGCGCAACAGCGGCGTGTAGCCCAACAGCCATCCCACCGGCCCTAATGCCTGCCGCGCCCAAGCGGCAAAGGCGAAGTGATCCTGATGGCGAACGATCAGCCCGCTTTGGAAGTGAAACTCGGCGTCGATGCGATTCAGCACGCGGCGGCCGGTCTTGCTAAAGGTGTAGCGGGCATCCCAATGTGCCGACCCGCGTTGGTCGTCGGCCTGAACATCCGAAAAATCCAGCCTCAGGTCATGCCCGCGTGCCAACAGCATGCGCCACATATCGCCTATCTCTGAGCCGTGTAGGGCAGGGAAGGCAGGGTCGCTAAAGCTCGCTTCAGGGTGATAGCAGGCGGCCATGGTGTCGGCATCGCGCTGCTGGAAGGCGGAGTAAAAGCGGGTGATGAGCGCGGCGTTGGCGTGCATAGGGGTGGGACTAACGTCGAGAGGGCTTGCGGCATACTAGCTGCCTTCGCCTGCAAGGCATTGAGGAAACGCGCGGCATGTTGGATGGCTTGATCACCTATTTGTTGCTGCCCTTAGGCGCGGCTTTGGGCTACGCCCTAGCGCGCAATGGCACGGGTGCGGCGTCTAGCTCAGCACTCCATAGCCTCAATCAACTTGCCAACGAGAACACCGACGCGGCGATCGATAGCTTGGGCAAAACCAGCGCGAACGACCCTGCTGCCGATGAGCTCAACCTCACGCTGGGCGCGTTGTTCCGCAAGCGGGGGGAGATCGACCGTGCGCTGCGCATCCACGAGGATGTGCTCGCCCATGCCGACAACAAGCCGGAATTGCGGCCCTTAGTGCTGCTCGAACTCGGGCAGGACTACGCCAAAGCCGGCTTGACCGATCGCGCCGAGCAGGTGCTGAAGGAGGCGGCTACGCACCCGCCGCTCACCATCCTTGCGCTCGAACATTTGTTGCCTCTGCACGAGCAGCACGGCAATTGGGACGAGGCGCTTGAGGTCGCCCACCGCCTGCAAGGGCTGAAAGGGCAGTCCACCGTCGCGGTGCGCGCGCACTACCTATGCGAGCTTGCCGACGAAGCCCAAGCCGCTGGCAAGAGCGCTATGGCGCTGGAGTTCGCCGAGAAAGCCTTGGTCAAAGACCCAAGCTGTGTCCGCGCCCACTTGACCCGCGCGCAGTTGCTGGAGGCTGCCGGGCACCCTGCGGATGCGCTTGCCGCGCTGGTACGCGTGCCGGAGCACGACGCGCGGTTTTTGCCCGAAGTGCTGCCCCGCCTGCGCGCCTTATGTGAGTCCCGCGGGCAGGTTGCAACGTTTGAGGAAATTCTCACCAGCTTTGAAGCGCTCAATCCGCAAGAGCCAGCCGTCTGGCTCGCCCGCAGCGCGCTACTGCCGGACGCTGGCAAGGCTGAGTTTCTGGCGGCAAAGCTCGCCCAGCGGCCCTCTTGGCGCGGCTTGGTGGAGTTTTTAAGCCAGCCCGTGGCGAGCGATGCCGGCACCTTATCGACGCCGGTTGCCGCCTTTCGTGATGCCATCACCAAGCTCATGGACAAGCGGCCGCGCTACCGCTGTAGCCATTGCGGCTTTACCCCCAGCTTGTTGTTTTGGAAGTGCCCAAGCTGCAAGCAATGGGGCACCGTCGTGCCCGCAGAGGACACCCTCTAAGCTGCCGCTCGCGCGGTTTTTGTTGCGGTGCAAAACCTTTGCCCATCTAATACGCGCCCCGCATTCGTAGTGCGGCGGTCGTTTTGCATCCACCCACTTGATTTCGCCCCTTAGCGAGTCCCCAGAGCATGAATACCAACTTCCCGCGCATCCAGCGCTTGCCGCCCTACGTCTTCAACGTCGTTGCTGAGATGAAGAAGGCGGCGCGCGCGCGCGGCGAAGACGTGGTGGACATGAGCATGGGCAACCCCGACCAGCCCACCCCTAAGCACATCGTCGATAAGCTCGTCGAGGCCGCAGTCCGTGGCACCGAGAGCGATTACGTCCGCCCTGAGCTGCACGACGAAGATGGCACCCATACCCATCGGTATTCGGTCAGCAAGGGCATCCCGCGCCTGCGCCGGGCGATGACCAAGTGGTACAAAACCCGCTACGACATCAGCTTAGACCCCGACACCGAGTGCATTGCCACCATCGGCAGCAAAGAGGGCCTGAGCCACTTGGCGATGGCGACTTTGGGCCCGGGTGACTTGGTGCTGGTGCCGAACCCTGCCTACCCCATCCACCCCTATGGCGTGGTGCTGGCAGGCGCGGATGTCCGCCATGTGCGGATGACGCCCGAAGTCGACTTCTTCGAAGAGCTGGAGAAAGCCGTCGCCGAGTCTTGGCCGAAGCCGAAGATGTTGATTTTGAACTTCCCCGGCAACCCGACCACGGAGTGCGTCGAGCTGAGCTTTTTTGAGCGCGCGGTCGCCTTCTGCAAGCAGCATGAGATGTGGCTGGTGCACGACCTCGCCTATGCTGACATCGTCTTCGACGGCTACAAAGCCCCGAGCGTGCTGGAAGTACCGGGTGCTAAGGACATCGCGGTCGAGTTTTTCACGCTCTCCAAGAGCTACAACATGCCCGGCTGGCGCGTCGGATTTATGGTCGGCAATCCGACCTTGGTCAACGCTTTGGCGCGCATCAAGGGTTATCTGGACTACGGCATGTTTACGCCGATTCAAGTCGCTGCGATTGCTGCGCTTGAAGGCCCGCAAGACTGTGTCGCGGAGATTTGTGAGATGTACCGCCAGCGCCGTGACGTGCTCTGCGAGGGGCTGAATGCGGCGGGTTGGAAGGTCGAGAAGCCCAAGGCGACGATGTTCGTCTGGGCAGAAATCCCTGAGCCCTTCAAGCACTTGGGCAGCATGGAGTTCTCCAAGCTCCTGCTAGAGAAGGCCGGCGTTGCCGTGAGCCCGGGCATTGGCTTTGGCCAATATGGCGATACCCACGTGCGCTTTGCGCTTATCGAGAACGAACAGCGCACCCGCCAAGCCGTGCGCGGCATCAAGAAATTGCTGAAGGAAGCAAAGCCCAAATGAGCAAAGTCATCCGAGTCGGCCTCATTGGCCTAGGCACCGTCGGCCAAGGCGTGGTGCGGGTGCTGCAAAAGAATGCGGCGGAGATCGAGCGCCGCGTCGGTGCCAAAGTCGTTGTGACCCATGCCACGGCCCGCAGCAGCAAGGCGCGTGAGGTGTCGCTAGACGGCATCACCCTGCTGCCCGACGCACTGACTCTGGCGCGTGAGGCGGACGTCGATGTGGTGGTGGAAGTCATCGGCGGCCACACCACGGCGAAGGACGCTATCCTCGCCGCACTCGCACGCGGCAAGCCAGTGGTCACCGCCAATAAAGCGCTGCTTGCGGAGGACGGCAACACGATCTTCGCCGCTGCCGCCAAAGCAGGTCAGCCGGTGGCCTTTGAGGCCAGTGTGGCCGGTGGTATCCCCATCATCAAAGCGATCCGTGAGGGCTTGGCGGGTAACCGCATCGAGAGCCTCGCGGGCATCATCAATGGCACCTGCAACTACATCCTCACGCAGATGACGGTGAAGGGGCAGCCCTATGCCGAAGCACTCGCCGACGCCCAGCGCTTGGGCTACGCCGAGGCCGACCCGACCTTCGACGTCGAAGGCATTGATGCCGCGCACAAGCTCACCATTCTGGCCAGCATTGCCTTCGGCATACCGCTCTCCTTCCCTTCCGTCGCCTGCGAAGGCATCAGCAAGGTGACGGCGGCGGACATCACCATCGCCAGCACCCTGGGCTATCGCATCAAGCTGCTGGGCATTGCCAAGCAATCGGCTGCCGGCGTGGAGTTGCGCGTGCAGCCGACGCTGGTGCCGGACGACCATCTACTGGCGAAGGTCGATGGCGTGCTCAATAGCGTTGTCGTGCAGGGCAATGCCGTCGGCCAGATTGGCTTCTATGGCCGTGGCGCGGGCGGTGATGCGACTGCAAGCTCGGTGATCGCTGACTTGGTCGACGTCGCGCGTGGCTTGGTCGCTGGCGCGCCTTACACCGTGCCGCCGCTCGCCTTCCAAACCGAAGCGTTACAGCCGCAAACCTTACTGCCGCTGGAGGGCATCGAGAGCTGCTACTACCTGCGCCTTCGGGTGGCCGATGAGCCTGGCGTGCTCAACGCGCTTACCGGCATCCTGGCTGAGCACGACATCAGCATCGAGGCCATCCTGCAGAAGGAGCCTAGAGGCGATGACGATGCCACCGTCGCCCTCATCACCAGCCGTGTCGCAGAGACACAGTTCAACCTGGCACTTGCTGCCATGCAGAGCCTGCCTTTCGTGCGCGAAGGCATCAGCCGCCTGCGGGTCGAGCACTTCAAGTAAGCGCGCCGCTGTTTTTAACCCGCTCCACCCCGATTTGCCGAGCCATCAGCCATGACCCACTACACCGGCCTTATCAACAAATACCGCTCGCGTATGCCCTTTTCGGCAGACGTCAAAGCAGTGACGCTCAACGAGGGCAACACGCCGCTGATTGAGCTGGTCAACATCCCCAAGCGTGTCGGTTTCGAAGGCCGAATTCTGGTGAAGTTTGAAGGCTTGAACCCCACCGGCAGCTTTAAGGACCGGGGCATGACAGCAGCCGTGACCCAAGCCGTGCATGAGGGCAGCAAGGCCATCATCTGTGCCTCTACCGGCAATACCAGCGCCGCCGCCGCCGCCTACGCCGCACGCGCGGGCATCACCGCCTTCGTGCTGATTCCCGACGGCAAAATCGCGCTCGGCAAGCTCGCTCAGGCCGTCGTGCACGGTGCGGTCGTGGTGCAGATTCAGGGCAACTTCGATGACGGCATGCGCTTGGTGAAGGAAGTCGCCGAAACCGCGCCGGTCACCATCGTCAACTCCATCAACCCCTACCGCTTGCAGGGGCAAAAGACGGCGGCGTTTGAAATCGTCGAAGCCCTAGGCCAAGCGCCGGACTACCACTGCTTGCCGGTCGGCAACGCCGGCAACATCACCGCGCATTGGATTGGTTACTCCGAGGCTATCGGCCAAGGCACTAAGGCTTGCGCGCTCTGCGATGGCAACTGCATGACCCATCCGGTAGCACTCACCACTGACCTCCGTCGCCCAAAGATGGTGGGCTACCAAGCAGCAGGTGCAGCCCCATTCATGCGCGGTGGCCGCGTGGCGAACCCAGAAACGGTCGCCACCGCAATCCGCATCGGCGACCCGCAAAGCTGGGACCGCGCTTGGGTCGCGCAGAAAGAATCCGGCGGTTGGTTTGATGAATGCATCGACGCCGAGATCCTCAGCACCCAGCGCATGCTGGCCGAGCAAGAAGGTGTTTGGTGCGAGCCTGCATCGGCGGCCTCGCTCTGCGGTGCACTGCGCGACATTGCCAACGGCAAAATCGCCCAAGGCAGCACCGTCGTCTGCACCCTCACCGGCAACGGCCTGAAGGACCCAGACATCGTTATCCAAGGCGGGCTCAAGGGATTGATTCAAGTCGCCGCTGAGCGTGGGGCGGTTGAGAAAGCGATTTTGGGGGCGATGCGGTAGTTGTCCATGCGTTATCAGGGTCGAATTACCGAGTGGAATGATCAACGAGGTTTTGGCTTTGTCACCCCGGGGGGTGGGGGCGAGCGCGTCTTTCTGCATATCTCTGCCTTCAGTGCCCGCAGCCAACGTCCGCGCTTGGACGATAAGGTGACCTACACCCTTGGTTCCGGGCCGAAGGGGCCAGTTGCCCAGGACGTGACTTTGCTGGCTGCACCGGCGAACAGCCCAAACATCGCAATTCCGCGATCTACTCGCAGTTCTTCAGCAGAGCCGCACAAAGCGAGTGGTAGTTCTTGGTTTGCCAAGCTACTAATGGTCGCAGCGCTTGCAGCACTGATGGCAGCGTATAGCGGGTGGCAGAAGCGCGCTGCTCAGTCGCCTACGTCGCTTGAGGCGGTAACGGCTGCGTCGCAGCTTACTAGTCCGGCCTCCAGCAGTGAGGATGACGGCTGGCGGCAGGGCAGAGCTAGTGCAGCATCGAGCAGTGGCTTTCAATGCCAAGGCAAGACCCGTTGCAGCCAGATGACGAGCTGTGCAGAAGCTCAGTTTTACCTAAACAACTGCCCCGGAAGCGTGACCGACGGCGACGGCGATGGTAGGCCGTGTGAGGATCAGCACTGCGGTCATTGAAGCCCGGAGCAGCTATTAGCCTAGCCCTACTCGCTCATGGGTTGAAGGCGGCTGGCAGCAACAGGCGCAGCGCATTGGGCCGGTAGCGCAGGCGCAGCGGTGCCAGCAAGCGCAGGATTTCGCCATCCAACACCACCTTCAGTGAGCGCAGGCGATTCGACACGGCGATCTCTAGGCGCTGCGCTGGGAACGCTTCGATGTGCTGCAAGTCTTCGACTGTTCCCGCGGCTGCGCCGAGCAACATGCGCAGCACGCGCCAAGGGTTGAGGGCATCGACGACGACCACGCCGACCGCTCCTCCAGCGACCTCCTCTGAGAGTGCGAAGCCGCCGTCCTCAAACTGCGCCGGATTAACCCCCGCAAACACCATGCTGGCGCGACGGACTTGGCTTAGGCCGGTGGTGGGGTCGGTGATCCGTAAGGGCAGTCGAGCACGGGCGCTCAGCGTCGTCGCTAGCGCGCTGAGCACCGCGACGACGCGCGAGCGCCCCCACTGTGCCTTGTGCCGCTCGCGCGCTTCGATGACGTCTGCGTAGAGCCCGAAGCTGCAATTGTTGAGGAACAGTTTGCCGTTGACTTCTCCTGCGCCGATGGCGGTCGCGCGGCCGCGCGCGAGCAGTGCGGCGACCTCATCCACCGCGCTAGGAAGCCCGTAGCGCTTGGCGACGTAATTAAAGGTGCCGCGCGGGGCGATGCCCATCGCGACGGTTGACCCCGCCAAGGCATTCGCGACGGTGTTGACGGTGCCATCGCCGCCGAATGCGACCAGCACATCCGGCGAGGCTGCGGCAGCCCGAGCCGCCAGAGTAGGTAGCTGATTGGGCTGCTCCGCACGCCAGCAGTCGACCGCCACGCCGAGCGCGCAGAGCGCGGCGCTGAGTTGATCTAACGCATCACCGCCGGCGCTGCCGGACTTGGCGTTGGCGACCACGATGATGCGGCGGGGGTTCGACATGGGCCATCCCAAAGTAGGTTTTTGTTCATGCCCAATGGGCTAAGTTGCGAGCATGCTCCTAACGACTGAACCGCTGCTGCATTCATGGCTCGTGCTGCTGCTGCCGATAGGCGCAGTCGGCGTGTTGCTGCTGTGGGCGGCTCTATTGCGCCGTCGCGGGCGCTTTGCAGGCGGCCCCGGTCGGCTGCATGGCTTGGGCCGCTACTTTGAAGCCCCGCGCACGCGCGAGTTGGCGCTCGATTTCTCCGCACTCGGCTCCTCGACCGTCGTGACCTTATTCACCGCCTGCTTTGCCGGGTTGTTTTGGCTGGCTGGGCAGGCGCAAGCGGCCTGGACGCTCATCGGCGTGAGTATTTTTGGCGGGGCCTGCGGCAATTTGCTCAAGCGCTTGACGCGCCGCACGCGGCCCGGGCAGGCCGGCGCCGTGCACTTTGGCTCGTCGTTCCCGAGCGCGCATACCGTGATGGGCAGCACGCTCTACGGCAGCACCGCCGTTCTCATCCTGCCGCTGCTGCCAAGTGCAGTCGCACCTGCCGTGTATGGCTTAGCCGTGCTGCTCGCCCTGCTGATCGGTGCCTCGCGGGTGGTTCTACGGGTGCACTACCTCAGCGACGTCGTGGCCGGTTGGGCGCTCGCTGGGTCGCTGGTCACAGCCGTGCATTTTTGGCGCTGACGAGTCGCTAGCCGCTTCCCCAACGCCCGCCTCCCGCCACGGACAGCCCCCGTACTTGCTGGCATCGCAACCCGCTAATACGAGGGCTTAAGGGTAGTCCCGCCGCGGCTACTGCTTGCTTTATGGAGCTTGCCGCGTCCGCGTGACAAAGTGGCCAGTCACGCCGCCGACATTGAGATAGCTCTTGGTGTAGCCAAGCGCGGCCCGATTACTCAAGTGCCGGATGGCCAAGGTCTGACCAGGCGCTATCTTGCCGACGCTATTCGTGAACGGTCCGCCATTGACGCTGTACTGAGCATTCGGGCCGGGCGACACGCTGGCGGCGGCGTCGAAATCGGTTGGCACAATCGCCGCACTTGTCACCAGAGTATTGGGCGCTTGGTTAGTCAGCGTGGCAAAGCCAAAGCGCGCAGGCACGGTGTCTTCTGAGGTGGTGACGCTGACAAAGGCGGCGTTGTAGCTGCCTACCGTCACGCTGCTCACGGTACGGGTGCTGACGCTCGTCGCGGATACATGACGCACGGCGAGGGTATCCCCCGCGTGGACGGTGCCTACAGAATTGGTGAACGCGCCGCCGTTAATGCGGTACTGAGCACCCTCACTCACGCTGATCGGCAGGCTGCCGCTGAAGCCGCGCAGCGTAATCTCCTCGCTGGTGATCATCTTGCCCAAGGCCACTGGGTTGCGCTCAATAAAAGCAAAAGGCGTAACACCGGCTTCAATTAGGGTGATGACCTCCGCACCCGCCTGTGGGCTTACTTGGTTGCCCTCGGCGACGGCGCGGATGGCCTTCGCGCCGCCGCTGCTGGACTTGAGCTGCAAATCGATTTGCCACAGCTGCGACGGTGCGAGCGCCGCTGCCCGACTAAACACGAGGGTGGTGCCGTTGAGATCGGACGCCACAGCGGCAGGCGTCGGCGTTGCTGCGATCACGCTGACTCCCGGAGCGAGCGTCACCTCTAAGGTGGCGAGGGTCACGTCAATTTTGCCGCCATCGGCTTGGCGCACGGTAATGCTTGCGGGATAGGTGGTGTCGCGCATTGCCGACGCTGGCGCACTGACCGTCGTTTCGAGTTTGGGGATGCCGTTGACAGCGGCAAGGGCATCAATACGGCCAAAGCCAAAGACGCTGTTGGGGATGGTCGAGGCAGCGACACCGCCACAGGCCTGCGTGCTGGCGACACCCGTAAAAGCGGTGCGGGTAATCAAATTGCGCACATCATCGACGCGGCCCTTGAGCCTAGGCTCGGCGCTCATCATCAACGCGACCAAACCGGCCACATGCGGCCCCGCCATGCTGGTGCCACTCTTTGCGCCATAACCATCACCCGGGACGGTCGAGACCGTCCCGACACCGGGTGCGACGATGTCTGGCTTGATGCGCATCGAACCATCCACCGCCACCGGCCCACGGCTGGAGAACGATGCCATGCCGTCATCCACGGTATTCGACGCGCCAACGGTAAAGCTGGAGTCGTAGACGGCGAGCGGCGTGATGATGGTCATGCACTGTGAGCCGTCATTGCCTGCGGATACCACCTGCACGATCCCCGCAGCCTTGGTGGCGTCGTTGATGTCCTTGAGCAGGGGCGGCGCACAAGCCTCCAAGCAGCCCCACGAGTTGTTGACTACATCCGGTGCTTTGCTCGGGTCGCCCATTTCAGGTTGGCCGATGGGGAAGGGCGCGAGCATGAACTCCATGCAGTCCATGTAGGTCGGCACGGTGCCTGCACCGGCAATGTCATCGTAGAGCGAGCGGCAGCCTATCCACTGTGCGTTGGGTGCCATGCCGACCACCCTGCCGCCGTCTTCACTCCCAACCATGGTGCCAGTGGTGTGGGTACCGTGGCTGTTGGGATCGCAGGGGATGGCCGGGTCAGGGCAGTAGGTATCGACCTCGAACGCGTTGCGCCAGTTGTAGTCGTGGCTCGCGGATTGGTTAGCCTCGTCCCAGCCGCGATATTTTTTCTTGAGAGCGGGGTGCGTCCATTCCACGCCGATGTCGTGGTCGCCCACCACCACACCTTGGCCGGTGTAGCCCTTCGCCCAAACCTCGGGTGCGCCCACCCGCACCAAGCCGGGCTCGATACTCGTGCTGGTGCTGGGGTCGAAGGCGGAAGCGAGGCTTGCGGCCTCAACGCCGCCGGGCAGGTTGGGCCGCTCGGCCTTTACCAAGTAAATGTGGGCGATATCCGGACGCACGGCGAGGGCTTGGATGTCCGCCAGACTGCCCGTCGCCGCCACGCTGTTGGCTATCCAAAAGCTACGGTGCTTTAGGCCGCGCGCATTGAGCTGCGCTAACAGGTCCTTCTGGCTCGCAGCCGCATGCGCTTTGAGGATTTGTACGACGATCTTGCCGCGTGCTTCGCGCGTTCGCGCCGCTTCCGACATCGAGAGGTCCGCCGCCGTTCCCATGCGAATCAGAAACTCCAACTGTGGGTGGGTCTGCGCCGCAGTGAGAAGGCTCGGGTCGACCTTACTGAGGGCATCGGAGGTCAGTGCAGTGGTCGGTAAGGTACAGGTCGCAGTGAGCACCGCGGCGAGCAGTCCACGGCGGAAGTTAAGCAGCATCGGCGTATTCCCCAATCGTTAATGTGGATGTCCCCGCTGGGCCATCAATGGCGTCGATACTGGCAACACCTGACTGTTGATTCAACAAACCGCAGGCAGTCTGTCGGCAAAAGTAAATATTTACCTTCGCCATCGGTGCAGTTGAGCCGACGAAGCGTTTGGTGCTGGCGGTCTTTGTTTTCAGCAGGTTTGCGTTTCTAGTCTTCGCCGCAATACTGCGGCGCGTCTTTTGCCGTCGCTGATCAGCCCTTCCCATGCCGCATTTGCCCCTTCCGCTCAGACCCCGCCCGACTCCTGCATTTGACCCGCTACCGAGCACACTGCCCCGAGTGTTGCGCCGGGTCTACGCCGCACGCGGTCTCTGTGACGCAGCGCAGTTGCGCTTGGAGGCGGACTGTCTTTTGCCGCCCTCTGGACTATTAGGGATTGATGCTGCCGCCGCATTGATAGAGCGGGCGATCGTTCGCCAGCAGAAGATCATCATCGCTGCCGACTACGACGCCGACGGTGCTACGGCCTGCGCGGTCGCGCTGCGGGGCTTACGCGCTTTGGGCGCTGAGCACTTGGGCTATGTTGTGCCGGATCGCTTCAAGATGGGCTATGGCCTGAGCCCTGGCTTGGTCGCCTTGGCCCACGCTCAAGGCGCTGAGTTGCTGGTGACGGTGGATAACGGCATCGCCAGTGTGGAGGGCGTGGCGGCGGCCAATGCCTTGGGCATCGCCGTATTGATTACCGACCACCATTTACCCGGCGAGCAGCTGCCCGCAGCGGCGGCCATCGTCAATCCGAATCAACCCGGCTGTGGCTTTGCCAGCAAGGCTTTGGCCGGCGTGGGCGTGATGTTCTATGTGCTGCTCGCGCTGCGGGCGCGGCTGCGCGCGGCTGGTCGCTTCCGCCTAGGGCCTGAGCCGCAGTTGGCGGGGCTGCTGGACTTAGTGGCGCTAGGCACCGTCGCCGACCTCGCCCGGCTCGATTACAACAACCGCATCTTGGTCGAGCTGGGACTGCGGCGGATTCGCGCCGGCAAGGCCTGCGCCGGGATTGCCGCACTCCTCAAAGTGGCGGGACGCGCGCCAGAGACCATTCGCAGCACCGACTTGGGCTTCGTGCTCGGGCCGCGCCTAAATGCCGCCGGGAGATTGGACGACATGCGCATGGGCATCGCCCTACTCATGGCCGACGATGCAGCGTCGGGACTGCCCATCGCCCAAGCCTTGGACGCGCTCAACCGCGAGCGCCGCAGCCTGCAAAAGCAAATGACGGAGGAGGCGGTGCTGCTTACCGAAGGGAGCGGTGCCTACGGAGTAACGGCATACGACCCGAGCTGGCATGAGGGCATCGTCGGCCTCATCGCCAGCAAGCTTAAGGACGCGCACCATCGGCCTGCGATTGCTTTCGCGCCGGCGGAGGACCCCGCGCTGCTGAAGGGCTCCGCCCGCTCTATCGACGGCTTTCATCTGCGCGATGCCCTAGCCGCCCTGCAGGCGCGCAATCCGCAGCTCATCGAGCGCTTCGGGGGCCATGCGATGGCCGCCGGTTTAACGTTGCGCGCCGAGCACTACCCCGCCTTCGCCGCCGCCTTCGATGCACTCTGCCAAAGCACGCTGGCACCTGAGAGCTTGGAGCAGTGGCTGGAGACTGATGGCCCTTTGGCAGCAGCCGAGTTCACCATCGATACCGCAAAGCAACTAGAGGCGGCCCAGCCTTGGGGGCAGGGCTTCCCCGAACCGATGTTTGAGGGAAGTTTCGTCGTGCAGGGCTTGCGGCTGATGGGCAGCGAGCAGCAACACGCCCGTTACCGACTGAGTTTGCCGGGCCAGAGCGCTGCGGCTGCGATCGAAGCGGTTCATTTCCATGGTGCGGAGACAGCCTTTGGCCTAGGCAGCCGAGTCGAGGCCGCGTTCCAACTCGCCATCAACCGCTGGCAGGGGCAGGAGTCTTTGCAGCTGATGATCCGGCAAGTCCAAGCGGCTTAGGGCCGAGCTGCGTGCCGCATAGGCGGCGGTGTGCCAGTCACAAAGCGGCTGCGCAGCTCTACCGTTAAACTCCGCACCCCGCTCGCGCTCGTTTAGAAAAGGTTGTCGCATGGCCCGTACCGCCACCCCCAAAGTTGGATTCGTGTCTCTGGGGTGCCCCAAGGCACTGGTGGACTCCGAGCGCATCCTCACGCAGTTGCGTGTAGAGGGCTACAAAACCGTGCCGACCTACGATGCCGCCGACGTAGTCATCATCAACACCTGTGGTTTCATCGACTCAGCGGTCAAGGAAAGCTTAGACGCCATCGGCGAAGCGATGGCCGAGAACGGCAAGGTCATCGTCACCGGCTGCTTGGGAGCGAAGAAGGACACCATCCTGCAGCAGTTCCCGGACGTGCTCAGCATCTCTGGCCCGCAGGATTACGAGAGCGTGATGCGCGCCGTGCACTTAGCCGCACCGCCTAAGCACGACCCGTTCACCGACCTCATCCCCCGCAGTGCGTCGTCCGCGTCACGCCCACGCGCCTTGGACGAAGTGGGCATCAAACTCACGCCCAAGCACTACGCGTACTTGAAGATTTCTGAAGGCTGCAACCACAAGTGCAGCTTTTGCATCATCCCCAGCATGCGCGGCAAGTTGGTGTCGCGCCCAGTGGGGGACGTCCTGCGCGAGGCGGAAAAACTCGCAAAGTCTGGCGTCAAGGAACTGCTGGTCATCAGCCAAGACACCAGCGCCTACGGCTTGGATTTGAAGTACGCCAACGGCGAATGGCGCGGCAAGGAATATGCGGCGTCGATGTTGGGCTTGTGCGAGGGCCTATCGGAGCTAGGCATTTGGACGCGCCTGCACTACGTCTACCCCTACCCACATGTTGACCACGTCATCCCCTTGATGGCACAAGGGAAGATCCTGCCTTACTTGGACATCCCCTTCCAGCACGCCAATCGTGAGGTGCTGAAAGCCATGAAGCGCCCCGCCATGGCGGAGGACACGCTGCGGCGCTTAGAAGCTTGGCGACGGATTTGCCCAGAGCTTACCGTGCGCTCGACCTTTATCGTCGGTTTCCCAGGTGAAACTGAGGCTCAGTTTGAGGAGCTACTGGCTTGGCTCAAAGAGGCAAAAATCGACCGCGCTGGGGCTTTTGCTTACTCGCCCGTCGATGGTGCTACCGCCAATAAGCTGCCCGGTGCTCTGGACGAAAACGTCAAGCAAGATCGGCTCAAGCGCTTCATGAAAGCGCAGGAGAAAATCAGCAAGGCCAAGCTGAAGAAGAAGGTCGGCACCGTGATGAAAGTGCTGATTGACGAGATCGGTGAGCAGGGCGAAATCATCGCCCGCTCCAGCGCCGATGCACCGGAGATCGACGGCAAGGTCTATGTCAATTCCTCACGGCCACTCAAGCCGGGGCAGTTTGTCGAAGTAGAGATCGTTCAAGCCGCAGCGCACGACTTGCTGGGGGAGTTGGTGGAGTAAGCAAGGGCAGCGGGCGGCCGATTTGACCAAAAAAAGCCCGCTTTCGCGGGCTTTTCGGTGGTGCTGCCGAACCTCAGGGTGCTAGGTGCGGATCGCCCAAGTAAGGGAAGGTAGCTGAGTAACTGACGTCATTATTTGCGGGGCTGATGATGCCGGCGCGGTTTACGGTATCGATGTCATGCACAGCGCGGTCGAGCAAGGCAAAGGCAAGTAAGCGGTTGACTACCGAGGTGGAGAAGTCGCGGCCATTGGGGTAGCCGTCGGGCTCGCTCAGTTTTAAGCGGAGCACGTCCGGCACGATAAAGGGCGCGGCTTGCGACACGCATTTGCTGACGTCGACTTGGTTAATGTCCGCAGAGTGGCGCGAACACAGCGTCAAACCGGCAGCTTGTAGATCGTCGCCCAACTCATAATGAATCTTGGTGAGTTGCGTGACCTGCCTGCCAACGAAGTCCGCATCGTTGAGCGGGTCTGCCGCGTTGAACGGGTCTTTGTCGCGAGTCAGCAAGAGTACGGTGGCGGTGACCGGGCCGCCCATGCGGTCAATGCGTTGGTAGGAAGTCAGCGGGGCTGTGGAAAATACGAAAGGATCTGGGCCGCGCGGGTCTTCTGGGCTAGGACTTCCGCCGCTGCTGCCACCCCCACCGCCGCCGCCGCCGCCGCAGGCGGAGGCGGCTGCCGCGAGGCCGATCAATAGGAAATTGCGCAAGTAATTGTGTCTGGACATGGCAGTGCTCCCTAGCGCATCAGGCGTTCAGTGGTGGCCCAAACCCGCAACTCATTGTTTTGTGCTCTGGTGGCGATGGTCACGAGATCCATCTCGAAGACGAGGGCCGTGAGATTGCGGCTACCGAAGGAATCGCGGTTGCCATTGAACTGCAAGGTGCCGTTGGGTGCAGAGTCATCACCAAAAGTGGCGAGTGTGGCGTTGAAGCCTTGGACGTCAAAAAAGAAGGGGTCATCCTTACGGCCTGCAAATACCTTCAAGCCGTTGCGTGAGCGCAGTACCGTCTCCACGGGGCCAAATACATACTTTGTGCCTGCGCCGGGCAGGTCTTCAAACTCCACGCCCCATTGACCAGCACCATTGCGGCCGAAGCGCATCTTCACTACGAACTCTGGCCGCGCGTCAGCGTTGGTGTCGATGTTGTAGAGGTAGATCACATCGGGGTCGTAGCTGCCGATGCTGCCATCGACCCTAGACCGAGGTGCGGGGGTGCCCGCAAAGGTGATGCCACCGACTAAGGCACCGTCTCGGCGGAAGATGAAGACATCGGCCATGTCCGCTCCGAGTACTTGTGGGTTGCGACCAGGGGCGGTATCCGTGCCGGGCGCATCGACGTGATCGGCGGCGTTGAGACCTAGGCTGGTTAGGCCGAATAGCGCGGCAACTCCTGCGCGTCTCATCCATTTGGGCATCATTTTCGTCTCCCTTGCCACGTCCTGTGGCTAATACGTAAACACCAGATTGGCCAACATCGAATAACCCCGTTGATCGGGGAATAACTGCTTAAAGCCTTTGCCGGGCAACATCTCTGCGTAGGACACTCGGATGACGATGTTCTGGGTCATAAACGGCCGCCAGATACTGGCGACCGATACATCCCAGCCGAGTTCTTCCGAGATATTGCCTTGGTTGCGCGCAACTTCCAGCACCGTTGAGTCGGCAAACCGGACGTGGTTCACATTGGTGCTCAGGCGGAAGGTCGGGCTCAAGTCAAAGTCGGTCCCCACGCCCAAGATGACGGTTCCTGGGTTGGCAAAGTTGCTCTGCCCGTGCTGGATGCTGGTGCGCAGGTTGTTGAGTACGCCGTTGCGGGTGGTCAGCGCAACGCCGCCGCCGCCGATCAGCGGGATGCTCTGGCGGATGTGGTAGCTGGTGTCAGCACCGGCAATCAGCGGTAGCTCGTTGATGGCGTCGTAGCCATTCGCGGTATCGTCGAATGGGTCTGGGTCGCCGCTGGCATAGAGGCCAGAAACGCGCAGCCGAGTCCAGTCGAAATCCCAAGAGGCTTCGGCGGCGGCAAAGCCCGCAAAAACCTCGCGTGGGCGGTCGATAAACGCGCCACGGGATTCACGCCCAACGGCCAAATAGGCCGCAGCGGTGAGGTTGGTGCGGCCAAAGTGGCCGTCGCCATTGAGGCCTAGATACGTCACTTGGTAGTTCCGGCCTTTTTCTAAGCCGAAGGAGCCGGGCCGCTCGATGAAGCCATTGCGGTTGTAGTAAACCTCTTGGCCTTCTCGATTGACGTTGTGGGCGACGATGCCTTGGGTGGTGAAGCCGACCACCGGCCAATCTTGCCGGAACAGGTTGACCGCGAAAACGTCGTCATCCCGCAGCTTCTGGTTGATGCTGTTGAGCAGGCTGTTGGTGTCCTTCTCTAAGCGGCGGGCCCAGAGAATGTTGTACTGCCAGTAGTTGTTGTCGCGGGTGCCGAACAAGCGCACCGACATCGGCAGGTCTTGGAACAGGAAGCCGCGAAAATCTAAGGAAATCGGCTGGATGCCGACGCGAATGGAGTCGAAATCGTAGCGGTCCGAGACATTGCGCAGGTGATAGTCGGCGAACAATTCCTGCACGCCGATGAAGGTCTCGCGCCGCGTGCGGCTCTCGCCGGGGCTGATGCGTAGCGCGCGGTTCTCCTCCACTTGGACGTGATTAAAGTTGAAGGCGGGCGTGAAGTGCAGCTCGTAATCTGGCGGTTTAAACGCGGTGTCGCCCTTCAAATAAATGATCGGCACGATGATGCTGGTGGCCAGTACGTTCTGTGTGCTACCGCCGAAGATATCCACGCTACCCGGCCGCGTCGTGCTCTGCGGGCTCACCGGTGTGGGCACACGGCGTGGTTCCCAGATGCTGTCGGCAATGGCCGAGAGAATTAAAAACTCGTCGTCGCCACGGATGGGTTTATCGCCCTTCAGTGTGTTCTGGTTATAGGGGTCGAGCGGGTTTTCTTTGAGCAGGCCCAAGTCATTCACCAAGCGCCAACGGTCTGGCACCGGTGCGCCGATGGTGGGGCTGCGGACCTCTTGCGGCGCGAGTTTGGGGATGCCGGTCGCAGCGTTCGGGTCGACTGCTTCCGCACTGGGGATTGCTCGATATTGCACGCTGCGATCTGGCCGCCGCTGGGGCAGAGCGACTGGGGCTGCTGCCAACGCGGTGTCTGCGCTAGCAGGCGTTGTCGGCGTGCTGAGCTGTTTGAGGCTAGGGCGGGGCGACGTGGCCGCAGGAGGGGCGGCCACCCGGTGGGCATCAGCAGCTTCGCCAGCGCGGTAGAAGAACTCGGAACTCGGCGCAGGTGCGACGACCTGCTCATGCCGTTTAGCCGCAGAGGCTATTGCGACTGGAGGTGGCTTCGCGGGACTCCCTGCGGGAGGCTGCGCGGTGACATGAGCTTGGGCCGACTTGCTCGCTGGCTGCTCCGCGGGCTGCTGAGCCGCCGCGGCGCTCTTCGCGGTGGCGGCAGCAGAGAGCGCTTGGCCATCCGCCTTGAGCTCCGCCAAGCTCGGCAGCGCAATTGCACTCGGTTGTGCCAATAGCGCGGCCGCGAGCGCCAAGGCGTGGCGGCGCAGCGGGCGATTATTTTCCGGCGCAGACATTTTGTTCGTCCGTGTCCAAAAACGGCGCTTGCGGGCACTGCACATAGCGCAGGAAGTTGCCATCTTTGTTGATGGTGTCCGCGCGCATTTCTTTGGGCGCATTGCCCAACGCGCCGCCCAACCGTTGCCCAGCGTTATGAACACCCAAGAAGGCGACCAAATCGTCTTGGTCGATACCGTCGCCGGAAATCCCAATGGCACCGACAAGCTGGGTGCCCCGGTAGATGGGAACGCCGCCGGCAAAAATTTGCAAACCATTGGCGAGCCGATTGCGCCCGGTGGATGTCGCGGGCATTTGTGTGCATGTGCCCGGTTCCACATCGTTGCCGCCGCCGAGGACAAACACCACATGCTGCAAGATCGCGCTGTTGACGAGGTCGAGCTGTAGGCCGGTTGAGAACGGGCTCCACTCGCCGCGCGGCTTGGACAAGGGGCCGTGCGGGGCGTTGTCGATGCCATCCGGGAAAAATGGCCGTGCGACGTTGCCGATGCTGCGGTTGCCATAGGCAAAGGCCCCGTCTGCCAGCGCGCTGGGCTGGCCTAAGAAATCCCTCAGTGCAGGCACATAGGCGGCAATGCTGACGGTTTGGTTGTTGCCTAGGTAGGTGGTGTTGGGGGTAGAGGCCAAATCTGAGGCGGCTTCTCGATTGCTGAAAAACGCCACGCTGCGCGCCTTTTGTAAGGACACATCGGTGCCGAATACCGGCGCATCGCGGGTGCGAACAATACCGAGCACGCTGCCGAAGGTGTCGACCACGGAAATCGTGACGCGGCTCTGGCTACCCAAGGGGCGGCGGATTTGCGCGCGCTCGCGGTTGGCGAGCTTGAGTGCTTCTTCCAAGATCGTGGTGACCTCAGAGGCATTGAGTATGTTGCTCGCGCCGATCGTTGCGGCATCCGCTCCAGCACGGGGAGGGAAGCGCTCTAGGTTGGCGGCATCCACCAACACAAAGCCATCATGTTGCGCAAAAGCTGCGAGGCCGGCCGGACGAATCCCAGATTCTGGGCGGCCAAAGCTGGTGCCACGGCGGATTGCGGTGTCGCCTGACGCCATATACCCGCGCACGCTGATGAGCGCGCCGGTATTTGCCGGCAGCGCGTTAAAGACGGGCACCGTGGTGCTGCGCAGGTCGGAGGGTTTGGCGTCGCTGTAGCGCAGGGTTTTGGCATCGACCGTGATGCGGTCGGCGCGACGATCCTCAGGTGGCTCAAAGCCGCGTGTGGCGGCCAGTGCGATCAACTCGTCCAAGTCTTGGTCGGTGTCGCTAATGTTGAGGTCGGCACCGTAGGTGCCATCGGCAACGGCACCGATGCCACCGACCAACACGCCGCCCTTGTAGAGCGGGAAGCCCCCGGGGTCGGCCCCAAGCCCCAAGGGGCTGCGCTGCGGACCGACGGTTGGCCGACTACCGGCAAACGGTAGGTTGAGATCAGAGCAGGCCAGCGAGGAAAACTGCACGCCGAACAAGGGCCCGGAGGGTTGGTCGCGCTCGCCGACATTGAAGTGGTCTTGCACGATTTGGTTGGCCGTTCGGGTGGTAAAGGCATTGCCCTCGGTCGATAAAAATGCGCCGGTCACCGCCTTGGCGATGGCAACCAAGCCATCGGGGATGACGTTGACGCCCTCCAGCCCGCCCTCAACCGGTAACCCAGTGCGCGCTTCGATGCTGATGTCCGCCCCCTGCATGCGGTACACCGCGAGCACATTGCCGACGCGATCCACTACCGCGATGGTCGCTGCGGCGTTACGGGCCTGCGCTTCCGCAATCGCCGAGCTGAGCACCCGCTCAACCTCGCTGATCTCCAAGCGCACCGGTGTGGCCTCGCCGCAAGAGCCATCGCATGGGCTCGTGCCGCCACCACCGCCACAGGCACTGAGCACGGCGGCGGTCATCAGCGCGAAAAAGCGTGCGCGCAAGCTCATGACTTCTGCTCCGGTAGTGCCGATGGCTTGACGGTATTGAGCTCGCTAGAGGGCTTGGCAGCGGGTATCGCCGGGTGCGCCGCGGGCAAAGTGGGTTTGGCCGAATTGCTGCTAGACCCGGCGGGAGTCAAGTCATTGAGGTGGTACACGTGGCAGGTCTGGCAGGCCGCTTCGACTTCAGTCATCGCGCCGGTATCGCCGTGGCAGTCGCGGCATTGTTCGATCTTGGGCAGGTGCACGTCTTCAGATTTCTTGGACTTGCTGACGTCGTGGCAGCTTTCGCAGGTTTCCGTCGCATGCGCTTGGTGGGGGAAGACGCTGCTGTTCATCGTCCGCTGCACCGGTGCAACCGGAGCGATCTGCCAAGGTGCTGTGGCGTCGCCGCTTTGCTTCGTCACCTCGTGGCAGTAGTTGCAGGTACGGCGCTCAAAGACATCGCGCAGGGCGACGTCTGCGCGTGCATCCGCCCATTGCAGTGCGGCCTTGGCGAGTGCAGGGCTTAAGGATTGCCCGGGTGCGCGGCGGCTAGTCACGATCGCCGGAGCGCCCTTTTCAGTAACGCCACCCGCGAGTGCGACGCGGGCATAGTGGTCACGGACGACTTGCACCACCTCCGCAGGCTTGCCATGCGGCAGCTCACGGGCTTTTGCGGCGGGGTCAAAGTCCAAGCGATGACATTCGCCGCAATGGGGTTCCATGGCAATTGGCTTGAACTGCACGCCGTCATCGGCCAGTTGGTGGCAGTCCACGCACTCCAGCACCTTACGCCCACCGGGTGCATCAATACCCTTGGGGTCGAGGTGGATATCGTGCGGGTACTTGATGCCGGTGTCCTGCCGCAGCGCGTCTGCGGTGCCTTGGCGGAACTCCTTCCAGACGAATGCGCTTTTGTTGGCGTCGTATCGGGCTAACTGGATAGAAAACTGCGGGTGGTCTTTGCTCCAAGTGCTCACCGCCAAAACTTGTTTGCCCGGCAGGCCTTCAGGCGCTGCGTGGCAATCCGTACAGGACTGATTTTGCAGCGGAATGATGCCGTGCCCTGAGGATGCGCCAGCCGCACCGCCACCGCCGTTGTGCTCGCGGTGGCAGTCGGTGCAGTTGAGATCGGCAAAGCTGCTGTGTTGCAGGGTGACCACCGTGGCTGCGTGCTCCCCAACTTCAGCATGGCAGCCCTTGCAGCTGGCATCCGTCACTTGTTGGAACGGTTGTTGATGGCAAACCGTACAGTCGTTGGCTAACTGCTTGTGCGCCGAGGACATAGGCCCAGAATTCCAAGCGATATCCCAACCCATCACCTTTTGCGCACGGTATTCACGGTCGACCTTCTGGGCTTCAGGGGGCGCTGCTTCGAGCGTCTGTAGGTGCAAAAAAACCGGAATCAACAGCGCTGGGATCAACACCACGATGAACAGCAGCCATGCCATAGACCGACGTGACCAACCGGCGGCCCTTAGGGTGGTCTTTAATCCTGCTTTCTGTGCATCGCGCTCGTCGTGCGCCTCGTAGCTTTCCTTGAGCACCAGAGTGCCGTCGGCGGATGCCTGTGGCTTGGCAACCTGCAAGCTAAACCTGCCCAAGCGGATTTCATCGCCCAGTGACAAATCCGCACCATGTACCGGCACGCCATTGACGTACACCGGCAACTTGGAACGGCTCTCGATGCGCAAGGTGCTGCCCAAGCCTAAGAATGCAGGCTTGAGGTTGATCTCCGCATGCTTTAGGGCGACGTGGAAATCGGCCAACACGATGTCTTGGGCGGCGTCGCGGCCGATGCGCAAGGTGGGGACATTCAGCCATTGATCGCCCTGTAACGCGCCATCAGCCGTCTGCGAGCGGAGGAGAATCTTCATGGCGTGGCCTTGCTGGGCGGCGAGACGTGAGCGGTGCGGGTCATAGCGCGGCTGCCCTCACCAGTAGAAGAAGACGCTAAACACATGCGCGATCAGCGCCGCCAACAGCGCGAACGTAAGGGGGACGTGCACGAGCAGCCACACCTGCAAGCGTGCGTGCAGGGCAATGTCCTTATTGATCCGAGCGACCAGGCTGTTGCGCCGCGCGACCATATCTAGCAACTGTTGAAGACGGGCAGCCTCGGCCTCGGATTTATCCAGCGCGGTCATTTGCCCCGCCATAAACACCACGGTGCTTTGTGCGGTAGAACTCGGGTTGAAGCTGGGCGTCTGCGCTTTGATCTCACGCACCCGATCCTTCAGTGCTTGATTGAGGTCCTCAAGCACGCCACCCGATTGTGGTTTGCCATAGAGCTGCGCCAGCAAACCGCCGCCGATCCTGACCTTCTCGACCGAGCTGACAATTCTGCGGTGCACTTCTGGGCCGATTTTGTCGGCGAGTTTGACGCTTTGCAGGTTGAGCTCAAACACCTCATCGATCCAAGCCTCGCGGGTGTTGCCATCGCGCAGGCGCGTCACGGCGTCTGGCAGGCGGGTATAGACGACGATGCCGTAAATGCCAGAGGCAATCACTAACATCATCAATACATAGGCGAGCGTGTGGATATTCCAGCCGTACTGGAATCCGCAATGCAACGTGGCAATGACGATGAGCGAGAGGCCTAAGTAAACGTGGGCGCTGGTCCAAGCCTTCACCGTCGCAGTGCCGCCAGAATATTTGCGCTTGCGCACGCCCAGCCAGGTCAGCCAGAGAATGAGGAAGGCACCCAAGCCGCCCAAGGTGTAGCCGAGCCAAGTGCCGCCATTGGGGCCATCAGCTGGCTCGTGCCAGATGTAGGCGATGAGGCTTGCGATGCAGAGCAACACGGCGACTTTGGCCCAGCGCAGTCCGGCATGTAGCAAAAACCCACTGTGCGATTGCTCGCGTTTAGGTGACTTGGAGGCGGTGGTGGATGACATATCTGCGGCTCCGTGCTCGTGTCTTAGGCAGCACCCTGGGAGATGCGCATGAACTTCTCAGGGCTAACACGAATCGCCGCACCGGTTGGGCAGGCGCGTACACAGGCTGGCCCTTGTGGGAGGTCCCTGCACATATCGCACTTGGTGGCTTTTTTCGCCGCCGTCTTTT
The DNA here is from genome assembly GCA_964535755.1 of uncultured Salinisphaerales bacterium. Classification (GTDB taxonomy): domain Bacteria; phylum Pseudomonadota; class Gammaproteobacteria; order Nevskiales; family Nevskiaceae; genus Stagnimonas. The sequence continues at coordinate 59,906 of CAZHTI010000001.1, read as the reverse complement.
TGTCGTACTGCACCTCGTAATTGCCGGGCTCCTTGCCGCCGAACATCAGCCATTGCCAGAGGCTGGGTTGCTTCTTGCTCGTCACCCCCATGTGGATGACGCCGTAAGGGCAGTTGCGCTCGCAGTTGCCGCAGCCGATGCAGGCGTCACTAATGAAGACCTCACCGCCGGGTGAGCGGTGGATGGCATCCGGCGGACAGTCCTTCATGCAGTGCGGATGCTCGCAGTGGCGGCAACTGGTGGGGATGTGCAGCGAGCCAAAGCTGGGGCCTGCTTCGCGGTCTAGCCGCGAGAGGCCGCCGTGGGTGTCTGCGCAGGCTTTTTCGCAGTGGTCGCAGCGCACGCAGAGGCTCTCGTCGATGAGCAGGACGTCGGTCGCCTCGCCCAAGCCTTGATTCATCAAAAACGACACCAGATTGCCGTTGGCGGTTTCGTCGCTACGCACCCGGGCATTGGCGGCAATCCGCTGTTTAGCAAGTGCAGTGAGGTGACCACGCAGGGTTTCGTCGCGCGCCAGCACCGATTTGAACACCGCACCGTCGAGGCGAATGGTCTCGGTGGCGATGGCCGCTTTAACCGTCGCACTGCGCGGCTGCTCGGTCATCAAGGCCATCTCACCGACGTACTGCCCGGCCGGCACATAAGCGAGGATGGCCTCGCGGCCACCGATGTTGCGCGCCACGGTGACCGAGCCCTTGCGGATCATATGCAGGCCGTCGGCAGCTTCGCCCTCGCGGAACAAGACCTCGCCCGCTTTGTATTTTTGGATGGTCGCAGAGGTCACGACCTCCTTCAGCAAATCGCCGGACAGATTCGGTGCAATCTGTGACTGGATCGCCCGAGACAGGTAGGTCTCGTCCAACACGCGCTTCACCGCAGCCACACTCGCGATCAACTTGTTCATCGAACGGCGGGGAGTCTCTACCAGCACAGCGCGTTCACCGGCATAGACCGTCGCCGAGCGCCTGCGGCCAGAGATCAGGCTCATCTCCCCGAAGAACTGCCCCGCGCCTAGGCTGATGCGCTTGCTGTCATCGTTGGGGTCAATGGCGATGCTGACGCTACCCTCCAGCACCGAAAAGAAGGTGTCGGAGTAGTCGTTGCGGCTGAAGATCACCGCGCCGGCCTTGGGCGTGCGAATGTCGGAGTCGAGCAAAAACTCCCGCAACTGTAGGGGCGTGAGCGGGCTCAACACTGGGATGCCCTGCTTGATGCGATCGATGGTCGCATCGACCGAGCGAAAGCCGGGCATGGACTCAAACTTCTTGCGCAGCAATGGGGTGTCCGCGGGCTCGGGGTTGCGGCCTTCGATGAACTCAACGACTTCATACCCTTGGTTCATCGCCTGCTTAATCAGCGGGAAACCCGCCAGCGCGCCGATGATGTAGAGGCCTTTGACGTTGCTCTCGTACGTGGCAGATACCGCCGGCACCGAGCTTGGGTCTTTGCTGGGGAACTGCACGCCCATCGCCTCTACAAACTTGCGCGGCGGCGTAGCACCGAGGCGGGCGATTACGCGATTGCAGTCGAGGTCCAAATCACCGTTGGGCGTGGTCAACGTGATCACCGCGCTGCGGGCGTCGCGCATCGCTACTTTGCCTACCCCGGCATTGCGCACTACCGCCACGCGGCCATCGTCAATCGCCTTGAGAATCAGGCTGTTATTGCCTTCCTTGGCGCGGTCGAATTCATCCCGACGATTGACGATGGTGACCCGATTGCGGCCGGACAGCGCCACGGCATTTTCGATCGCGGCATCGCCTGCGCCGATAACGACGATCGCTTCATTCGTAAATTCGTCGGGGTCATCCAGGGTGTACTGGACTGCCTCTAAATCTTCGCCCTCACAGCCGAGCTTGCGGATGTTGCCCTGCAAGCCGATGGCGAGCACCACCTTCTCAGCGGTGTAAATCTCACCAAGCGCCGTGGTGAGCGTGAAGTGACCATCGCTGCCGGAGATCTCGGTCACTTCCGTGCGGTGGAGCACATTGATACCGAGCTTTTTTGCGCCCGCATCCCATGTGCTGAGAATCGCCTCGCGCTTGCCGGCCTCGAAGCCCAGCGATGCCCGCAGCGGCAGCACCACAGGCTCCGCCATCACGTGCTTGCCCTTTTGATACCGATAGATCGTGTTGGAGAGGTGGCCTTCCGCCTCAAACAAAATATGCGGGATTTTTAGCTCCGCGCACCGCGCTGCGGCAGCCAAGCCGGCTGGCCCTGAACCTACGACGGCAACTTTTGCAGATGTGCCCATGCCCCCACACTCCCTGTCAGTCTTGAGGCTTCTTGAGTATCAGCCTAGAGTGCGGTTCAGCGTAGTGCAAGGACTAGCGAGCGCTTGAGCACATAAACTGTGACGCGGACACGAATACAGACGCAAAGGGAGTTTGAAATGTCGAAACGAGAGCAGCGCACAGCCTCTAAGTGGTCGCCATGCTGGGCGGGTTTACTCCTGCTGATTGCATCCGCTACGGCCGTCGCAGACGCCATCCATGAAGGTGTGGCTAGCTGTGCTGGCGGCACCTGCCACGCAGCGACCGTCCCCTTCGGTGAAAGCGGTATTCGCGGGGACGAATACTTCATCTGGCAAACCCAAGACGTGCACGGCAAAGCCTTTGCAACGCTGGGCTCCGAGCGCTCTCGGAAGATCGGCCAAGCACTCGGCATTAGCCCGCAGACGGATCGCGCTTGCTTGTCCTGCCATACCGAGTCGGTTCCACAGAATTTGCGTGGTGCGAAATTCCAAACCAGCGACGGCATCGGCTGTGAGACCTGCCACGGCGGCGCGCAGAACTGGCTCAAAGAGCACACGCGCCCAGGTCTCTCGCTGGCTGAGAAGGAGCGCATGGGGATGTTCCCGACTTGGCGCGGTGCTGAGCGCGCACAGCTCTGCCTGAGCTGCCACCAAGGCAATGCTGAGCGGCCAATTACCCACGCGATGATGGCCGCAGGGCATCCGCCCTTACTGTTTGAGTTGGACACCTTCACCAGCCTTCAGCCACCGCATTACGACCGCGATGCCGACTACCAGCGCCGTAAAGGCGGGCAGAGCGGGATGTTGGATTGGCAAATCGGGCAGGGTGCCGCCGCCAAGATGTACCTGGAGGGGCTCGCCGAGGGCCGCTTCCAGCAAGGAGTGTTTCCTGAGCTCGTGCACTTTGACTGTGCCGCCTGTCATCACGCCATGGGTGCAGGACGGGCGATGCTGGGCCGTAATGGCGCTGCGGCGATTGGCGCTGTGCCGCTCGCAGACACCCACCTCCATTGGCTTGGGCTGTGGCTGCACGCAGTGGCCCCAGAGCGTGGCCGGTTATGGCAGCAGCAGGTGGCTCAGTTGCAGACGGCTGCACAAACCTCGCCGACAGCCCTAAAGGCGCAAGCAGCAGCGCTCTTGCAGCAATTGCGCGGGGATGTGCTGCCGCGCATGCAGCAACAAACGCCCAGTGCGACGCAACTGCGGCAGATGCTGCAAAGTCTCAGCAGCGCAAGCCGAGGCGCGCGGGCGGGGGATTTTGCGACCGCACAACAAGCCGCGATGGCGTCGGTGGTATTCGCCAACGCCTTGGCTGCGCAAGGTGCACCGATCTCCCCCGCGGGGCGTGCTGCCATCGACGCCCTGTATGCCGCTGCCCGATCTGCTGATGCCTTCCCAATGCAGGAATATCACCGAGCACTCAATGCGCTGATGTCAGGGATCAAGTAGGGGAAAGTGCCGCCTGGGCATGAAATGTGCATCGTTGGTCGGAAGTTCGGTTTCTGGCGCGCCCACCAACTAGGGTGCTCGTCTTTACCTCCCACTGGAGTTTTTCCATGACTGCTGCCCCCCAAATGCGTCGACTTGCGCTTGCGCTTGCTGCACTCTGCTTTGCCCAAACGGTTTCTGCGCTGGGCCTGCAGCAGCGGGTGATCGTCAAATATAAATCTGCCAGCGCGGCAGCTGAGTTGCGCGGCAAGGGCCGCACTGCCGCGATTGATCATGCAGGCCGCGCGCATGGCTTGAACGCCGCGTTTATGCGCACGCTCGGTACCGGCGCAGAGCTCGTGGCGCTCGATAAACGCTTAGATGCGGCGGCGATGCGTGGCTACTTAGCGGCTATCGCCGCAGATCCGCAGGTCGAGTACGTTGAGGAAGACCGCGTCTTGCAAGCCGACGCCACGCCGAACGACAGCCGCTACAACGAGCAGTGGCATTACTTCGAGCCGGCCGGCGGCATCCGCGCCGATACGGCATGGGACACCACCACCGGTAGTGGGGTGGTTGTTGCGGTACTCGACACCGGCTATCGCCCCCATGCGGACTTGGTCGGCAATATCGTTGGTGGTTACGACATGATTTCTGACGCGACGGTCGGTAACGATGGCAATGGCCGAGATTCCGATGCGCAGGACCCGGGCGACTGGACGACCGCAGGGCAATGCGGCACGGGGAGCGCGGCGAGAAACTCCAGCTGGCACGGCACCCATGTGGCCGGCACCGTCGCGGCGGTAACCAACAATGGCTCGGGTGTTGCTGGCGTGGCCTACGGGGCGAAGGTCGTGCCGGTGCGCGTCCTAGGCCGTTGCGGCGGCTACACCAGTGATATCGCCGACGGCATCATCTGGGCTTCGGGCGGCACGGTCAGCGGCGTGCCCGCAAATGCTAACCCGGCCAAAGTGATCAACATGAGCTTGGGCGGCTCCGGCTCCTGCGATGCCACCAGCCAAGCCGCCATTAACTCGGCGCGTAGCCGTGGCACGACGGTGGTGGTGACGGCGGGCAACGCCAACAAAGACGCCTCGACGCAGAGCCCTGCGAGCTGCTCCGGCGTGGTCGTAGTGGCGGCGGTCAATCGCTCCGGCGGGAAAGCGCCGTACTCGAACTTCGGCAGCATTGTCGATATCGCAGCACCCGGTGGGTCAATGACTAGCAGCACTGACCCTAACGGCGTGCTCTCCACCTACAACGCTGGCACTACGGTGCCTGCGGCGGATAGCTACGGGTTCTCTCAAGGCACCAGCATGGCCGCACCGCACATCGCCGGTGTCGCTGCCTTGATGTACGCCGTCAAGCCAACGATCACCCCTGACCAAGTCGAGGCATCACTAAAGTCCTCCGCACGCGCCTTCCCCGCCACTTGCAGTCAGTGCGGTACTGGTATCGCGGATGCGCCCGCAGCCATTGCTGCAGCAGCCGCCGTTGGTGGTGGATCAGGTGGCGGCGGCACGGGTGCTTGCCCAACGGGGTACACCACCTACACCGGCAATTTCACCGCAACCGGCCAGAACCTCTACGCGCCGAACACCACTGGCTTCCGCCCAAGTGCTAACGGCTCACTGCTCGCGACACTCGCAGGCCCTACTGGGACTGACTTTGACCTCTACTTGCAGCGCCGCGCTAACAACGGCTCTTGGTCGCAGGTAGCGGCCTCAGAGACGGCTACCTCCTCCGAGAGCATCAACTATGCCTCCGGCTCGTCCAGGCAGACCTACCGCTGGCGCGTGGCCTCGTATGCAGGCACCGGCAGCTTCACGCTCTGCACCAAAGCCCCCTAGTTGCCGGCCATCAGCACCTCGAACCCGGCCTAGGCCATCCGGCCTACGTCGCCGCACCCAGCCCTCTGTCGCAGCGCTTGCGCCAGAGGGCTTTTTAATAGTCCACACAAAAGCCGAAGTCGGTGGACTCCTTGGGCTTGAGCGCGCGGTTGTAGTCCTCGCCTTGGGCGCGCAACTGGCCATTACGGTGCTCTGATTTAGCCTTCCAGACTTTTTGGACTATGCCGTGGACCGGCAGGCTGACGCGCCAAGCGCGCAGCTCGTTGCTTTGGTTCTGCACCAGCACGCGGGCGCAGTAGCCTTGCTCCCAGCTTGAGTCTTTGACCATCTCCACCTTAAAGCCCTCTGCGGTAGGGGCCAGTTGGGCTGGCGGCGTTGGCTTTTTTGCAGCTGCCGCTGGTATCGAGGGGCTCGGTGCAGGCTTGATCGGCAAAGGGCTCGGCGGCGCAACTTCAAAGCCCTGAGCGGCACAGATGCTGATGCGGGCCTTCTCCCCTGGTGCCAAGGTGGCATCGCGGCCGCGTCCCCGCAGCCAAAATCCCTCTGCGTCTGCCGCCTCGACCTTGGCGTTCTCAGACACCGTACCAGCAGCGCCCGTCGTGCGAACCCTAAGCTGCCAAGCGATGGGGTTGCTCACGTCATTGCGGATTTCCGCGTCGCGGCAGACTTGGCCTGCGACGGTGCGCGGGGCGTCTAACTTCACGAACCCTAGGGATTTTCTCGGCCCTGCAAAGTTGGGGTCGCCTACGCCCGCTGGAGCACCTGTGGGCTTGTGGGGCGCTGCGAGGCTACAAGCACTCGCCTCCTTAGGCCCAAAAAACGGCGGCGGCAGTGGGCTGCGGCCTTGGGTGAACAGGGCTTGCAGCATCGCGTATTTGTCCTCCCACACGGTTTGCCAATCGTCCTTGAGTAGGCCGCCGGTTTGCGTGCTATTGGGGTTCAGCGTCCAGTAGAAGGCGGAGGTCATCCCACGGCTGATGAGGTAGTCAACCAAGGCGTTGTGCCAGGTTCGGTCTTGCAAAGTCGCGCAGTGGCCGTAGCCACCGCCGAATTCCCCCAGCACCACGGCGTGGCCGCGCAGGCTGTGCTGGCCAAAGTGGGCGTCCCAGACGGCGGGCATGTTGGCGGGGAAGTTCGGTGCTTTGAAGTACGGCATTTCCGCCACATCCGGCCCATAAACGTGGGGCGATAGCACCAAGTTGCGGCGCGGGATATTCAGCGGCGCGCAGTCGTAGACCTCTAGGTTTTCGCCCCAGAAGTGTGCGGGCGTGTTGGTGCACGTCTTGGTGTGGCCAATGCCCTCGACGAACACCAGCCAGTTCGGAGCGACTGCCAGCACTTCTGATGCAGCGCGCTCGGCGGCAAGATTCCAATCCGTGGTTTTATCGCCCGAGCCCCAAGTCGCCACACCATGCGGCTCGTTTTTGAGATCTATGCCCAGCACGCTCCCCACGCGGCGATAGCGCTCCGCCATCAGGCGTAAATCGTTGATCCAATCGCGCTCGGAGTAGAAGTCGGTATACCAGAGCTGGCTCTGCGCTTGGCAGTCGGGGCGATGGTGGTCGAGCAGCACATAAATCCCCTGCCGATCGAACTCTTTGATGAACGCATCCAGCAGTTGCAGCGAGTTAAGCCCCACCAAGTCCGGGTTGAGCGCGCCATCTACGCCGGACACCGCAGCGCCGCGCAAAGTAGAAGGACAAATCGGCAGGCGAACGGCGTTGAAGTTGAGGGTTTTGATCTGGGCAATCAGCTCCTTCCAATTGCGCTTCCAGAGGCCGTGGGCGGCGAGGGTTTCAGTCTCAAAGCCAAACCAATTGATGCCCCGCAACTCAACCGCTTGCCCGTTGGTGTCACGGATTTGCCCGTTGACGACGCTGTAGGCCTGAGCCGGAAGTAAAACCGCGAACCATAGGCTAAGGGCGATCAGTAGGCGTTGCATGGGCGAGCTGGCGATGGAGGAAGGGCTTAGAGCAGCGCGCCGCGACGGTGGTTCCGGCTGCATTACGGCGGCAATGATGGGCTCCGCAACCGGCAATCTTGAGCGACAGCGATGCCGAGCTAGGTCGGGAAGTCGGGCGAATCAGTACCGCTTGCGGGGCCCACAGCGCCTAGAGCTAGAAGCAATGGTTTGCCGCGTTTAAATGGACAGCCGCCGCAGTTCCGCACTGGGCGTGGCCTGCTCCCAAAGCCGATCAAACAGGCGCTGGCGCTCTTGGGCCATCAGCGGCGCTTGGGCAAAGTAGTAGGCCTGCACGTCTTTGCTGCTTCTGCGCTCAACATGCACACGACCATCGGCAATCACCAACTCGGCGACTTCAGTAGGGCGCTGAAGAGCTAGCTCACGGAGCTCAATGCGGCTGCTGACGATGCGCGCAAGCTCGACTAAGGCCTGTGCTGCCTTGTGGCGGGCACTCGGTTCTGCCAACAAAATGCGTACTTTGGATTGCCGCTGCGTGAGCACGAGGAGCTTCACTGCCTCCACGAAAGTCGGCGTGCCATAGAGGCTCGCATCCAGCTCATGCGAGAGGATGCACAGGCCGAATCGGCCACTGGTGACGACCAGTTTGGCGGCTTGGCTGAAGCCCAGAGCACCTTGGACGACCTCCCCCGGCTTCGTGGCTTCTGCCGCTTGCGGCGGCAGCGTCAGCGTCAGGCCGTGCGCGGGGATCGTTTCATCTGGCAAAAAATCATTCATTACAGTGCGTTAGCTTGCTCAGCGGCGTTGCCAATATAGCTGGACGGAAGCATCGCCAACAAGCGTTGGCGGGCGTCATTGGGCAAATCCAAACCCTGTACGAACTCGCGGATAGCCTCTTTGCCGATTTTCTGGCCGCGAGTCAGGCGCTTGAGTTGCTCATAGGGCTCGGGCAGGCCATAGCGGCGCATCACGGTTTGGATGGCCTCACCGAGCACTTCCCAGTTCTCGTCCAAATCCTTGCCCATGCGCCAAGCGTCGCCTTCTAGCTTGGAGATGCCCTTGAGCAGGCTCTGGTAGGAGATGAGCGAGTGCGCCGCACCAACGCCTAAATTGCGCAATACGGTGGAATCCGTGAGATCGCGCTGCCAGCGGGAGATGGGGAGTTTCTCGGCCAAGTGCTGCATCAGCGCATTAGCGATGCCCAGATTGCCCTCGGCGTTCTCGAAGTCAATCGGGTTCACTTTGTGCGGCATGGTGGAGGAACCCACCTCGCCGGCCACGGTGCGCTGCTTAAAGTAGCCGACCGAGATGTAGCTCCAGACATCGCGGGCGAAGTCGATCAGGATGGTGTTGAAGCGGCTCACCGCATGGAAGTACTCGGCGATGTAGTCATGCGGCTCGATCTGGGTAGTGGCGGGGCTCTCGGCCAAACCGAGGTTCGCCAGCACGCCGCGCGAGAAGGCGGGCCAATCGACGTCTGGGTAGGCCGCGATGTGCGCGTTGTGGTTGCCGACCGCCCCATTCGCCTTGCCGAGGATTTCCACGGCGGCGAACTGCGCGCGCTGGCGTTTGAGGCGCGCGACAAACACGGCCATCTCTTTGCCTAAGGTGGTCGGGCTAGCAGGCTGGCCGTGGGTGCGGCTGAGCATAGGCTGCTCGGCGTATTGGCGGGCGAGATTGGCGATGGACTGGATGAGCTTGTCCATGTGCGGCAGCAGCACCTGCGCGCGAGCATCCTTAAGCATCAATCCGTGGGCGAGGTTGTTCATGTCCTCGCTGGTACAGGCAAAGTGGATGAACTCGGTGATCGCCGCCAGCTCAGGGTGGCCCTGCGCTTTATCTTTGAGGTAGTACTCAACCGCCTTCACGTCGTGATTGGTGGTCTGCTCCTTGACCTTAATCCATTGCGCTTCTTCGACATTAAAGCCGGTGATGATGGCCTCCAGCCGCTCATTGGCACTGGCAGAGAGCGGCGGCACTTCGGGGATCCCGCTGTGCGCTGCCAAAGCTTGGAGCCAGCGGATCTCCGCCACCACGCGGTAGCGCATCAAGCCGTATTCGGAGAAAAACTCGCGCAGGCTGACGGTCTTCTCTGCATAGCGACCGTCGATGGGGGAGATAGCGGAGAGCGAGGTCAGGTTCATCGAGCGAGGGCGGAATTTATAGTCTTGAGGCCAGCCGTTGTGCGCTAGGCTGGGTCTGGATCAGTTCAGCGCAGGGCCTGATCGATGGCGTACATCTTCAGGAATCGCTGCACTGCAACATTTTAGCCTACGGCACTGGAGACGCGGCCTGCCGGGGCATTGGAGAGCCCGCAAATGCCAAAGCCTGTTGATGCGTTAGCAAATCCTAGGCCAGTCAAGCGGGCGGCTCCCAAGGCAGGCCCCACGGTTTGGGGTAAAGAGACCGCAGCCGCTGTGCGCAACTTCCCGATCTCCGGCCAACCCTTGCCTTGGCGGGTGGTTGCCGCGCTGCTGCACATCAAAGCAGCAGCTGCCAGCGCTAATGCCGGCTTGCAGCAGCTCGAACCGAGCATCGCTGACGCCATCGTGCAGGCTGCCGACTCCGTGCTGGAGCGCCAATCCGCCGAGTGGTTTCCGGTCGATGTGTTCCAAACCGGCTCGGGCACCTCCAGCAATATGAATGTCAACGAGGTGCTGGCGACGCTGGCATCGGAGCGCTACGGCAAGCCGGTGCACGCTAATGACCACGTCAACTGCGGGCAGTCTTCCAATGACGTCTTCCCGAGCGCCGTGCACATTGCTGCTGAGTCGGCATTGCAAGAAACCCTGCTGCCGGCGCTGAAGCAACTGCACCAAAGTATTCAGCGCCGCAGTAAAAGCGCGCTGAAAATCGTCAAGACCGGGCGCACGCACCTGATGGACGCGGTGCCGCTGAGCTTGGGGCAGGAGCTCTCCGCATGGGCCGCGCAACTCGGCAATGCCTTGCTGCGCATCGCCGACAGCCAAAAGCGCCTGCGTCGGCTAGCACTTGGCGGCACGGCGATCGGCACCGGCCTGAACGCCCACCCAAAGTTCGCCGCAGCGGCGATCAAACTACTCTGCCAGCGCACTGGGCTGGCACTGCGTGCCAACCCGAATCGCTTTGAAGCACTCGCGACGGTGGAAGCAGCGGTTGAAATGAGCGGCCAGCTCAAAGTGCTGGCAACAGGCCTGATGAAAATCAGCAACGACCTACGCTGGATGAACTCAGGGCCGGTCTGCGGGCTTGCTGAGGTTCAACTACCGGCACTGCAAGCGGGCTCCAGCATCATGCCGGGCAAGGTCAACCCGGTGATCCCAGAGGCCTGTTGCATGGTCGCAGCGCAAGTCATCGGCAACGACGCTGCCATCACCATCGCCGCGCAGAGCGGTAACTTCCAGCTCAATGTGATGTGGCCATTGGTCGCCCGCAATCTGCTCGAATCCATTGAGTTGCTGGCGAATGCTTGTCGCTTGCTAGCAACACAATGCATTGATGGCCTAGTCGTGAATGAGGAGCGACTGGCGCAGCAGCTTTGGCAGAACCCGGTGATTGTCACCGCCCTGAATCGCCACATCGGCTACGAGCAAGGTGCCTTGATTGCCCGCCGAGCCCTTGCCGAGCGTCGCAGCGTGCTGGCGGTTGCGGTCGAGGTGACGGGCATGGCTGAGGCCGAACTGGCACGCCTAATGGACCCTGCGCGACTGATTCGCGGTGGCTTGGCCTAGCGCTTCTGGCACGCATCTGCCGCGCGATGGGCTAGGGAATCCCTGATAATCCCGCGCCTGCATTTGTACCGCGACGTCCGCACCCACATTGCCCTGCCGAGCCACGAGCGCCATGACCACCACCATCCGCCAAGACGACTTCATCCAAAGCATCGCGGACGCCTTTCAGCACATCAGCTATTACCACCCCTTGGACTACATCCAAGCCCTAGGTGAGGCCTATGAGCGGGAGGAATCGCCAGCAGCAAAAGACGCCATTGCGCAAATCCTGACCAACTCCCGCCTCTGCGCAGAAGGCAAGCGCCCCATCTGCCAAGACACGGGCATTTGCGTGGTGTTTTTGAAGGTGGGGATGGACGTGCGCTGGAATGCGACGATGTCCGTGCAGGACATGGTCAATGAGGGCGTGCGCCGCGCCTACCTCAACCCCGACAACAAGCTGCGCGGCTCTGTGCTGGCCGACCCTGCCGGCAAACGCATCAACACCAAAGACAACACGCCTGCGGTCATCCACTACGAAATCGTGCCTGGCCACCATGTGGAAGTGACCTGTGCGGCGAAGGGCGGCGGCTCCGAGAACAAGAGCAAGATGGTCTGCCTCAATCCGTCGGATTCCATCGTCGATTGGGTACTCAAGACGGTGCCGACCATGGGTGCTGGCTGGTGCCCGCCCGGCATTTTGGGCCTAGGTATTGGTGGTACACCCGAGAAGGCGATGGTGATGGCCAAGGAGGCCATCATGGCACCCGTGGACATCCACTTAGTTAAGGAAAAGAAAGCGCGCGGCGAGACCTTGTCGCGCGTCGAAGAGCTACGTTTGGAACTGCTGGAAAAGGTCAATGCACTGGGAATCGGCGCGCAGGGCTTGGGTGGCCTCACCACCGTGCTCGACGTGAAAATCATCGACTACCCCACCCACGCCGCGTCGCTGCCGGTGGCGATGATCCCCAACTGTGCCGCCACCCGCCATGTGCATTTTGAGCTCGATGGCTCAGGCCCAGCGGTGCTCGAAACGCCCAAGCTCGAAGACTGGCCCGACGTCACTTGGCAGGCCGATACCGAAAAAGCCACGCGAGTGGATCTCAACACCCTCACGCCTGCGGCAGTCGCTAGCTGGAAGCCCGGCCAAACCCTGCTGCTCAACGGCAAGATGCTGACGGGCCGAGACGCCGCGCATAAGCGCATCCAAGACATGCTGGCCAAGGGCGAGAAACTGCCGGTGGACTTCACCAATCGCGTCATTTACTACGTAGGCCCAGTTGACCCAGTGCGCGATGAGGCCGTCGGCCCCGCAGGCCCGACTACCGCCACCCGGATGGATAAGTTCACCGAGATGATGTTGGCGCAGACCGGCCTGATCGCCATGGTAGGTAAGGCGGAACGTGGGCCGACGGCTATTGAAGCCATCAAGAAGCATCGGAGCGCTTACCTCATGGCGGTGGGTGGCGCTGCCTACCTCGTCAGCAAGGCAATCAAAAGTGCCAAGGTGCTGGGCTTTGCCGACCTCGGCATGGAAGCGATCTACGAATTTGACGTAGTCGACATGCCCGTCACCGTCGCAGTGGATGCCCAAGGCACTTCGGTGCACGAGACTGGCCCCAAGCAATGGCAGGGCAAGTTCGCTGGCATTAAGGTTGTCTCGGCATGATCCCCAGCGCCGCAAGAGCGGCGCTATAGGGATACGGACATGCCTAACTTATTTATCTTTCTCCTCGGTGTCGTGATCGTCGTTGCCGGTGCGGGCTACGGCGCTCATCTGCTCGGCGCGTCGATGACTTGGATTCTGGTGGGTGCGGCTATCGCCATCGGGCTTGGCGTGATGGCTGCGGTGAGTAAGACGCAAAAGCCAGAGTAGCGTTCGGCGGGGCGCGTGGCTGGGTGTCTGTGCGGGGTGGGCCGTCCAGTTTCGTGCCCATAATTGCGCAGATGGCACTTGTTGCAACCCGTGCCACTGGGTGACAAAATAGGCACCCAAGCGCCTTATAGGCAATCGACCATGACAACCAGCACCGCGCATCAGGTCAAGCTAGGCCCTCAGGGCCGCTTGGTGATACCCGCAGCTATTCGCGACGCACTAGACCTCAAGCCAGGTGACGACTTGGTGCTGGCGATTGAGCAGGGCCGTCTGCTGTTGGAGAGCCGCAGCCACCGTCTGCAACGCCTGCAAGCTCGCGTAGCTGCGCTGACGGGCGGCATGAGTCTTGCGGACGAACTCCTGCGCGAACGCCGCGCCGAGGCCGCCAGAGAGGGCTACAGCCTGCACGAGCCTGAGCCGCGCTGATGGTGGTGTTGGATGCCTCCGCCGTGCTCGCCCTGCTGCAAAACGAGCCGGGAGCCGAGCGCGTGGCGGCGGTGTTGGACGGCGCGCAGATCAGCCGGGTGAACCTCGCCGAGGTGCTGCAAAAGCTCTGTCAACGCGGCTTTCAGCCCGAGGAGCTTTTGCCGGCGCTGCAGGAACTCGGGTTGGGGTTCCAGAGTCTGGACGACGCTGATCTCATACTGATGGCGCGCTGGTACCCGCGCACCCGCAGCTTTGGGCTCTCCTTGGGGGATCTGGCCTGCTTGGCACTCGCGCACAGACTTGCCGCGCCGGCTTGGACGGCAGACCGTATTTGGGCGCAACTGCCGCTAATTCCTGAACTCACTATTGAGGTTATTCGATGAACATCCGCACTCTTTCTTACCGGCAACTCGCTGGGCTTGGCGCGCTCGGCTGCGTGGCTGGCTTAGCGATGGCGGTGTTCTACTTCCAGAAGGTACTGGGCCTAGAGCCCTGCCCAATGTGTATCTTCCAACGCGTGGCGATGCTCGCAGCGGGCATCGTGTTTGCGGTGGCCGCGCTGCATGCGCCGGTCACGAAGGCGTGGCGCTGGGTGTACGCCGTGATCGCCGCCGATGCCAGCATGATCGGTGCTGCCATCGCTGGCCGCCACGTCTGGCTGCAAGGCCTGCCGGAAGATCAACGCCCCGCCTGCGGCCCGACACTTGACTACCTCATGGACATGATGCCAATGAAAGACGTCGTCACCACCATTCTCAAGGGCGACGGCAACTGCGCGAAAATTGACTGGCTGTTTTTAGGCCAAAGCCTGCCGTTTTGGACCATGGTGGCCTTTATTGGCTTCACGCTCTGGGCCATTGCCATGCCGCTGCTTGCGCGCCGCGAGGCTTAGGGGCAAAGCATTTTTGGCAAGGGCAAGGCGGGTATGGGCAAGGCATGCCTTGCCCCTACGGGTTGAAGCTCACCCTGCTTCTTGGATCAATCCCTACCGGCAGTTCGCATTAATTGGTATCTCCGCGCACCCTACTTTCCACAGCAAATTGCACGACCCGAATATGTCCACTGCCACCACTGACCTCTCCGACGCCCACCCTGAAGCCCAAGTCGCGGAGCCTATGTTCCGAGACTTCGGCGGCAAAACCGAGTTCTTCGGCCCCATCCATACGCTGAAGGTCTTCGAAGACAACGCCCAAGTCCGAGCGGCGTTAGAGACCCCGGGCGAGGGCAGGGTGCTGGTGGTAGATGGCGGTGGCTCCATCCGCTGCGCCCTAGTCGGCGGGCAGTTGGGCGAGTTGGCGGTCAAGAACCATTGGGCGGGCATCGTCGTGTATGGCTATGTGCGGGATGTCGGCGAGTTGGGCGCGCAGGCTGTTGGCATAAAGGCGCTCGGCAGCCATCCCAAGAAGAGTGAGAAGGGCCTGCACAGCGCCCAAGCTGGGCGGGTGCTGCAATTTGCAGGTGTGCGCTTCGCCCCCGGAGCATGGCTCTATGCCGATGCCGACGGCATCGTCGTCGCCGATGCGGCAATTCACGGGTAGCTGCATTAGCGCGACGTGCATCGCAATCTGTCGCGGCCGCCATTAAACTGCGTGGCATTAGCAATCCGCTAATGCAATCGTACGTTGGGAGCGGCCATGGCCGGAGTGAAGCAGTTTCGTCGGGATAACCTTCGTCTACTCATCGATCAAAGCGGCCAGCAGGCGCAATTGGCGGAGCGGGTAGGGCTCTCCCCCGCCCACGTCAGCCAGATGGCGACCTTGGATAAAGGCATGGGCGATATCGTCGCCCGCCGGATCGAGACTGCCTTCGCCCTGCCTGCCGGTGCGATGGACTTACCTGAACTCGGCGGCAGCGTCGCTGACTTCAGCGCCGATGCCAGCAGCAAAGCCAAACCCGCCGCCGCAGCGCCAGCCACTGGCCTCAACACCATCCCAGAGCTCATCGCCGACCTCAAAGCAGGGCGCATGATCATCCTGATGGATGACGAAGATCGCGAGAACGAGGGCGACTTGCTGATGTGCGCCGACACCGTGCGCCCTGAGGACATCAACTTCATGGCGCGCTTTGGCCGCGGCTTGGTCTGCCTGACGCTGACCCAAGAAAAATGCCGCAATCTGCGCCTGCCATTGATGGTCAGCGATAACGGCTCGGGCTTTGGTACCAACTTCACGGTCAGCATTGAAGCCGCGCAAGGTGTGACGACGGGTATATCCGCCCACGACCGCGCCCATACCGTGCGCACCGCGGTGAAGGCCGATGCCAAGCCCGAGGACGTTGTCCAGCCGGGCCACATCTTCCCGCTCATGGCCCAGCCTGGCGGCGTGCTAACCCGCGCTGGCCACACCGAAGCAGGCTGCGACTTGGCGCGCATGGCGGGCCGCACGCCGGCGGCAGTCATCTGCGAGATTTTGAAAGACGACGGCACCATGGCGCGGCGGCCGGATTTAGAAGTCTTCGCTGCCGAGCACGGATTGAAGATCGGCACCATTGCTGACCTCATCCGCTACCGCCTCGACAACGAGCACAGTGTTGAGCGCGTCGCCGAAACGCATGTGCAGACCGAGTTCGGCGAGTTCCGCTTGGTGACCTATCAAGACACCGTCGATAACACCGTGCATTTGGCGATGGTGAAAGGCTCGATCTCCATGAGCCAACCGACGCTGGTGCGCGTGCACATTCGCAACATGCTGCAGGACGTGCTCGGCGTGCAGCACGGCGACTTCTCTTGGCCGGTGCGCCGCGCCCTGCAGCGCATTGCCGAGGAGGGTGCGGGTGTGGTGGTGCTGCTGCGCAAGCCCGAGAGCCCGAGAGAGTTGCTCCAGCAAATCGTCGGCCTCAACAAGCCGGATGAAGTGCACGAAACCACCGGCCCGGTGCTCCGCACCTACGGCCTAGGCGCGCAAATCCTGAGCGACTTGGGCGTGCGCAAGATGCGCGTGCTGTCAGCGCCCAAGCGCATGCAGGGGATTTCTGGCTTCGGGCTGGAAGTCGTCGAATATGTGCCCTGTGATTGAAAAGCCGTGGGATGTAGGGCGTGGGATGTGGGGCGTAAAATCCCTGCCGCGCTGAAATCTGCGGCTTGATTCTCTCGTCCCACATCCCACGTCCCACGCCCGACGCCCCACTTCCCACGTCCCACGTCCAAAAAATCATGAAATCTGGCTACCAAGCACCTGCCGCCCCGAACAAGAAAGACTTCAAGGACGCGCGCATTGCTCTGCTCGCCACGCGTTGGAATGTCGATATCGTTGATGCCTTAGTGCAAGGCGCGCGCGAATGCCTGCGGGATTACGGCGTGCCGGAAGGCAATGTCGAGCTGTTCCGCGCCCCCGGCGCTTACGAGCTACCGCTGGCTGCCTCCGCAGCACTGGAATCGGGGTACTTCGATGCCGTTGTCGCACTAGGCGCGGTGATTCGTGGCGATACACCGCACTTTGACTTCGTGGCCGGTGAATGCGCCCGTGGCCTGATGGACGTGCAGCTCACCAACTCCGCCCCCGTCGGCTTTGGCGTGCTCACCGTCAACACCTTTGAGCAAGCCAAAGAGCGCGCAGCACCCGGCAAGGGCAATAAGGGCTACGAGTGCGCCGAGGCAGTGCTGGAAATGCTCAAGCTCACCCGCGAATTGGCACCCGAGGCGCAAGCATGAGCGATACCCCGCACGTCCCCAACCCTGCCTTTAGCAAGCGCGGCCTAGCCCGCCGCGTCACCGCGCAAGCGCTGTATCAGTGGCTGGTCAACACCACGCCGCCAGAAGTGCTGATGCGGCAATTTCGCGAGCAAGAGGATGGTCTAGGCCGTGCCGACCCGGCCTATTTTGAAGAGCTGCTCTGCGGCACTGTCGAGCAAGCTCAGCCACTCACGCTGGCACTGATCCCGCACCTTGACCGCCCGCTCGCTCAGCTAGACCCCGTCGAGCACGCCATCCTGCTGCTTGGGGCCTATGAGCTGGCGAATCAGCCATCCGTACCCTGGCGCGTGATCGTCAACGAGTGCGTCAACTTGGCGAAATTGTTCGGCTCGGAAGAGGGTTTTAAGTACGTCAATGGCGTGCTCGACAAATACGCCCGCGTCGTGCGCCAGCAGGAAGTCGCCGCGGGTTAGGTCACTGTTTTGGGTCGGTGTGCGCTCTCTAGGTCTGATGCAATCTTTATGCGCACAGGCGCTGTCGGCAGCATCACACGCAAACCTGCCGTGCACTGGTATTTGAAGTGTTTTCGCAGCTAGAGCAACTTTGGTTCAAGTACCTGTTTGTGAACCTGTCATTCCCGCGCAGGCGGGAATCCAGTTTTCCCTCACAGAACCGTTGATCTGAAGGAAAAGCTGGATCCCCGCCTTCGCGGGGATGACGACGATTCGATGCCTGCTCTTGAGCAAAAAATGCTCTAAAGGAATAACTGATGACTAACTCTTGGCGATTCAACGGCAACAGCACTGCTGACGACGTGCTGGAGGGCAAAGACCTCTCCGGCAAAGTGGTGTTGGTCACCGGGGCCAATAGCGGCATTGGTTTTGAGACTGCCCGGTCTCTCGCGGCTGCCGGTGCCCATGTGCTGTTGGGGTGTCGCAATGCGTCTTTAGGGGCGCAGGCGATTAAGGACATTCGTCAGGCGCACCCTAGCGCACAGCTTTCCTTGGTCGCGCTGGATTTGGCCTCGCCGAAGAGCATTGAGGCCTGCGCTGCCAGCATTACGCAATTGGACATCCTGATCTGCAACGGCGGCTCTATGTCCATGACCTACGCGACCACGGAAACTGGCATCGAGCGCACCGTGGCGGTCTGCCATCTGGGCCATTTCCAACTCACCAAAGCCTTGCTGCCCAAGCTGCTTGCGGCACCAGCACCGCGCGTCGTCGTGGTGTCGAGCGACTCGCACAAATATCCGCGCAAGCTGGACTTCGACAATCTCTTGCGGGCTAAGCGGCAGAACCGCATCACGGCGTTCAATGCCTATGGTCAGGCCAAACTGTGTAATGCCTTAATGGCGCTTGAGTTGCAGCAGCGTTACGGCGCTCAAGGCTTGACCGCCTGCGCGGTGCACCCCGGCAATTTGGTGACCACCAATTTCGGAGCAGGCTCGGCTTTAACCCGCTTCGCTTTTTGGCTCGCAAGCCCAGTCACCAAGGCCCCAAACCAGGGGGCGGCAACCAGCGTCCTGTGTGCGACCCATGAGCCCGCGGCAGAGATTGCCGGCGGATACTTTTCCCACTGCCGCCCCAGCAAGCGATCCGCCGAGGCCAGCAACACGGCAGTGGCGCGTCGGCTTTGGGAGTTCTCCGAGCGATGCTTACGCCAGTAGCAAGTCGCCGCGCTGATACACGGCCGTAAATTGAGGCCGGCGGCGGACGCCGCTACGGGGCTAGCAAGCACTAGCCCTTAGCCCTCAGCGCGCCTCAAGCGCCAGCGCGTGAATGTCTTCGTCCATCTCCACCGCCAGTGCTGCGTACACCGCGCGGTGGCGGGCAATCAGGCTTAGCCCTGCGAGCTGGGGCGATTCGATCCGCACACGGAAGTGCCCCTTGCCGGTGAGCGCGCCGACATGGCCTTTGTGGGCAGCGCTGTCGTCGTGGACTTCCAACCGAGTGGGCGCAAAGGCTGCGCGCAGCTTGGCTTCGATGCGCGCGACACGGGTGGCGGGGTCGCCGAGTTGTGCGCTCATGCGGGCAGCACCTGCACGAAGGGTTGCACCAGCACGCGGCTGAACACGCCAGCGCGCAGGTACGGGTCTTGATCGGCCCATGCTTGCGCGGTCGCGAGGTCGGGGAACTCGGCGACGATCAAGCTGCCGTGGTAGCCGGCCTCAGGTGCTGAGGCGCTGTCGGCCTTGGGCCTTGGCCCTGCGAGCACCAAGCGGCCTTGGTCTTGCAAGGCTTTGAGATAGGCCAAGTGCGCGGGGCGAGTCGCTTTACGGGCGGCTCCTGAGAGTGGGTTTTCCTGCCCCATGATGACGTAGAGCATGGGCTAGCTCTTGCGCTCCGCGGCGTCCTTGGCCGCTGCATCCTGCAAATACGGCGCGACGAAGGGGTAGTGGGCGATGAGGAAGGGGATGAAACTGATTTTGATCGCACCCAGCGTCCAGGCCCAGACTTCCTCGCTGCAGAACAGCGCGGTGTAGAGGTTGATGGCGGCCATCAGGAACGAATAGGCAACCCAAGCCAAGCTCAGGCGGCGCCACTGCGCCTCCGGCATCGGGATTTGCGCGCCCATCAGGCGCTGCAAGATGACCTTGTCGCCGATGAAGTGGCTGCCTAAGAACACCAGACCCTGTAGGCCGAAAATCACCGTCGGTTTGATGTGGATGAACAGCGCGTTGCGCAGCACCAGTGTCAACACGCCGAACACCGTGGCGATGGCGGCAGTGCCGAGCATCATGTTGTTGCGCTTCTTGCCGACGAAGAAGTAGTCCAGCACCACGGCGATCCAGAGCGTGATGATCAGCACGGCGGTCGCTGGGTAGATGCCGAATTGGCTCCAAGTGCCGAGGAATGCAATAAAGGGGACTAAGTCGAGCAGGATTTTCATCCGAGCATTATGCGGTTTGTGCCACACTTATTCGATGACTTGTGAATGGCTAGAGCTCCACCCCGTGACGCCGCAAGCGCGCTATATCGCCAAGGCGGCGGACTGCGTGCGCAAAGGCGGCGTCATCGCCTACCCGACGGACTCCTGCTATGCCTTGGGTGTCCGCTTGGATGACCGCGAGGCGGCTGAGCGCCTGCGCCGGATTCGCCGCTTTGATAAACACCATCAATTCACGCTGGTTTGCCGCGATTTATCTGAGATTGCGCGCTGGGCGCGGGTTGATAACTGGCAGTTCCGCTTGCTCAAGCAGCTGACCCCCGGCCCCTACACCTTCATCCTGCCGGCCAGCAAAGAGCTGCCCAAGCGCTTGAGCCACGAGAAGCGCAAAACCATTGGTATTCGCATCCCGGAGCACGCGGTGTGTCAGCAATTGCTGGGTGCTTTGGACGAGCCCTTAATCTCCTGCACCTTGCAATGGCCAGATGCCGATGAGCCGATGCGCTGCCCAGAGGACGAGCGCCACGAACTGGAGCATCAGGTGGATTTGGTGCTCGACGCTGGCGATTGCGGGATCGAGCCCACCACGGTGATCGATCTGACTGGCGAGGCGCCCGAACTGGTGCGCCAAGGCCGTGGCGACGTCAGCATGCTGGGGCTTTAGGGGTCAATAGACCCTAGTCTGCGATTGGGGCGGGTAGGTGCAAGGCATGCCTTGCCCCTACGGGTAATTCGCCGCCGTGCGCAGGGGCGCTACCGGCCTCCTCTATAATGGCCGACCCGCCTACCGCACCGTGCTCGACGCGCGCCATGACTCGCCCAACTGTACTTTCTGGCATCCAGCCCTCTGGCAAGTTGACCCTCGGCAACTACTTGGGCGCGATCAAGAACTGGCTGCCGCTCTCTGAGCGCTTTGATTGCTACTACATGCTGGTGGACTTGCACGCGATTACCGTCCGCCAAGACCCCAAAGTCCTGCGCGAGCGCTGCTTGGAGTTTTTAGCGCTCTACATCGCCTGCGGTTTGGACCCAGCCAAGAACACCTTGTTCGTGCAGAGCCATGTGCCCGCGCACTCGCAATTGGGCTGGATTCTCAACTGCTACACCATGATGGGCGAGCTGCAGCGGATGACGCAGTTCAAAGATAAATCCGCCAAACATGCCGATAACCTCAATGCCGGTTTGTTCGACTACCCAGTGCTGATGGCGGCGGACATCCTGCTCTACCAAGCCAGCCATGTGCCGGTGGGTGATGACCAAAAGCAGCACTTGGAGTTGACCCGGGACATCGCCCAGCGCTTCAACGGGCTCTATGGCCCGGTATTCACCGTGCCAGAGCCGATGATCCCGCCGGTGGGTGCGCGCATCATGGGCCTGCAAGAGCCCACGGCCAAGATGAGCAAGTCCGGCGAGGCAGAGACGGACGCGATTTACCTGCTCGATAGCCCCGATGTCATCGTGCGCAAAATCAAGCGCTCGGTGACCGACTTGGGCGCGGAGATTCGCTATGCGCCTAGCGAAAAGCCTGGGGTTTCTAACCTGCTCAGCATCCTCTCGGCGATTAACGGCCAGAGCTTTGCCGCTTTGGAGGAGGCCTTCGTAGGGAAGGGTTACGGCCACCTCAAAACCGCGGTGAGTGAGGCAGTGGTGGAGTGCTTGCGCCCGGTGCAGAGCCAATATCTCGCCCTGCGCGGTGACGAAGCCCATCTGCGGCAGGTGCTGCAAGCAGGTGCTGCCAAGGCAGCGGAAAAGGCCAATGCCACGCTTGCCGGTGTGCACGAAGCCTTGGGCTTGGTCGCGGCCTAAGGCCAATGATGAGCGCTAGTGCCGAGCCGCTGAACCCTGAGCCAGAGCTGCCGACCGCAGCACTCGCCGAGGCTGAGCCGCAGCGGCCCAAGCTCAATGGCCAGGCGATGGAGAAGCTGCCGGATGACCTCTACATCCCGCCGGACGCCTTGCAAATTTTCCTTGAGGCCTTCGAAGGCCCGCTGGACCTGCTGCTCTACCTGATTCGCCGCCAGAACCTCAACATTCTGGACATCCCCGTCCACACCATTACCCAGCAGTACGTCCGCTACATAGAGCTGATGAAGGACCTGCGCTTGGAGTTGGCGGCTGAGTATTTGGTGATGGCCGCACTGTTGGCGGAGATTAAGTCGCGGATGCTGCTGCCCAAGCCGGTCGAGCAGGACGCGGTGGAAGAAGACCCGCGTATGGAGCTGGTGCGCCGCCTACAGGAATACGAGCGCTTCAAGGTCGCCGCCGAGCAGATCGACCAATTGCCGCGCATGGGCCGCGAGACCCACGCAGCGAGTGCGAAGCCGGAGGTGGTCAAGCTCAATGCGCCCTTGCCGAAGCCTGAGCTGCGCGAGCTGCTGCTGGCCTTCCGCGATGTGCTGCAACGCGCCGCACTGTTTAGCAAACACCAAGTCGGGCGCGAGCCGCTCTCGGTGCGTGCGCGCATGTCCACGGTGCTTGCCCGCCTGCGCGAAGGCCCCGCCGAGATGATGGAATTGGTCGATGAGGCCGAAGGCCGTGCGGGCGTCATCGTCGTGCTGCTGGCCGTGCTCGAGCTGACCAAATTGTTTTTGATTCAACTGGTGCAGGACGGCCCCTTCCAGCCGGTACGGCTGTCCGTAGTGACCGCCAAGCACGACGCCGAGCCCAGCGAAGAGCCTGCAGAGCCCGCGCTGCGCTTGGACGAGGCCTCTTTCGAGTAGACCGATGAACACACTCCCTGACCCACGCAAAGACGCGCAGCCGGATGCGCAAGAAGCCACCGGTGAGGCGACCGCTGCAATCGAGCCCGTAGCACCCGCGCCCGCTACCGACGCTGCCCAGCCGCAATCCACCTTGCCTTTGGGGGCTCTGAGTGTCAGCGCGCCTCAGGACTACGAGCGGCTTGCGCGCATGGCTGAGGCACTTTTGCTGGCCTCGGACCAAGCCTTGACGCTCGACGCCCTGACCAAGCTGATCGCCCCCGATGCGCTGATCACCAAGCGCGAGATGCGCCAAGCCTTGGAGTGCCTGGAGCAGCGCCTGCAAGCGGCGGCGGTGGAGCTCAAGGAAGTCGCCAGCGGCTGGCGCATCCAAGTGCGCGCCGAGCATGCGGAGGTCGTTGGCCGCCTCTGGCAGGACAAGCCGCCCAAGCTCACCCGCGCGCTGCTGGAAACCCTCGCGCTGGTTTGCTATCGCCAGCCGATTACCCGTGGCGAGATTGAAGAAATCCGTGGCGTTGCCGTCTCCAGCAACATCATCAAAACCCTGCTGGAACGTGGCTGGATCCGCGAGTTGGGCGTTAAGGAAGTCCCTGGGCGGCCGACCTTGTTCGGTACCACCGCGCAGCTGCTCGATGACCTCAATTTGAAGACGCTGGATCAGTTGCCGGACTTGCCCGCCGTTAAAGATTTGGACCAGCTCGAAGCCGCACTCAGCAGACTCACCCTGAACCCGAGCGCGCAACTCGCTGCCGAGAGCGACGAAGCACCCGCAGAGGCCGTCACGATTCACTAAGTGGTACCGTCTGGCACTGGGTTTCTGGCGCTGGGTTTTATCTTCGAGGAGCGCTCCCGCGCATCCTCATCATTCCGGCGGCAAGCCGGGAGGCTGCACACATGTCTGAAAGAATCCAAAAACTGCTCTCTAGTCTCGGTTACGGCTCACGCCGAGAGATTGAGGAGTGGGTGCAAGAAGGCCGCTTGACGGTCAACGGCGCGACCGCCGAGGTCGGCCAAAAGGTGGATGAATCCGACGCCGTAAAGCTCGACGGCAAGCGCATCTCGCTCAAGAGCGGCAACGAGCCGATGCGCGTGCTGCTCTACAAAAAGCGCACCGGCGAGATGGTGACGCGTGAAGACCCAGAAGGCCGCCGCACGGTGTTCCGTAAGCTGCCGGAGCTAGAAACCGGCCGCTGGATTGCCGTGGGCCGCTTGGACGTCAACACCTCGGGTCTTTTGCTGCTGACCAACCACGGTGAGCTGGCGCGCCGCCTGATGCACCCGAGCTTCGAGCAGCTGCGCGAATACGCTGTGCGAGCGCTGGGCGAAGTCAGCGACGAAGCCTTTGGCAAGCTGCGCAAAGGCGTGAACCTGGAAGACGGCGAGGCGCACTTCAACAGCATTCGCTTTGGCGATAACGAACCTGACCTCGACACCAGCGATGACGATGGCGAAGGCGAGCCGGTACAGGGTAGGGCCAACCACTGGTTTGTGGTGACCATCGCAGAAGGCCGCCACCGCGAAGTTCGCCGCCTGTTTGAGAGCCAAGGCCTGACCGTCAACCGCCTGATTCGCACCGGCTATGGGCCGATCAAACTTGGCCGTGGCATCAAGAGCGGCAGCTATCGCGAGGCGACTGCTGATGAAATCACCAAGCTGCTAGACGCCGTGCAACTGCCGCACAGTGAGCGCCTGCCAGAGCGCGTGCGCGACAGCCACAAGAACACCAGTGAGTTCTCCCGCTCTGGCCCCAATGCCTTGCCCAATCCTAAGAAGAAGGCGGTGCAGGAAGGCGGCTGGGTGCGCGCCAGCAAGGAAGAGCGCAAAGAAGTCGAACGCGGTGAGCGCCGCGCTGAGCGCTTTGAGCAAGGCCCGGGCGCCGCTGCCAAGACCAAGCGCTCGTTTAGCAGCACCGGCCCACGCAAGCCCGGCGCACCCGCAGGTGCAAGGCCCTATACGGCAGCGAGCGAGCGGCCAAAACCTTGGGCCAAGCCAGCAGCGAGTGAGTCATCAGGAGGCGACGGCGAGCAGTTCAAGGCACGCGGTTTTGGTGCGAAGAGCGAGCGCAGCTACGTTGAACGGGGCGACGGTGCGCCGAGCCGCGCCCGTCCCCGTCCCAGTGGCATGGGTGATAAGCCTGCGGGCGAGCGCCCTTGGCAGCGCAAATCCGAAGAGGGCAGCGCTTGGAAGAAGCCCTCCGGTGATGCCAGTGCCACCGGCCCGCGTGGCCCGCGCAGTGACCGCCCAGCGTGGCGCAGTGCGCCTGCTGAGGGCAGCGAGCGCCGTGGCCCGCGCGCAGACGGCGGCGGCTCAGCTTGGGCCAGTGCTAAACCAGCGCGTGCTGGCGACGACAAACCGGTCTGGAGCAGCAAGGGCCGCGATGCGCCTGCTGGTGATGGCGATCGGCCGCAATTCAAGCCGCGTTCGCCGAGCTTTGCCCGCACTGAGTCCGCACCGCGCTTTGGCCGCGAAGGCGCAGCACCGGCACCCGCTTGGAAGAAGCCAGACGCCCCCCGCAGCTCTGGGCCACGCCAAGACGGCGAGCGCCCGCGCTTCAACAAGCCCCGCGCCGAGGGCGATGCCGCACCGCGCTACGGCAAGGGAGCGCGCGATGCCAAGCCCTCTGCCAGCCGCCCCTACGGCGAGAAGGCACCCTTCGTGCGCCGCGAGCACCAAGCCGCTAAGCCTGCGCGGCCAGCGGGCCAAAAATACGAAGTCCGCAACGGCAAGGCGGTAGGTGCTAAGCCGCGTATGGGCCTGAAGCGCAAGCCTGACGCCGACGAGTAGCTCGGCACTCCGCTAGGCGGTTATCGGCAAGCGCTGCAGCAGCTGCTCAGCGCTCATCGGCGCTTGGCTGGCGGTACGACCTCTCAGTAGCTCGACGACCGCCGCATTGACCGGCGCGCTGCCGCCTGTTGCGGCGGCAAGCCGCAGGATTTCGCCATTGAGCTGGTCAATCTCCGTGGGCTTACCTTGGCGGAAGTCACTGACCATGCTCGGATAAGCGCCGTCACCGAGGCCGTTGTTGATTTTGGCCATCCACCAAGGCAGTGGCCCACCGTGCAGTAGCAGGCTGCGGTAGACCGCATAGGGCAGGGGCGCTGGCAGCCGCCAAGCGCGCTGGTTTTGCTCAAAGCAGGCGACGGCCTCATCCATGACTGCCACCTGCGCGCGCCTTAGCGCGGGATCAGAGAACAAATCTCGAAACGTGCTGTGGGTCAGCGTGCCCAGCGCATTGCCGAGGTTAATCAAGAGCTTGCCGTACACCGCTTGCTCGCCTGCTGCGCTCTGGACGGTGAGCTCAGTGCGTTTTAGGGCTTGGAGTAGCGCAACTGCGGAGCCACCGCCGCCGAGCACCACACGCGGCTTGGTGGTGAGCGTGGTCTGCAAGGGCGCAGTGAGCTGCGCGTTGAACATGATGGTCAGCGGCAGCACCTGGGCTGCCGGGAAGGCTCTGCGCAACTTTGGCAGGCTGCTGATGCCATTGAGGGTCGAGAGCAAGCACCAACCCGCACCATCGCCCGCACCCTCATCGCGCAATTGCTGGATCAGCGCATCGAGTGCCGCGAACTTGGTCGCCAGCACCAACACGGGGCAGTCATTGTTGAGCAGACTAGCGGTGAGGGCGGGCCGAGCCACGCGCATCTGCCCGCCCTTCACCGTCTGCACGCGTACGCTGTCGCAGGCCGCAAACGCCGGTTCGTCCTTGCTGCGCGCATAGAGCCGGACTTCGTGGCCCGCCGCGACCAAGTACGCCATGAGGCTGCTGCCGACCGCACCCGCGCCGATGATATTGAACACTGCTCTGCTCCCTAGTGGCCGATAGGTTCAGGATAGTCCGGCAGCAGCGCTAAACTGCGCGCGCCGCAGTAATCCGGCCCCACATCAGAACAAGAAAATGACTAAGCGCCTGCGCCACGCCCTGTTGAGCCTCCTGATGACCGCTTCACTGTGCTTGATCGCGCCAGCGACCCGCGCCGGCGAGGCTGAGACCAAGCTGATGGATTGCATGCGTCAGAACATCCCCACCAGCGTGCGCATTCAAGAGTTTGAGCTGCGCACGGTGGACCGCAGCAAACGCGAGCGCCTGCTGCGCGGCCGCTTATACGCCAAGCGCGAGGGCGCGCTGCTGCGGGCGATGATTAAGCTGGGCTCCCCTCCAGACCTCAAAGACGCCGCCTACCTGCTGCGCGAAGGCGAGAAGGACGACGACATTTTTGTCTACCTCCCAGCCCTCAACAAAGTGCGCCGCGTGCGCGGCACGGCCAGCGAGGGTGCTTTGTTCGGCACCGATTTCTCCTATGCGGAAGTAAAGCAACTGCACAATGCGTTCGACGGCAATCAGGTGGCGCTGCAAGGCAGCGAACGCATCGAAGGCCGTAACGCCAAGATTTTGTCGATGAAGCCAGCCGCCGCCAGCGCCGGTAGCTACAGCCAAATCCGCGCTTGGGTTGATGAGGCCAGCTGCGTCGCCGTCAAAGTCGAATTCATCGAGGGCAAAACTGCCCGCAAACGGATGACCGCACCGGTCGCCAGCTTGGCCAAATCCGGCAGCTCTTGGTACGCCTCCGCTGCGAGCATGCAAGACCTCAGAACCGGCACCGAGACGCACTTGAAAATCACCGGTGTGAAAAGTGGCGAGGATCTTGCAAAGCGTTACTTTGACCCTCGAAACTTTTTCGTGGGCGGCTAGCTTGCCCACCGAGTGCCTGCATGCCCTACCGCAGTCCTGTCTGGATCGCCTCTTGCTGGGCTGCTGAGGTGCTCGACCTAGGCCACAGCCCGAGCCTGCAAGCATGCTGATGCGCAAGCTCTTATGGCTACAGCAACACCCATGGAAGACGCTCGCGTTCTTCGCCGTGCTCTGCGCGCTGCTGGCTGCCGCTTGCGTCGATTGGCCAGCGCGCCGTTTGGCACTGCGCATCGACCCCTCGATGGAGCGCCTGCTCCCCGCACAGGACGAAGACCGCCGCATTTATGAGCGCGCTCGCGCCACGTTTGGGGACGGCGACCCGCTGCTGCTGACGGTGCGCTTCAAGCAGCCGGTGTTCAGCGCCGAGAGTCTCGCCGCCGTCGCAGCAATCACCGAATCCCTGCAAGCGCAGGCGGGTGTGGTCAGCGTGTTCTCGCTGGCGACTGCCCCCAACCTGCTTGCGAGCGCTGAGGACTTGGAGGTCTCCACCTTTACCGAGCAAGCCGCAGCAGCTCCGGCGAGCATCCCGCAGCTCCGGCAGCAATTGCAGGACAACCCGGTCTATCGCAGCGGTTTGGTGTCTGAGGACGGCTTGGAGACCGCCTTCGCACTCACGCTCGCGGGCATGGACGAGCGCGAGTTTCAAGCCGCTGGCTATCCGCATCGGCTGATTCAACTGGCGCGTGCGGCAAGCGGTGTGGCCGAGGTTCGGGTAACCGGCGTGCCGGTGGTCAAGCAAGCCACCGCTGCTGCACTGCAAAAGACCTTCACGGTCACCGTGCCCGCAGTGTTTTTAGTGATTGTGGTGGTGCTGATTGCTTCCTTCCGCGACCTGCGCCTTGCGCTCGCGGGCACGCTGACCGTAGCGGTGGCGATGCTCTGCACCTTCGCCCTGATGCGCGGCATGGGCTACAGCCTGCATCTGCTCACCGCGCTCACGCCGGTGTTGGTCGTCACCCAAGGGCTGTGCTACGCCATCCATTGGCTATCGGAGTGCATTAAGGACGCCGATGGCCCCGCGCAGGCGCTCAGCCAGCGGGTGCTGCAAGCCACGCAGCACGGCGCAATGCCACTGATGCTCAACGCCGTTACCACCAGCGTGGGCTTTTTGGCCCTACTCAGCAACGGCTTGCCGGCGATCCGACAGTTCGCGCTGCTCTCGGCAATTGGCATGCTGATGGCGATGGTGCTCACCCTCACCCTGCTGCCCGCCTTGGTGCAATTGATGGGGCATGGCCGCCTGCCGTGCCCGACCGGCCCGCTCTACGAGAAGACCGCGCAGAAGCTCGCCGGCTTTGCCATCCGACAGCGCGCGCTGATCATCGGCACTGCGGTGGTCTTGATGCTCACTGGCCTGCTGCTCTCGACCAACCTCAAGCCCAGCGCTGAGTTCGTCCGTGGCTTTCCGGAGGACAGCGCCGTGCGCATGGACTACGAGGCCATCAATGCCCAGTTCGCCGGTGCCAATCTGCTCACGGTCTTGGTGGAAACCAACGTCGCCGACTCCCTCGCCGACCCGGCGCTGACCCGGCGTTTAGATGCCCTCGCCGAGTGGCTGCGCACACAGCCGGAAGTCGGCGCGGTGTACGGTTATCCGGACTTGCTCAAGCTGCTCAACCGCAGCTTCAACGATGGTCGCGCCGATGCTGCGGTCATCCCGAATGAAGCTGCGGCCATCAAGCAAATCCTCATCTTTGGCGGTGGCGACCAGCTCAACACCTTGCTCGACGCGCAGTTCATGACCGCCCAGCTCGTGGTGCGCCTGAAGGTCGATGACGCCACCACGCTGAGTGATTTCTCCCAGCGCGTCGAGGCGCAATTGCGCGCACTGCCGCCGCCGCTCAACGCGCATCTCACCGGCACCAGCTTGCTCGCCACCCGCACCGTGGCCGACCTGACCTCCGGCCAATGGAAGACCGTCGCACTCACCGTGTTCTTCATTTGGGCGGTGTTGGCGGTGATCTTCACCTCGCCGCGCGCTGCACTCGTTGCCCTGCTGCCCAACCTCACGCCAGTGGCGATTTACTTCGGGCTCTTGAGCATCACCGGCATCGGCCTCACGCCCACCACCTGCCTGATCGCCAGCATCGTTTTGGGCATTTCTGTGGACGACACCATCCACTACATGGTGCGCTTCAACGAGGAGGCCAGAAACCGTGGCTCCGAGGAGCAAGCCGTGCGCCACGCCTTGAGCGGCGTGCTGCGGCCAATCACCCTGACGATGATCGCCCTCTGCCTAGGCTTTTTGGTGTTCACTGGCTCGGACATGAAGAGCCAAATCCAGTTTGGCTGGCTGGCCGCTGCGACCCTGTTCTTGTCCTGGGTTTGCGACATCACCCTCACCCCCGCGCTGGCCTCGCTGGTGCGCATCGTCACCATTTGGGATTTGCTCAGGCTGGACTTGGGCCGCAGCCCGCAACACACCATCCCCTTGCTCTCCGGCCTGTCGCTGCGGCAGGCGCGCACCTTCGCACTGCTGTCGAACCTAGAACAAGTCGCCCCCGGCACTCGGCTCATCACCGAGGGCGATTACGCCCGCGACATCTACGTCGTGGTCGATGGCCAGTTGCAGGCTTGGGTGGAGCGCGAAGGCGAACGCAAGCTGCTCTCCAGCATGGGCCGTGGTGCGGTGATGGGCGAAGCGGGCTACTTCGGCCAGCGCCGGACGGCGAATGTCGATGCGCTCACCGCCGCGCGCCTGCTGCGTTTTGATAGCCAAGACCTAGAGCGCCTGCGCACCCGTCACCCACGCATCGCTGCCACCGTATTCCGCAACCTCAATCGCATCCAAGCCGAGCGCATCTCGCGGATGACGACAATGTTGAAGTGAGGTGGGACGTGGGTTGTGGGACGTGGGGTGCGGTTGAGATCACGGGTAGGGGCGAGGCATGCCTCGCCCCTACTGGCCTAGGGCGCTTCCGCTGATCCGGAACTGCCAGGGCGGCTGAGCTTCAAGCGATTGCCGCGCTGCTCCATCTGCAAACGCTGAAGAATATTGTTGCCCAAGAGCGCCTGCTCGCCCTCCATCGTCGGGGCGATCAGTGCTTCAACTTTTTGGAACGTCCAAGGCCCGATTTGTAGGCTGCGCAGCGTGACTAGGTAGTTGATGGCGACCCCATTCGCCGTCTGGCTGCGCACTGGGCGGCCATCTTCCAGTGCGTAGCCTGCGGCCTTGGCCTGTGCCTCAGTCAACACCACCAGCGAGGCACCGGTATCGACTAAAAAGGCGGTGTCACGCCCATTGACGCGGCCCTTGAGGCTGAAGTGTCCGAACGCATCCGCCGTTAACGTCAGGCCATTAGGTGGTTTGGCCGCGTCCGACGGTGGGATGTAGGGCTGCACGACTTGGCTGCTGACCACGGAAGGCTGCACTGCGGTGCCGCCGGTCAGCTTCAGGCGTTGCTTGCGGCCATCCTGCAACACCGTCACGCCGCTGGCATCTGCGGCCAGCAAGCGCACGCCCTGCTCGGACTCGCCGACGCGCACCAGCCGAGGCGGCGCGTTGCCTACCTGCAAAACTGCCTTGCCTTGCAGCAGTGCACGCACCTGCACGACGGGCTTATCGCTGCCAGCGGGCGCTTCGCTGCTGACGGGGCTAGCGGCTACTGGGGCAGTAGGCGCGGCCAGTGCTGCACTGATCGAGGACAGCAGCAGCGCGAACATTGCCCTCCGCAGCTGCTGGCGAGTCATGAGGAAGCCGCCCAATCAAGGCGCGGATCAGCGAACGGAGCTTAGATTGCCGCCCGGGCGGCCTTCGTTACTGGCGTCGAACTCCTTCGCCCGCAAACGCTTTTGGATGCTGCGCAAGATGCCTGCGCCATCGAGCCCGACCTGCGTGAGTAATTCCTCGCGCGTGCCGTGCTCGATGAAGTGATCCGGCAGGCCGAGGTTGAGCACCGGCACCAACTGGTGGTGGGCCGCCAAGACTTCGTTGACGCCCGAACCCGCGCCGCCCATGCGGACGTTGTCTTCCAGCGTCACCAGCAGGTCGTTCTCATGGGCGAGGTCGAGGATCAGCTCCACGTCCAGCGGCTTGACGAAGCGCATATCGGCGACCGTGGCATCGAGGATGTCCGCTGCCTCTAGTGCCGGGGCGACCATGCAACCGAATGCCAGCAGGGCGACGCGCGGGCGGCGGCGGCCATGGGCCTCGCGCACGATGCGGGCCTTGCCCAAGGTCAGTGGTTTCTGGCCGCTGCTTAAGTCGAGACCTAGCCCATTGCCGCGCGGGTAGCGCACTGCGGAGGGGCCTTTGTGGGCCAAGCCGGTGCTGAGCATGCGCTGGGTTTCCAGCTCGTCGCTAGGCGTCATCACCACCATATTGGGGATGCAACGCAGGAAGCTGAGATCAAACACGCCGTGATGGGTAGCACCATCGGCACCGACCAAGCCACCCCGGTCGATGGCAAACACCACGGGTAGGTTTTGGATGGCGACGTCGTGGATCAGCTGGTCATAGCCGCGCTGCAAGAAGCTGGAATAGATCGCGCAGATCGGCTTGATGCCCTCGCAGGCGAGGCCAGCGGCCAGCGTTACGGCATGCTGCTCGGCGATGCCGACGTCGAAGTAGCGCTCAGGGAATTGCTTGGAGAACTCGACCAAACCCGAGCCCTCGCGCATCGCCGGCGTAATGCCGACCACCAAGGGGTCGGCAGCGGCTGCGGCGCAGAGCCAGTCGCCAAAGACTTGGGTGTAGCTGGGCTTCACGCTCGGCTTCTTGAGCGGGAAGGCACCGGTGACGGGGTCAAACTGGGTGACGCCGTGGTACTTGATGGGGTCGCATTCGGCGGGCTCAAAACCCTTGCCCTTGGTGGTGATGACGTGCAGCAGCTTGGGCCCAGGCGTCTGCTTGAGCTGCTCTAACGTGGCGAGCAGGCTGGGCAGGTCATGGCCATCAATCGGGCCGGTGTAGCTGAAGCCCAGGGTGCTGAATAGAGCGCCCGGGTCGGGCAGATGCGCCTCGTTGTGCTCTTGTGCGTCGGCAACATGGCCCGCGCGGCGGGAATAAGGCGGCTGAGCTAAGCAGAGCTTTTTGACCAAGCGCGCGGAGTGATCGCGCAGTGCGCCGACGTTCTCCGAGATGCTCATGTCGTTGTCGTTGTAGACCACGAGCACGTCCAAACCCGCGTGGCCGGCGTGGTTGAGGGCTTCAAACGCCATGCCTGCGGTCATGCCGCCATCGCCAATCACGGCGATGCATTTGCGGGCGATGCCAGCGATTTTGGACGCAGCCGCCATGCCCGCTGCGGCACTGATACTGGTGCTGGAGTGACCTACGCCAAAGCTGTCGAACTCGCTCTCAGCACGGTGGTTGAACGGCGCTAAGCCACCCAAGCGACGGATCGTTTCCAAGCGCGCGCGCCGACCGGTGAGCATCTTGTGCGGATAGGCCTGATGGCCGACATCCCAGACCAGACGGTCGTGCGGGGTGTTGAACACGCGGTGCAGCGCGATGGTGAGCTCGACCGTGCCTAAATTGGCGGCAAAGTGACCGCCAATGCGGCCCAAGGTCTCGATCAAATAGCGACGCACTTCTACCGCCAAATGCGCCAATTCCCGCTCCGGCAGGCGGCGGAGATCTTCCGGATGATCGACTTGGCCTAACAGCGTGTAGCCGGGGACATCGGAACTGTGGCTGCTCATAGGGTGAGATTCGAGAAAGTTGCGGTGATTATCCGTCATCTGTTGGCAATGGTGCAGTGCACAAAATGCCCTAGGCTGAACCCAGCTCAGGCACTGCGGTGGCGGATTTTGTTGAGTAAATAGTGGAGCGCTGCGGCGTCTGGCCCTAGGCCTACTAGGGCCTCTTGGGCTTGGTCGAATAGGCCGGCCGCTTGGCCTTTGGCCGCCCCTAGCCCGAGCAAACGGACATACGTGCTTTTCTCGGAGGCGGCGTCCTTGCCGGGGGTTTTGCCGAGGCTAGCGGCGCTGCCCTCGACATCCAGCACGTCATCCTGAATCTGAAAGGCGAGGCCGATCGCATCTGCATAGCCGCGCAAGCGCCCAAGGTATTCCCCTGCCTTTGGCCCAGCCGCAAGCCCCATCAGCACGCTGGCAGTGATCAGCGCGCCCGTTTTAAGTTGGTGCAATTGCCGCAGTTGATCCAATGTCAGCGCCGTGCCTTCGGCTTCTAAGTCCAAGGCTTGGCCGCCGGTCATGCCTTCAGAGCCGGTCGCAGCTGCCAATTGCCGCACCCAAGTGAGAGCCAGCTCCGGACTCGCGCATTCGGCGTCCGCCAGCACGGCAAAGGCGAGCGTTTGCAGGCCGTCGCCGGCCAAGATTGCGGTGGCTTCGTCGAAGGCGACGTGGACGGTGGGCCGGCCTCGGCGCAGCGCGTCGTCGTCCATGGCGGGGAGGTCGTCATGCACCAGGGAGTAGGCGTGGATGAGTTCGACCGCCACGGCGGGGGCGTCCAGCACTTGCCAATCGGCACCGGCGGCGCGGCCTGCGGCATATACCAACAGCGCGCGTAGCCGCTTGCCGCCTTGCGCGGCGTAGCGCATGGCGGAATGCAAGCGGGGCGGCAGGCTGCGCGCGGGCGGCAGGGCGGCGTCCAACGCGGCGTGGAAGCGCGCCAGGGCGTGTTCGTCAAAGCTTTCGGCGGCGTTCATGACAACAAAGTGGTCGGGTTGAGCGACAGTGCGAGGTACTCGGCGAATAGCTCCGCTGGCCATTCTTTGAGCGCCGCAGCTTGCCCGTCATTGACATTGACCAAGCGCCAGCGGCCATCGATGCGCTGGGCGACGTCGACGCTGTAGAACAGGTGCCAGAAGTGGCGCGTGACCGTTCTCGCCAGTGCCGTGGCTTCGTCCGGCGCATTGGGGTGCGGCCAGACGTTCTGGTGCCAGACGAAGTAACGGCGCTCGCTGCCGACAATCATCGGCTCGTGTCGGCTCAGCACCAGCCCGCCGCCCGCGTCGTCGATTGCCGCCAGCCGCGCCGCCGCATGCTCCTGTGCTTTGGCGGCGTTTGCGCAGCGCAGGCGGCCACCGCCATCGCACTCGCTGTAGGCGCGCACGTCCAGCGGCCACCAACCGAGTTTGTCCAAGACCTTCGGCAACTGGCTGCTGTGGGAGCGGGGTAGCAAGCGAGACTCCGCACCGTAATCGGCCAAGGGCGCGTGCCAGCCGGGCATTTGCTGGGCGCGTAAGTAGTCCTGTTGGGCGGTCATCAGCTTGCGGTCATCAGCGGCCACGGCGGACGCCAAAGCCGCGTATTCCGCCGCTGGGAGTGCTGGGCCACGGTAGAGCAACTCGGTGCCCGGCGCGGTGGCTGCGATGGCCGCAGCATCGGTGGGCCATGTCAGCGTGGTGATGCCCGAGCGGGCGACGGCAGCGGCCTCAGCCGCCCAAGGGCTATCGGGCAGGGCCAGCGCGCGTGCGGAATAGAGCAGGGTGATCGCCGCCCTCATGCTGCGCTGTTGGCCTCAGCTTGGGCGGTGAGCGTGGCGATTTTCAGCTCGGCAGCTTCCAGCGCCTTGCGGCAGTCATTGGCTAAGGCATTGCCGCGCTCAAAGGCTTGCAGCGCTTGCTCCAGAGGCAGCTCGCCGCGCTCCAACTGTTGGACGAGGCGGTCAAGCTCTTGCAGCGCAGTTTCAAACTGGGCGACTGGCTCGGTGGTGCTTGCGGGCGTGGCGGTTTTGGCCGGCATGGGAGCGATGCTGAGATTGGGGCGCGCAGTGTAACGACGCGGCGGGCCTTTATCGCGGCGCAAGCAGCGCAGCGCGATGACTCTGGCACTCACAAAAAAGCCCGCTTGCGCGGGCTTTTTGCTAAGGCCAAGCCGCTTAGATGCGCGCTTCAATCCCGTAGGCGGCAAAGCCCTTGGATTCGAAGTTCTTGCGGAAGGCATCGCGCAGCGTGGTGGCGGTGGCGTCATAGGCGTCTTTGTCGGCCCAAGTGTTGCGCGGGTTGAGGATGGCTGCGTCCACGCCGGGGCAGGACTTGGGCATCTTCAGGTTGAGGATGGGCTGGGTCTCGGTTTCGACCGTATCCAGCTCGCCGTCGAGTGCGGCTTTGAGCAGCGCGCGCGTCACTTTCAGCGACATGCGCTTACCGACGCCGTACTTACCACCGCTCCAACCGGTATTCAGCAGGATGCAGCGGGCGTTGTTTTTCTCCATCTTCTTCGCCAGCAGCTCAGCGTAGACGTTAGGCTTGTGCGCCATGAACGGGCCGCCAAAGCAGGCGCTGAAGGTGGGCTGCGGCTCGGTCACCCCGACTTCGGTACCTGCAACACGGGCGGTGAAGCCAGAGACGAAGTGATACATCACGTCCTTGGGCTCAAGAATCGACACGGGCGGCAGCACACCATAGGCGTCGGCAGTGAGTAGCACGATGGTCTGCGGGTGCGGGCCTTGGCCCTTGGGCATGGTGTTCGGCACCACTTCCAGCGGGTAGGAAAGGCGGGTGTTTTCGGCGATGGAGTCGTCGAACAGGTCCAGTTGATCCGGGTGACATTCCGGCATGGTCTTGCCCGGCAGCGGAGGCACGTTTTCGATGATGCAACCGGCCTTGGACATCGCCTCGGCGATCACCGGCTCGGCGGATTTGTCGAGGTTGATCAGCTTGGCGTAGCAGCCGCCTTCCAAGTTGCAGAGGCCGTTGTCGCTCCAGATGATTTCGTCGTCGCCGATCAGCTTGCGGCTGGCATCGGCGGAGAGCGTGGTTTTGCCGGTGCCGGAGAGGCCGAACAAAATCGCGCCGTCGCCTTGCTCGCCAACGTTGGCGGAGCAGTGCATCGACAAGCGGCCTTCCTTCGGCAGCAGGTAGTTGCCGACGGTGAAGATGGTCTTTTTATTGACGCCGCAGTAGTCGGCGCGGCCGGCTACCAAGCAAATTTTGTTGCGGGTGTCGATCAGCACCACGACTTCGCTGCGGCTGCCGTCGCGCTCGGGCACGCAGACAAAGCTGGGCACGTTGAGCATGGTCCAGCGGCGCGCGTCGACGTCCGTCACGCCTTGCAGGTTCTTAGGGAACATGTTGTCCACGAACATGGCGTGGGTCGCGTATTCGCCGACAAAGCGGTAGGGCACGGCGAAGGATTCGTCGCTGCCCATGAACACGTCTTTGACGTAGAGCGTGCCGCCCTTGGCATTGAGGTGGTCGATGACGCGCTTGAGCAGGGCTTGGTACTTCTCGGGGTCGTACTTGTTGAGGTCGGCCTTGAACCAAATCTCGTTCTCAACTTCAGGCCAAGCCACCGCGTAGGTGTCCTTAGTACGGCGGCCGGTGCAGTCTGGGTCGGTGTAGTAAACCAGCGGGCCTTTGTCGCCCAACACGGTGGGGTAGGCCTTCTGTGCGTTATCCGGGCCGCCTCGGGCGACGCGGCCACGGTCGTTGGCAATGGCTTCGTGGAACAGCTCGGTTTTGCCGAGGTTGTACTTGTAGGTGACGCCCTTGAGTCCAAACAGCTTTTCCAAGTCTGCCGCGTAAGTCATTGCGAATCCTTAAATAATGGGCGTTAAGCCCCCAAAAAGAGGGCGGCAGGATAGTGCCGCAGGCGGTGTTGGGCAAGCGTTTGCGAGGCTATCGAGCCGATAGCCTGCAACGCTCTCCAGTAAAGCTTGAGGTGATTTTGCCGCTAACAAACCAGTAAGCTGGTGTTTGTTGAGCTATCGGCGTTTTGTTTTAGGAACTTGAAGATGAAATTGAAATTCCC
Source organism: uncultured Salinisphaerales bacterium (assembly GCA_964535755.1). GTDB lineage: Bacteria > Pseudomonadota > Gammaproteobacteria > Nevskiales > Nevskiaceae > Stagnimonas. The sequence continues at coordinate 22,872 of CAZHTI010000001.1, read as the reverse complement.
CGCGAAAATCCCTGCAACGCTGCTCGCGGCCACGCTTTTGGCTGCGGCACCTAACCTGTCGGCGCAGCCACGCGAAGCCGCTCCCGACCAATTTGGTGACCGTCAGTCGGGCCGTTTTGGTGACCCCAACCAAGGCCACTTTGGCGATGCTAGCCAAGGGAACTTCGACCAAGAGAAAATCAAAGAGCCGCCGCCGGGTGCTGAGCAACACGGCAAGGTGTATCGGAAGACTGCCGAGCAGTCCGCAAGTTACGTCAGCCTGCCGCAACCGGTAGATGCCGCAGCAGCCCCGCCAGCAGCGCCCGCTGCGGTCGCGGCCAAGCCTGCCAGCAAAAAAGTGGCCAAGCGCAAAAGCAAAAAGAAGGTTCGTCCGCAGTAAGGCGAGCGCGTGACGCTGAGCTACGCCATGAATGTGCTCAGGCCTTAGGCCCAAAAATGCAAAAGGCCGCGTGATCAGCGCGGCCTTTTTTATGGCGACTGCTGACTGCTGAGAGGCCGATTATTGCGGCAACTTGAAGCCGGCGACCGACTTCTGTAGGCCCCCGGCAAGCACATTGAGCCGCCCAACCGACTCAGCAGCCTCCGCCGCAGCGATCGAGCTTTGCACCGATACCCCACGGATTTCCTGCATCTTGCTGGCGAGTTGGGTGGTGTAGCTCGACTGCCTGCGTGCGGCGAGCGTCATCGCTTCGATCTGCTCGGCGAGCTGTTGCGAGGCGGCCTCAACCCGCGTCAGTGCTAAGCCTGCTTCCTCGGCATTTTGCGCCCCGCTCACCACGTTGCCGGTCGAGCGCTCCATCGAGGTGATGGCTTCTTGGGTATCGGTTTGAATGGTTTTGACTAGGGATTCCACCTGCCGCGTGTAGTTACTGGCGCGCTCGGCCAATTGCTGAACCTGCTCGGCAACGACGGCGAAGCCACGGCCTGCCTCGCCCGCCGTGGCGGCTTGGATGGAGGCATTGAGCGCCAACATATTGGTTTGCTCGGCGATTTCATCGATGAACTCGATGATTTCGCCAATCTCTTGGCTGGACTCGCCCAGGCGTTTGATGCGCTTGGCGGTGTCCTGAATCTGCTCGCGCAAGGCGCTCATGCCGACGATGGTGCGGCCCACGGTGGCGGCACCGTTGTGGGCAATGGCGACCGATGACTTCGCCTCTGCCGCGACCGATTCCGCATCCGCAGCAATGCCTTCCAGCGAGGCCGATGCCGCTTGGATCGCCTTGGCGGCCTCGGCGATTTCGTGCGCTTGGTCGTCAGAGGCGCGGGTCATCTGCTGGGTGGTGGCGGTGGTGGTGAGTGCCGCCGAGCTGATTTCTTTGGAACTGGCATTAATGGTGCCGACCAATTCGCGCAGGGTTTGCACGGTGGAATTGAGGCAGTCCGCCAGCGAGCCGGTGAAGTCCTCCGTCACCGCCACCTCGCCGGTGAGGTCGCCGTTGGCGAGCGAGGTAATGCCATCGAGCAGTTTCATCACCGCTTCGTTGTGGCGTTTGCTCTCGGCCTCCGCCGCGAGGCGACGGCGCTCCTCCAGCTTCTTTTGCGCGCTGGCGGCCATGAGCAGGTGGGTGATCATCATCAGCACCGCCACGCCCAAGGCGGCCAGCGAGCCCAGCCAAGGCACAGTTTGCGCTTCCGGTTGCAGGGCGGCCAGAGCCGCCGTACCCCCAGCGGCGAGCAGGATGGCGAAGATCAGCAGACCGAAGCCGGTGTTGGATTTCATGGGGGATCGCTGGGTCAGGCTGGGTAAGGGATGCAAAAACTAACGGGCGTCGAGCACTTGAGCAATCAGTGCGAGCAAATCCTCAGCGACCACCGGCTTTACGAGGTACTCACGCGCGCCTTGGCGTAGCGCCCACTGGCGGTCGGAGTCTGCACTCTTGCTGCTGACGACAATGACCGGAATGCCCGCGGTCTCTGGGTCTTTGCTCAGCGCTCGGGTGGCGGCAAAGCCATTGATGCCGGGCATCACCACGTCCATCAGCACGCAGTCTGGCTTGGCGTGGCGGATACGCTCCAGCGCATCGGCACCATTGCTGGCGGCGAGTGCGACGTGCCCTGCTGACTCCAAAATCTGCTTGAGCTTGAGCAGGTCGGTCGGAGAGTCATCGACAATCATTACGCGGGCCATTTCGGACTACCTAGGGTGGGGTTTGGGGGGGCTTAGCGGCTGGGGAAGGCGCGCACACAGCGACCGGCAAACACTGTGCCCAAAAACGGCGAGTTTTTGCCTTGGCTCAACATGGACTCGCGCTTTAGTGTCCAAGGCTGGTTCGGGTCGACCAGCACGAGCTCAGCCGCCGCACCGGTGCTCAAAGCGCCCAGTGGTTTGCCGATCAGAGCGGCGGGGGCTACGCAGAGTTTGCTGAGCAATTGCAGCGGCGTCAGTACCGCTTCATGTACCAGCCGCAGCGCTAAGGGCAGCAGAGTCTCTAAGGCCGAGACCCCGGCCTCAGTGATCGGGAAGGGGTTGACCTTGGCGTCCGTCTCATGCGGGGCGTGGTCGGAGCAGATGGCGTCAATCGTGCCGTCTTTCAGCCCCGCAATCAGCGCCAAGCGATCGGATTCGGCACGCAGCGGCGGGATGACATGCGCCATCGCGTTAAAGCCTTCGAGTGCTGCGTCCGTCAGCCAGAGTTGGTGTGCGGCGACGTCGCAAGTCACCGGCAGGCCGCGCTTTTTGGCGGCGGCGATCAATTCCACCGCTCGGGCCGACGACAAGCGCCCAAAGTGCACAGGCGCGCCGGTGTCCTCGACTAAAGAAATCCAGCCGCGAATCGCCGCCACCTCGGCGGCCACTGGGATGGGTGCCAGGCCTAAGCGGGTGGCAGTGGCCCCCTCATGCGCGCAGCCGCTGTTGGCAAGCGCGGCATCGAGCGCGAAGGCGTGGACGCAGAGGCCCAATCCCTGTGCGTATTCCAAGGCGCGCCGGGCGACCAGAAGATTTGCCAGCGGCCGCTCGCCATTGCTGACGCCCACCACACCGGCGGCTTTGAGTGCGGCCATCTCGCCCAAGGCTTCGCCGCCCAAGCCTTGGGTCAGCGCGCCGAGCACCGAGACCTTCGCTTCTGCTGCGGCCACGGCCTTGGCGTGGATGCGGTCGATCACGGCAGGGCTGTCCGCCACGGGTTTGCAGTCCGGCGGCATTACCAAGCGGGTGATGCCGGCAGCGAGCGCCGCCCTGGCCTCTGAGGCAATCGTGGCCTTGTGCGTAGCCCCCGGCTCGCGCAAGCGGGCGCTGAGATCGGTAATGCCGGGCATCAGCCATTGGCCGCTGCCGTCGAGGGTTTCATCCGCCGCGCCCACGCTGCCGATGGCGGTAATCCGGCCATCTTGCAGCAGGACGTCGGTGGTTTCATCGCGGCTCTGCACCGGGCAGAGTAGACGCACGTGGTTGATGCGGACGCTGCTCATGCGCGGACTCCCGTGGTGTTTGCGGCTTCGGGGCCGAGGATTTCCGCCATCACCGCCATGCGCACCGGCACGCCGTTTTGGACTTGCTCCAAGATCAGCGAGCGCGGCGCATAGGCGAGCTCGCCTTGAATCTCCACACCCCGGTTGATGGGGCCAGGATGCATGATTTTGGCGCTGGGTTTGAGCTTGGCGAGGCGCTCTGCCGTGAGGCCGTATTCACGGTGGAACTCACCAAGCGACGGCAGGAAGGCACCGACCATGCGCTCTTTTTGCAGGCGCAGCAGGATGACCACATCAACGCCTTCCAGCCCGCGCGCGAGGTCATGCTCGACATTGACGCCTAGACGTTCAATGCCGACGGGGATCAGCGGCGGCGGCCCAATCAATCGAATATCGCTGCAACCCAAGCCGCGCAGGCAGTGGATGTTGGAGCGCGCGACGCGTGAGTGCAGGATGTCGCCAACGATCGCCACCGAGAGGCCATCAAAACGACCAAAGTGGCGGCGAATAGTGAAGGCATCGAGCAAGGCTTGGGTGGGGTGGGCGTGGCGGCCATCGCCCGCGTTTAGGATGGCCACACCGGGGGCTGCGTGCTCGGCAAAAAAGTGTGCGGCACCCGAGGATTCATGGCGAATCACAAACAAGTCGGCCTGCATGGACTCCAAGGTCTTCAAGGTGTCGAGCAGCGTCTCACCCTTTGCGGTAGAGGAGGCAGACACTTGCAAGTTGATGACGTCTGCCGATAGCCGTGTGGCTGCTAACTCAAAGGTGGTGCGGGTGCGGGTGGAGTTCTCAAAGAACAGATTGACCACCGTCTTGCCGTGCAGCAGCGGGTCCTTCTTCTCGCCAGCCTCAGCCGCCCGAGCGTAAGGCTCGGCGCGGTCGAGCAAGCGCTCCAGCAGCAATCGTGGCAGCCCTTCGGTGGTCAGCAGGTGTCGCAGGCGGCCCGTCGGGGAGAGTTGGATTTGGGTCATTGGGACTAAATTATCGCGTTGGGTTGGCCGCAAGCTGCCGCTGTTAGGCCGTTGGCTATTTTGCCAGTGCGCGCGGCTTAGAAGCTGTTCAGTGTCTTAGATGAGGCCCGCCCCGTCACCGCGCAGCCATTGCTCCAAAATCACCTGCGCAGCGCGCCCATCGCGGTCGCCCTTGCGCACGCGGCGGGCCATAGCACCGCTGGCACGCGCGTCGCGCAGCATGTCGTCTGCCGCTCTGGAGCTGTAGCGTTCATCTGAGAAATACACCGCCAGTCCGCAGGCTGCCTTGAGTGCTGTGGCGAATTGACGCGCCTTGGTGGTGACGGGCTGGTCGCTGCCGTCTTCATTCAGAGGCAGGCCGACGATGACGGCCTTGGGCGCCCACTCCCGCACCAGCTTGCTGGCGCCTGCGAGGCCCGAGTCGATGGTCGCGAGCGGCCTCGCCGACTGCGTCAGGCTATCGCCCACCGCAGCGCCTATGCGCTTCTCGCCGTAGTCAAAGGCTAGGTAGGTCGGCATGTTGCGGAGATGGTTAAGCCCGCTGGACGGGTAGCCGCGTCGTGCGGATGCGGGCGTACGGAACAAAGCCTCAAGCGTGGCCCGCTTCGCCGCCCAATTGGGTCACATCGACCCCAAGCAG
>CAZHTI010000001.1:5634-17744 GCA_964535755.1 uncultured Salinisphaerales bacterium | reverse complement strand
AGCCTCAAGCGTGGCCCGCTTCGCCGCCCAATTGGGTCACATCGACCCCAAGCAGGCGGGTGGCGAGCTTCCAGCGGTCGGCGACGGGTGCTTTGAAAAGAATCCGGCGATCAACGGGTGTGTTAAGCCAAGAGTTTTGCAGAACTTCCGACTCCAACTGCCCGCCGCCCCAGCTCGCATAACCCAAGGCCACAAAAAAGTGCTTTGGGCCGCTGCCCTCGCCGATAGCTTTGAGGATGTCCCTAGAGGTGGTGATGTAGAGGCCCTCACCGACCAGCATGGTGGAGTCGTATTGGGCATCTCCGTCGTGGATGACGAAGCCGCGTTCTTGGTTGACCGGCCCGCCCCAATAAACCGTGGAGTCTTCGTCGATGGCATCGCGGGGCAAGTCCATCTGGCTAAGCATTTCTTTGAGCTTCAGGCTCAGCGGACGGTTGATGATCAAGCCTAGCGCGCCGTTTTCGGAGTGCTCGCACAGCAGGGTGACGGAATGGTTGAAGTGTTCATCCTCCAGCCCGGGCATCGCCACGAGGAACTGGTTGGAGAAATACAGATCTTGGTTTTCGCTCATGCGCTCAGTATCGGGAGCCGCCGCGGACAGGGCAAGCTCCCGACTGTGCATCGGCCTAGTTAATAGATGACTACCGAGTCGCGGTTACTGGCGTTGCCCTCTAGCTGCGGGACCTGTGTGAACTTGCCTTTCAAGGCCTTGCGGATTTCTTTGATCACCTGTTTGCGTGGCGATTGGTTATTGCAGGCACGGATCGCCTTGCAATATTGATAGGTGAAGGCTCCGTTATAGCGCCCGTCAAAATAGGCATCCGCACTGGTTTGATTGGACTTGCAGCCCGTCCACAGGACGTGGTGGGCCCCAGCGGTGTCCTTGGCTTTGACGGCTGCCGAAGTCTTTTTGGCCTGAGCGGCAGGCTTGCCGCTGGTGGCGGCGATGCTGCGATTCAGGCTAAACGCTCGTGGCTCAGCAAATTTTTTGCCGAACTCATGCTCGGGTGGGGCGATGAACCGAGGCCTCGGTGCATGCGGGCCAAATTCCGCGCCGCGCAGGCCGGTGCCGCTGTGGCAGGTATCTAGGTAAACCTCCAGCAACACGGACGGCGGCAGGCTGGAGAAGAGTTGATTGAACTCGTCATCCGAGATGATGAACTTAGGGTCCCATTTGCCGGCTTTTTCGGCGATGTCGTAGGGCACGAAGGCCTCATCGGCACCGTCGGCCTCATCGCCGTCTGCGTCACGCATTTGGGTGCCGTGGGACGACATCGCAAACACCAAGGCACTCAGCTTGCCAGCCTTTGCGTCGGCGACCATCGCACCGAGTGCTTTCATGATTGCGGCTTTGGTGGCTTGCGCGTCGGTCAGGGTCTGGATTTCTGAAGCCTTAAACCCCAGCACCTCGCGGTAGAGCTTGGTCATGTCTTTGACGTCGTTGACACAACCATTGAGCGCAAAGTGTGGGTACTTGGCGAACTTGTTGATGCCTACAAATAGAGCACGTTTTCCGGCCATATAGCTTCCCCCTCGTGGTGCGCCGCAGTAGGGCAAAACCCTGCGTAACGTGCGGCTGCGCTGCGCTGATTGGGAGCTTGTGGCGGCGCGGCAAGCAAGGCAAGTCCAGCACTGGCGCGCTTTGTGCGCTGCGCCGCAAACCTCTACCTGATTAGGGCAGCAGAGCTTCGATCGCAGCCATCAAATCACCGGCGATGTCGGTCCCAAAGGCGGCGTCAATTTCGCGCGCACAGGTCGGCGAGGTGACGTTGATCTCGGTGAGGTAGTCGCCGATGACATCCAAGCCCACGAAGAGCAGGCCACGCTTTTTAAGCTCAGGCCCGACCACTTCCGCAATGCGGCGTTGTGCATCGGTCAGTGGGCGCGGCTCGCCTAGGCCACCGGCGGCGAGGTTGCCGCGCACTTCGCCGCCCTGCGGGATGCGCGCGAGGCCATAGGGCACGGGTTTGCCATCAACCATCAGTACCCGGGTGTCGCCCTCGACAATGGCGGGGATGTAGCGCTGCGCCATGATGCTGTGGCGGCCATGGTCGGTAAGCGATTCCAGCACCGCGCCGAGGTTCAAGGCATCGTCCTTGACGCGAAATATCCCCGCGCCGCCCATGCCGTCCAAGGGCTTGTAGATAACGTCGCGATGCTGGGCGTGGAACTCTTTAAGCCTCGCCATATCGCGGGCGATGAGCGTGGGCGCAGTCAGGCTGGGGAACTGGCTGATGAACACTTTCTCGTTGCAGTCTCTGAGCGACTGCGGCTTGTTGACGACCAAGCAGCCCTGTTGCTCGGCCAGCTCCAATAGGTAGGTGGCGGTGACGTATTCGAGATCAAACGGTGGGTCTTTGCGCATGATCAGCGCATCCATCTCGCCCAAGGGCAGCACTACTGGCTCACCGGTGTAGCGGAACCAATCCTGCTTGCGGTCGGTGACCTCGATGGCACGCAAGCGCCCGTAAGCCACACCTGCCTCCGCCCAGAGGTCTTGCATCTCCAAATAGTGCAGTGCCCAACCGCGCTTTTGCGCTGCGAGCAGGATGGCAAAGCTGGTGTCTTTATAGGGTTTGATCTGGCTGATGGGGTCCATCAGCACGGCGAGGCGGCGTGGCGTCATGGCGGTGTCGCGGCGGTGGTGCGTGAGCCGCGCAGCATAAGCGCTGCACGGCTCAGCATCTGATAAAACGAAGCTCAGCCATGAGCCTATTCCGCAAAAAGCCCACTGATACGCCCGCCCTGACGCCGGAGGAGGTTCGGCAGAAGGCGATGCGTTTGCTGGCGCGGCGTGAGCATTCGCAAAAGCAGCTGCAACAAAAGCTCGGCCAGCGGGGGGCTCAAGATCAAGCCAGCGCCGAGGCCATCGAGCGCTTGAGCGAGGACGGCTACCAAAGCGATGCGCGATTCGGCGCGAGCCTCATCCGGCAGCGATTGGCGCAAGGCTTCGGGCCACTGCGGATCACCGCAGAACTGCAACAGGCGGGGCTCTCGCGCAGCCTAATCACTGAGCTGATGGAGGCCGAACCTACCGATTGGGTGGCGCTCTGCCGCGAAACCTATCATCGCCGCTGCCGTGGTGCTGAGCAGGCCGAGGATGCCGCTAAACATTGGCGCTATTTGGCCCAACGCGGTTTTTCGGCCGGGCAAATTGCTCAGGTTTTGCGCAACCTCGACACCCAAGTGCCGGAAGAATGAGCAAAATCAGGCTAATTCGGGCTGTCATCTCGGTGAGATAGCCTAAGTTCATGGCTTGCGCTTAGAATCCGCCCGCTTCCCACATCCCTGGCTTTAGGAGCCACTTAATGAGCTTGGAACAGAAAGTTAAAAAGATCATCGCCGAACAGCTTTCGGTGAATGAGGATCAAATCAAGCCGGAATCGGCTTTTGTTGAAGATCTGGGTGCAGACTCCCTAGACACCGTCGAACTCGTGATGGCGCTGGAAGAAGAGTTCGAAATCGACATCCCTGACGAAGAAGCGGAAAAAATCCGCACCTTCCAAGATGTCCTCAACTACATCAAGACGCACGCGCCGCAGGCCGGCTAAACCGCGTTGCTGTGCAGTACAAAGCCGCTCTTGCAGCGGCTTTGTGCGTCTTGCCCGTCCCTAATTGCTCCTGACCTCACTCATGACGAAACGCCGCGTGGTGGTAACTGGGCTCGGTATCGTCTCGCCCGTCGGTTCCTCGGTGGATTTGGCCTGGGCCAATGTGCTCGCCGGGCGCTCTGGGATCCGCACGATTACCAGCTACGACGTCTCGACCTTCCCCACCAAATTTGCAGGCCTAGTCAGCGATGACTTCAAGGCCGAGGACTGGATGGGGCCTAAGGAAATCCGCAAGACCGACCCGTTTATCCACTATGGGCTGGCGGCTGCTAAGCAAGCCGTCAAAGATGCGGGTTTAGAGATTACGGATGCCAACCGCGAGCGCATCGCGGTCACCATTGGCTCGGGTATCGGCGGCATTGGCAGCATCGAGGAAGAGTGCCGCGCCCTGCACGAGAAGGGTGTGAAGCGGGTGTCGCCGTTTTTTGTGCCCTCGTCGATCATCAATATGGTCGCCGGTTGGGTGTCGATTGAACTCGGCATCACCGGCGGCAGTTTTGCCACTGTATCGGCTTGCACCACATCGGCCCACTCCATCGGCATGGCGCATCGGATGATCTCCTACGGCGACGCCGAGGTAGTCATCGCCGGTGGTGCCGAGCGCGGCTCCGCGCCCAGCGGAATGGCGGGTTTTTGCCAAGCGCGCGCGATGAGCACGCGCAACGATGACCCCACCGCCGCCAGCCGCCCCTTTGATCGCGACCGCGATGGCTTCGTCCTCGGCGACGGCGCTGGCGTGGTCGTGCTGGAAGAACTAGAGCATGCCAAGGCGCGTGGCGCGCGCATCTATGCCGAGTTGGTCGGCTTTGGCATGACCTCCGACGCCTTCCACATCACTCTGCCGCCTGAGGACGGCCACGGTGCGCGCCGCGCCATGCAGGCCGCGATGCGCGACGCCCAGATCAACCCAGCGGACGTCAGCTACATCAACGCCCACGGCACTTCGACCCCCGCAGGCGACTTGGCCGAAACCGTCGCCATCAAGGCCGCACTGGGTGATCACGCGGCGACTACGCCGGTGTCATCCACCAAGAGCATGACGGGCCATTTGTTGGGTGCGGCCGGCGGCATTGAGGCCATCTTCTCAGTGCTGGCGATCCGCGACCAAATGCTGCCGCCGACCATCAACCTCGATAACCCCAGCGACGGCTGCGACTTGGATTACGTCCCGCACACGGCGCGGGCGGCGGCGGTGGACGTCGTGCTCAGCAATTCCTTCGGCTTCGGCGGCACCAACGGCACGCTGGTATTCCGGCGCTTGCGCTAGGGATGTTCCGACAGGACTTTGACCTGCCCAGCGCGGAGTTGCGGCAGCAGGGCTCCGCGTTCTCGCTGCGGGGGCTGGCTGCCGAAGTCGTCGCCCACTTTGAGACGCAAGAGGAGCAAGGCCTAGACTTGCTCTTCACTGCGCCCAAGCAGCGGCTAGAAGCCAGCAGCAGCACGCCAAAACCGAGCGACTTTTATCAGGCCTTGGACGCTGCTCTGGCAAAAACCCAGCGCGCTGCCGCACACCCGGAGCTACCCGCCGCCCCGGGCTGGGTGGTTTTGCTGAGTTACGAGCTTGCCCAGACCACCGAGCCCAAGTTGCAGCAGCCGCCCTCCGGCACCCGCCTGCCTTTGGCCTACGCCGTGTATTGCGCGGCGGTGGTGATCCTCGACCGTGCCAAAGCGCGGCTGACGGTGCTCGCCGATGATGCTGCGGAAGGCGCAGCACTCGCGCTCAGGCTGCAAGACTGCATTGCGGCGAGCCCGCCTGCCGCTCGCCCAGTCACCGAGTTGCTGAGCGGTTGGCAGGAGGACGAGCCCGAGCAGTTTCTCCAAGCCGTCGCTAAGGCCAAGGACTACATCGCAGCCGGCGATTTGTATCAGGTCAATTTATCGCGTCGCTGGCAGGCAGAAGTCCCTGCTGACTGGCCGCCAGAGCGCCTAGCTGGCCCTGTGCACGCCGCACTGGCCGACGCCAACCCCGCGCCGTTCGCGGCCGTGCTGATGGGCCCCGATTGGGCCTTGGTGTCGGCCAGCCCCGAGCGCTTAGTGTCCGTGCACGGTGCCTTGATCCAAACCCGACCGATCGCCGGCACCCACCCGCGCGGCGGCGAACCTCTGGCCGATGACGCTCTGGCTGCTCGGCTCCGCGCCCACCCCAAGGAGCGCGCTGAGCACGTCATGCTGGTGGATTTGGAGCGCAATGATTTGGGCAAACTTTGCCGCGCCGGCACCGTGCTGGTCGATGAGCTGTTGACCGTCGAGCACCACCCGACGGTGCATCACTTAGTCTCCAATATTCGCGGCCAACTTAAGCCAGACACCAGCGCGGGCGCGGTGCTCAAGGCGCTATTCCCCGGTGGCACCATCACCGGCTGCCCCAAATTGCGCGCCATGCAGGTGATTGCGGAGTTAGAAGCGACAGGGCGTGGTGCCTACACCGGCTCGCTGGGCTACATCACCGCCGATGGCCGCATGGATTTCAACATCCTGATTCGCTCGCTGCTCTTGGAGCCGGGTCGGGTCAGCTTCCGCGCCGGCGCGGGCATCGTCGCCGACTCTGATCCGGCGACTGAGTTGGCCGAAACCCGCGCCAAAGCACGCGGCCTGCTGCGCGCTTTGGGTGTCGCCAACCCGTGACGCGCGGATGATTCCCGATCTTCCGCGCGACGTCGTTGCCCTCGTCAACGGCGGGCCGCCGAGCACCAGCATGATGGTCAGCCGTGGCCTGCATTACGGGGACGGCGTGTTCCGCACCCTGCTGCGCTGGGAAGGGCGCTGGCTGGACTTTGACCGTCACTACGTCAAGCTGGTGCAGGACTGCCGCGCGCTGGACCTAGACCCCCCGCACTTCGGCCAACTGCAAGCGGAGCTCGATGCCCTAGGCGGCGGGCGTGCCACGCCACAAGTCGGCAAGCTGATGCTCTGCCGTGCCGGCGCTGGCCGCGGCTATGCGCCTCAGGGCAGGGCGGTGGACCGCATCCTGCTGCGCTACCCCGCGCCTAAATTCCCGCACAGTTATTACGAGCAAGGGGTGGCGGTGGCAGAGTCGCCGGTCGCGTTGGGGATTCAACCGCTGCTCGCCGGCGTCAAGCACCTCAATCGCTTGGAGAACGTCCTCGCCGCCCGCCATTGGCCAGCCCATGTGCAAGAGGTACTGATGTCTTCGTCGGCTGGGTTTCTCATCTGCGGCAGCAAGAGCAACCTGTTTTGGATTCAAGGCGAGCAGCTCTTCACCCCGCGCCTGCACCAATGCGGGGTGGCGGGAGTGATGCGCGGCAAAATCATCGACCTAGCGCGCGGCCTCGGTGCGCGCGTGCAGCAGGTCGAGGCGACGGTAGCGAGCCTACTCAGTGCCGATGCGGTGTTTCTCTGTAACAGCTTGATCGGCCTGTGGCCGGTCAAGCAATTGGGCGATCATCCCCTGCCGCCTTTGGGCGGACTTGGTAGCAAGCTCCGAGATGCGTTAGAACATCCGCTCCTCACGGAGAGCAGCGCGGAAGGCGCTGCGCCGCAAGCCCAACACCGATTGCTGATCTAGCGTAGTGCTCACGCCCATGCTCAAATTCTTAGGGTCCCTGCTACTTGCCGTCGTCATCACTGCCCTGATCGCGGCAGCCGTTGCCTACGACGCCCAGCGCCTACTCAACCGCCCACTGCGGCTCGATGAAGTCACCCGCGTAACGGTGGAGCGTGGGGCGCGGTTACAGGAGGTCGTGGATCAACTGCGCGGCGTCGGGGCCTTCACCAATCCGCGTCAGTGGCGCTATTTGATTGCTTGGGCGCGCCTACAGAAAGCAGACGCCCAGATTAAGGCAGGCGATTTCGACATCGCTCCGGGCACCAATAGTTTGGAGCTGCTCGCCTTGCTGGTCGAAGGCCGCGCCGTCATGAGTGAGCTACGTATTCCGGAGGGTTGGCGTTTTGCGCAAGCAATGGAGCTTGTGCGTGCGCACCCGGACCTCGTCCACACCCTGCCAGATGGCCTCACCGACGCCGAGGTAATGGCCGTCATCGGCAGCCCCGGCGTGCCGGCGGAGGGCCAGCTCTTCCCAGATACCTATCGCTTCACCAAAGGGATGAAGGACGTGGACTTCCTCCGCCATGCCCAAGGGCTGCTGAAGAAAACTTTGGACGACGAATGGGCCAAGCGCTCTGCGAACCTGCCCTACAAGAACACCGCAGAAGTCTTGGTCATGGCCAGCATCATCGAGAAAGAAACCGGTGCAGCCTTCGAGCGGCCCAAAATCGCGGGCGTGTTCCTGCGGCGCTTGTCGATCAATATGCGCCTGCAAACCGACCCCACGGTCATTTATGGACTAGGTGCTGCTTATGACGGCAACCTGCGGCGCGTAGACCTCACCACCGATACGCCCTACAACACCTATACCCGAGCAGGCCTGCCGCCGACGCCAATCTGCCTAGTCGGTCGCGCGGCCATCCACGCGGCACTGCATCCAGAGGACGACGGCAGTCTGTACTTCGTCGCCAAGCCGGATGGCAGCGGCACCCACACCTTCAGCAAGAATCTGGATGACCACAATGCCGCCGTTCGCCGTTTGGTCATGGGCCGCTAAATGAGTGCGGCCGCGCGCGGCGTGTTCATCACGCTGGAGGGTGGCGAAGGCGCCGGCAAGAGCACCCACGCCAAGCGCCTGAGCGCGCACTTTGCAGCCCTTGGGCGCAATGTGGTGCTCACCCGCGAACCCGGCGGCAGCCCGATGGCCGAGGCGATCCGCCAGATCGTGCTGGGCGATTGGCCCGAAGGCATGAGTGCCGAGACCGAGCTGCTGCTCATGTTTGCCGCCCGTGCTGCCCATGTGCACGCCACCATCCGGCCCGCTTTGGCGCGGGGTGACGTAGTGATTTGTGACCGCTTCGTCGATGCCTCGTGGGCCTACCAAGGCGCAGGCCGAGGGGTGGCCGCCGAGCGGCTTGCGACACTCGAGCATTGGGTGCTCAATGGCCTCGTACCCGATTGCACCTTGCTGTTCGACCTAGACCCCAGCATCGGCCTTGCCCGCACCCAGAAGCGGGGCGAGCAAAACCGGTTTGAGGCCGAGGACATGCGCTTCCAGCAGGCGGTGCGCGCCGCCTACCTAGCGCGTGCGGCGGCGGCACCAGCGCGCTACGCCGTGATCGACGCCGCTCAAGTGCTTGAAGCCGTCGATGCCGATGTCCTCGCCGCGCTTGCCGAGCGCATCCAGTGAGGGCGGAGGGCGTCTCTGCGCTGCTGCGCCCCTTACCTTGGCAGGCGGACGCTTGGGCGCAGTTGCAATCGGCGCGCGGACGCGGCGCACTCACCCACGCTTGGCTATTTGCAGGCCCGCAGGGCGTCGGCAAGAAGCACTTTGCCGCCGCCTTCGCCGCCAGCGTGCTGTGCTCGGAGGCGTCACCCGATGGGGCCTGTGGCGCGTGCAAGAGCTGCCGGATGCTGGACAGCGGCGGCCACCCCGACGCGCATCTGCTCAGCAACAATGGCCATAGTGGCTTGGCGCTACATGCGGATTTAGAGCTTGCCAACGGACTGAGCTTCTGGACACCGGATACCAAGAGCAAGCGGCGTGACATCGGCGTCGATGCCGCACGCAGTCTCATCGCCAAGCTCGCGACCCTCGCGCACTTGGGCGGCGAGCGGATAGTGGTGGTGTCGCCTGCGGCCGATATGAGTGCATCTGCCGCCAATGCTCTGCTGAAGACTGTCGAGGAGCCGCCCGCACGCACGACGGTGATCTTCGTCACCGAGTTTGCCCAGTCGCTGCCGCAAACCATCCGTAGCCGCTGCCAACTGCTGCGCTTTGCCACCCCGCAACGCGGCACCGCGTTGTCTTGGCTGCTGCACGCCGAGCCAATGGCCGATGCAAGCTTGCTCGATGCAGCCGGCGGCGCGCCGCTGTTGGCGCTCGATTGGCTCAAGTCTGGCGAAGCAGCGCGCCGTACGCAGTGGGAGCGCTTGCTGCTAGCAGTCGCCAGTCGCGCCGCAGACCCGATCGCCACGGCCGCAGAAATTGGCAAGGATAAGGAGCAGGTTGCAGGCCTGCTGCGCTTTTGGCAGACGCAACTTGCCAAGCTGCTGCGCGCCACCCCCGAGGCCTGGGGGCAAAGGCATGAGCTGTTTTTTGCCCAGTTGAACGAGAGCCGTTGGCGTTTGGAGGATGGCAACGGCAACCCGCAGATGTTGCTAGAGAGCCTATTGCTGCGTTGGCGCGCGCTGTAAATGCGCAGCTCCGCCGGCCACTGATTCGGGGCATTGGCGCGTCGGGCAAAACCTTACATCTTTTTAGGGTGGCTCAGAAGTTGCAAATAAAGCGCTGAATGGCGGTTTTATCGTGCATCCATCGTCACGATTACTCAGTAAGGTTTCGGGTACGGGCTGCGGATTTTGAGAGCTGCCCTGCAATTTGGTCTGTCTGGCTAAGACCACACCACTCGAAAACTCCGGAGCCTTACATGCAAAAGACTGTCACCCGCGCCCTCACCGGCTTAGCCCTCGCTGCTGCTGCATTTGCTGCGCAAGCGCAAACCCTGAATGTCGTCGGCATTAACGCCGCCAACAAAATCGTGCGCTTTACGACGGCCACCACCGGCGGCGTGACGGTCGGCGCCTCTATCGTCGGCCTCAACCCCAATGACACCACCATCATCGGTGCCGACTACCGCGTGCAGGACGGCAAGCTCTACGTCGTCGGCCTCGGCGGCGGCGTCTATTCGGTGGACACCAACTCAGGCCAAGCCACTGCGGCAGCCCCCTTGACGGTCGCACTCTCTGGCGGCTCCTTTGGTGTCGACTTCAACCCCGCTGCGGATCGCCTGCGCATCGTCAGCGAGAACGGCCAAAACCTGCGCCACAACGTCAATGCGGGCGGCACGACGGCCACCGACGATGCGCTCGACTACCCACCCGCAACCCCCGCGAACACCTCAGGCCCCAACGCCAACTTCGTGATCGCCACCGCGTACACCAACAACGATCTCTCCACCACCACTGGCACCACCCAGTTCGGCGTCGACACGCTGCGTGACCAAGCCGTGGTGCAGAACCCACCCAACAACGGCTCGCTCGCGGCGACCGGCCTGTTTAACTTCAACGCTGATACCACCCAAGCAAGCTTGGACATCTTCAGCAAGGTCGTAAATGGTGTGACGGTTTCCAACACCGCCTACGCTGTGCTCAATGTCGGCGGCAACCAAGGCCTCTACCAAGTGGACTTGCTCACCGGCACGCCTAAGTTCATCAAGGCGCTCTCCACCAACGTGGTGAGCATCGCCATCCCCTTGAACCAGTAAGATCGGTTGCAGTAATAGCGCCGGTGGGCTTGCTCACCGGCGTTTTTTATGGGCGTCGATCTATTTTGCGCGAGGCAGATGCAGTGATGACTAGAAGCGGCGCGGCTAGCCTCGCCCCGATGATTGGTAGCGGCGCGCGGCATGTCGCGCCCCAAGGACTGGTAGCGGCGCGGTATGCCGCGCCTAGGTCGCTAGGGTTCGGGTGCGCACGCTTAGGTTCAATCCCCACCAGCTCAGGCCCAAGGTGACGGCGTTGAGCAAATGCCAAGCCCAGTGAACACCCTTGGGGATGGACGCGCACCAGTTCATGTCATTACTGCGCAGCGTCAGTGAAAGCGCAAAGCATAGGCTCGCCACCAAAAAGTATTTAGCCCCTGCGCTTTGCGGCGCAAAGGCTGAAACCACCGCGAGTAAGGGGAGTGTCGCCATCGCCGGGAAGTAATCCACCGAGCCATGAAACGCACCATTAGGGAAGGCGCTGGTAATCACCAAACCAAACAGGTGGTAGGCGGGTACGCAGAGCAGGGCGAGCCAAATCGGCGCGTGGAAGCGTAGCCGCACATAAATCGGCACGAATGCGTAAATGAACACCGCGATGAACAGGACGTCCAACCACTGCGACCACACATTGGCAAAGGCGTGAAACGCCAAACTGCCGACCCCGATCATGAACAAGGCCGCCGCCAGCAGCGTCATAGGGAGCGGATTTTTATGGATGCGGCTGTAGCGGAACAGCCAAGCGCCCACCAGCAGAAACGCCAAATTACTGAGCAGATTCAGCGGCTCCTGCCAAAGACCCGGGCCCAGCCGCTCGCAATAGAGGTCGAGCTGCTGGCTGAGCGCGGGCGTCATGGCAAAGTTCGGCGCTTAGTGATTTTGGTAGCCGTCCCACTTCGCGGGCGGCAATCCGCTGGGGTCGGCAAAGCTGGGCTTAAAGCCCGGCGCGCAATGCTCAGTGGTGACGTGGGTGTAAATGCCGCCGCGCACATACCAATCAGCAGTCAAGCGCAAGAACTTCGGCGCAGTAGCGGCGACTAGGTCATCCAAGATGCGGTTGGTGACGGCCTCGTGGAAGGCACCTTCGTCGCGGTAGCTCCACATGTACATCTTGAGGGACTTGAGCTCGACGCAGAGCGCGCCGGGGATGTATTCCAAATAAAAGGTCGCAAAGTCCGGCTGGCCGGTTTTGGGGCAGAGGCAGGTGAACTCTGGCATCCGCATGCGGAT
>CAZHTI010000001.1:0-5534 GCA_964535755.1 uncultured Salinisphaerales bacterium | reverse complement strand
CCTGCGGCAAGGCTTTGTTTACTTCATGCGTCTTACCGCCATCAAGCTCGCGGGCTTCAAAAGCTTTGTTGACCCCATGCAGTTGCCGCTGCCCAGCAACCTCACGGCAGTCGTTGGCCCTAACGGCTGCGGTAAGTCCAACATCATCGACGCAGTGCGCTGGGTGCTGGGTGAGACCAGCATCAAGAACCTGCGCGCTGCCGAGGCGGACGACGTCATCTTCAATGGCAGCAAGACCCGTAAGCCGGTCGGGCGCGCCAGTGTTGAGCTGATTTTTGATAATTCCGACCAACAGATCATTGGCCCCTACGCGGCCTACACGGACATCGCCGTCAAGCGGGAGCTGACCCGCGACGGCAACAGCCAATACACCCTCAACGGCAAGAAGTGCCTGAAGCGGGATGTGACGGATTTGTTCTTAGGCACTGGCTTGGGTGGCAAGAACCAGTACGCAATCATCGAGCAGGGTATGGTCAGCCGCATGGTTGAGGCCAAGCCCGATGAGCTACGCCAGTGGCTGGAAGAAGCCGCTGGCATCAGCAAATACAAAGAGCGCCGCAAAGAGACCGAGAGCCGGATCCGGCAGACGCGCGAAAACCTCAGCCGCCTGAACGACCTGCGCAGCGAGGTCACGACTCGGGTCGAGGTGCTCACTAAGCAAGCCGCAAACGCCGAGAAGTACAAGGAGCTGAAAGTCTCCGAGCGGCGATTGAAGGCGGAAATCTTGGCGCTTCGGGTGATGGTGCTGGAAGCGCAACAGAGCAGTAATCAAGCGGCGGTCGAGAGCGCGCAAACCAGCCTAGAGCAGCAAAAAGCCGCGACGGTCAGCACGGCAGAAGCCCGCACGCAGGCTGAAGTGGTGCTGCGTGAGCAGCAGGACTTGCTCAATCAAGAGCAGAACAAGGTCTACGAGGCGGAAGGCTTACAGGCAAGGCATGAGCAATCGCTCAAGCACGCGCGCGAGCTGCAAAGCCTAAAAGCCCGTGAGCTAGAGCAGTTGAGCCGCCAGTTGGCGGAGCTGCAAACCCGTGAGCAGCGCGAGACTGCGCGCTCAGTTGCCCTCCAAGCCGAGCTCTCCCAGCTCAGCAGCCAGACCGAGCAAGCTCAAGCCTCCGAGGGCGATGCGACTGCGGCAGTGAGTAAAGCCGAGGGCGATGCAACCGCCGAGCAACAGCGCTGGAACGAGCACTTACAGCGCTCCGAAGCACCTCTGAGTCAGGTCGAAGGCGAGCGCGTGCGCGTCCAGCAGCTAGACCGCGCCCGCTTCATGTTGGAGGAGCGCAGCAAGCGCTTGCAGCAAGAGCACGCCACGCTCAATGCAGAGCCGATTCAGTCCAGCCTGTCCGACGTCGAGGCCGAGTTGCAGCGCCTGCTGGCGGAACTGAGCGCGAGCCAAAGTCGCGTCGCCGAGGTGGACGCCGCTCTCACGCAACTGCGTGAAACCCGCGCCGCGCTCGAAGCCAGCCTGCACGAAAATCGTCAGGGATTGCAGTCCGCCAAGGGCCGCTTGGCCTCATTAGAAACCCTACAGCAAGCGGCACTCCGGCAGGACGATGCCGACCTCAACCAATGGCTCAAAGGCCGCAACCTGCATGCCGCACCTAGGCTTGCGGGGGTCTTGCAGGCGGCGAAGGGCTGGGAGGCTGCACTAGAGCATGTACTCAGCGGCCTGCTGCAAGCGCCGGTGGCCGCGCTGCAAAGCCCCATGGGTGCTGGGCCTAAAGCGGGTGCCAGTAGCGTTGATGCCGCGACCGGCGAGCCACATTCCACCCCAGAGCGCCTATCGCACCACGTCCGTGGCCCGCAGGCGGTGATGGAGTTTCTGCACGGCATCTTTGTCGCTGCCGATGAGCAGGAGGCGGAGCAACGTCTGCCGCAATTGCTTGCGGGTGAATCCGTGGTGTTGCCGGATGGCCGCTGGCTGGGCCGTGGCTGGCGGCGCTGGCCCAAGACCGGCGACGGGCAGGGTGGGGTGCTCGCGCGCGAGGTGCTCATCAAGCAGCTCAAAGCGCAGATCGAAACCTTGGCAGCGGCTGTTCAGCAGCAAGAAGCGGAGGCCAACGCCTTGCGCCAGCAACAGCAGAGCCTAGAGCTGGAGCGCCGCGACCATGCCGGCAAGGCCGATCAGCAACGCCAGCGGCAGGCGCAGCGCATGGCCTTCAAGCAGGCGCAGGCCGTGCGCTTGGAGCAGGTGCAGGGTCGCGCAGCGGCTTTAGCGCAGGAGTTAAAAACACTCGCCGAGCAGCAACAGCAGCAGGCGCAGGAACTTGCTGGTGCGCGTGAGCGACTAACCGCGCTGGAGGCCGAAGCCAATGCGCTGAAAGCCGAGCGCCAAGAACTACAGCTACAGCAAGCGCGTGCGCGTGATGCCGTTGCGCGCGCGCGCAGCACGCTGTTACAGGCGGCCCAGCAGCGCAATGCCGTGCAGCTACGCCAAGCGGGTCAGCAGAGCGCGCTCACCGCCCTACAACAGACCCTTGCCGAGCTAGCCAGCCGCATCGCGAGCCTCGCCGAGGCGCAAGCCGCACAGCAGCATGAGGCGGGCGCACTGGACGCCCCGGTCACTCAGAACGCGGCGGAAGTCGAAGCCGCGCGCGTCGGCCTACAGGCGGCGCGTGAGGGCTTGCGCCTAGCCCGCGAGCGCTTAATCGCCGCTGAGAAGCAGCTGGCTGCGGCGCAAACCGCAGCCCATGCCGCTGCCGCCGCACTCGATGCGGGCCGCGAGGCGGTGCAGCAGTCGTTGCTCCAGGCGGAGGGCGATAAGGCCCGCACCAGTGCCTTGGTTGAGCAAGTCACCGAAACCGGCTTCACCCGCGAGGAGCTGCAAGCTGGCTTGCCGGAAGGCGCTGAGCTTGCTGGCTGGGAGGAAAAACTCGTGACCGTCAGCCGCCGAATTGAACGCTTAGGCGCGATCAACTTGGCGTCGATCCAAGAGCTAGAAGAAACCCGCGAGCGCGGTGGTTATCTGGAGGCTCAGCACCAAGACTTAGCCAGCGCGCTGGATACTCTCGAATCGGCCATGGCGAAGATCGATGGTGAGACGCGAGAGCTGTTCAAAGCGACCTTTGACAAGGTCAACACCGTGTTTATGGACCGCTTCCCCAAGTTATTCGGTGGTGGCGAGGCGTATCTGGAGCTCACTGGCGAGAGTTTGCTCGACACCGGTGTGCGGGTGATGGCGCGCCCTCCGGGCAAGCGCAACTCAACGATTCAATTGCTGTCAGGGGGCGAAAAAGCCATGACCGCCGTGGCTTTGCTGCTGGCATTGTTCCAGCTCAACCCCGCGCCGTTCTGCCTGATGGATGAGGTGGATGCGCCTTTAGATGACGCCAACGTCGGGAGATTCTGCGAAATCGTCCGCGAAATGTCGCAAGGTGTTCAATTCATTATCATTACCCACAATAAGATCACGATGGAGTTGGCGAAGCAGTTGCACGGGGTAACCATGCTTGAACCGGGTGTCAGCCGACTGGTGAGCGTGGATGTCGAACAAGCGGTGCAGTTGACCGGTTCCGACAACGCCCAAGACCCTGCGCCGCCAGCGCCTTAAAACCGTTCAACCTGACCCATGTCCCCACTGCAATTGGCTTTGCTCGTTGTCGGCCTCGCCGCCGCCTTGGCGATTTATTGGGTCAGCCGCCGGAAGTCCAATGACCTCAAGGACTGGAACGCTGGTGGCGATGTCGGCGATGGCCTGCGCCTAGGCGGCAAGGGCGGCCAGCAGTTGGATATGTTCAGCGGGGCTCAGTTCGACGAATTTGGCGTCGGCAAGCCACGCCCAGTACGCCCCGGCGAGGGGCCGACGCTCGACGGCCTACCCAACCCTGCGCCGCCACAAGCGGCTGTCCCACCTAAGGGCATCGTCTTGCTGCTCGCCGAACGCGAAGGCACGCACATCCTGGGCATGAAGATCCACATGGCGCTCAAGGGCCACGGCCTGCAATTTGGTGCGGGTGAGATCTACCACCGGATTGCCGATGGCGAGCCGGTGTTTAGCGTCGCCGGCCTGCTCAAGCCCGGAACGCTGAACCCTGCCGATGCCGTGCGCTTTAGTACGCCAGGCCTCTCAGTGTTTATGACGCTGCCCGGCCCGCTGCCGGCGATGACCGCATTTAGAGAGTTTGTCGCCACCGCGCAGTCCTTAGCCCGCTCCTTGAATGCGGAAGTTCTGGACGGCAAAAAGCGCCCGCTGACGCCCACCGTGCTTGCGCAGTTAGAGGCAGATGTCGAGGACTGGATTCGGGAGAACCCCTCCGCGGCATAAGGCGGCCTTAAGCGCTGGATCGCAGCGCACCTGCTCAACCATTCGAGGGACGCATGGCCAGCACCGTTTTGGCAGCACGCGCGCAAGCACTGCGCCAGCAACTCGCCCAGCACAATCACAGCTATTACTCGCTCGATGCGCCGACCGTCAGCGACGCCGAGTACGACAGTCTGTTCCGCGAGTTGCAGGCGATTGAGGCCGCAAACCCAGCATTGCGCACGCCCGATTCACCCACCCTGCGCGTCGGTGGCGCGGCACTCGCTGCCTTCGCACCACACACGCACGCGCTGCCGATGCTCTCGCTCAACAACGCGTTCCTAGACGGCGACGTGCAGGACTTCGACCGCCGTGCGCGCGAGGGCTTAGGCCTGGCCAGTGAGCAGGTAGCACTCGAATACGTCGCCGAGCCCAAGTTTGATGGCCTCGCGGTGGCGCTCATCTATCAAGACGGTGTGCTCGTGCGCGGTGCCACGCGTGGTGATGGCAGCACCGGTGAGGATGTCAGCGAGAACCTACGCACCATCCGCAGCATTCCGCTGCGGCTCGGTGGCACGGACATTCCGCCGCTGCTGGAAGTGCGCGGTGAGGTGTTCCTGCCACATGAGGGTTTTGCCCGCCTTAATGCCGACGCCGAAGCACGCGGCGAGAAGCGCTACGTCAATCCGCGCAATGCAGCAGCAGGCAGCCTCAGGCAGCTCGACCCAAAAATCACCGCGCAGCGGCCACTGGCGTTCTACGCCTATTTGCTCGGCCAGTCGCAGGGCTGGGTGCTGCCCGCCAAGCACAGCGAGGTGCTTGCCCAGCTCAAGGCTTGGGGCTTGCCCGTCTCGCCATTGGTTGAAACGGTGCAAGGCGTGGACGGCTGCCTGGATTACTACCGCCGCTTGGGTGCACAGCGCAGCGCACTGCCGTTCGACATCGACGGCGTCGTCTACAAGTTGAATAGCCTCGCTGCGCGCGAGGAGCTGGGCTTCCAATCCCGCGCGCCGCGCTGGGCGGTGGCGCACAAATATCCGGCGGAGGAAGCCACCACAACGGTGCAGGCGGTGGAGTTCCAGATTGGCCGCACCGGTGCGGTGACGCCGGTGGCCCGCTTGGCGCCGGTGTTCGTCGGTGGTGCGACGGTGAGCAATGCCACCTTGCACAACATGGACGAAGTGGCGCGCAAAGACGTGCGGGTGGGCGATACCGTCGTCGTGCGCCGTGCGGGTGACGTCATCCCCGAGGTCGCGCGCGTGGTGCTGGAGCTGCGGCCTGAGGGCACCGAGCC